>JAZKHN010000214.1:0-17708 GCA_040385325.1 Pseudomonadota bacterium
GATGTCGAAACTGCCACCCGACTTGCTGTACAGGTAGATCAGCGCGACCAGCATAAGCAGCGAGCCGAGCAGGGTGTACAGGAAAAACTTGAACGCCGCATAAATCTTGTTCGGCCCGCCCCAGATGCCGATGATGAGGTACATCGGGATGAGCGTGGCTTCAAAGAACACGTAGAACAGCAGGCCGTCGAGTGCGGTAAACACACCGATCATCAGGCCGCTGAGAATCAGGAATGACGCCATGTACTGGTTCACGCGGGTGGTGATGGATTCCCAGCTGGCGATGATGACCACAACATTGATAAAGGCCGTCAGCAGCACAAACCACAGAGAGATGCCGTCTACGCCGATGTAGTAGTTGACATTGAAGCGCTGTATCCAGCTGGCTTTTTCGACAAACTGCATGGCCGAGGTACCCAGCTTGAAGCCGTCGTACAAAGGCAGGGTCACCAGAAAGCTGGCGACAGCGCCTATCAGCGCAATCCAGCGTACGCTCTTGGCCTGGTCGTCACGACCAAAGGCCAGCAACACGACGCCGAAGGCAATCGGCATCCAGATGGCAAGGCTCAACAAACCCATTTTTGTTCTTCCTTTTTATTCTTATTTGTTCAGCCAGACGAAGTACGTCATCAGCACAAACACGCCGATGATCATTCCGAAGGCGTAGTGATAGATGTAGCCGGACTGCAGGCGGCGCACGATGCCGGACACCCAGCCAACGACCTTCCATGAGCCGTTGACCAGCGCACCATCGATGAGCTTCTGGTCGCCGCCCTTCCAGAGGCCCATGCCGAGCATGCGGGCGCCGCGCGCGAGCACGTTCTCATTGAACCAGTCGAGGTAATACTTGTTCTCGAACAGGACATAAATCGGGTGGAATATGCGCTTGATGGCCGTCGGAAGGGCCGGATTGACCATGTACATGTAGTACGACAGGGCGACACCCGACAGTGCCAGCCAGAACGGTGCGGTCATCAAGCCATGCAGCGCCATCTGGGCCGGGCCGTGGAAGATTTTGGCCAGCTCGGCCATCGCGTGGTGCTTCTCAAGGTTGACGAAGATTGAATCCTTGAAGAAGTCGCCAAACAGCATGGGCTGAATGGTCATGAAACCAATCACTACGGACGGTATGGCCAGCAGTATCAGCGGCACGGTGACGACCCAGGGTGACTCATGCGGTTTGGCATGGTCGCCGTGACCGTGGTCATCGTGTGCGTCATGCGCGCCATGATGGTCATCGTGGTGGGCATCCGGGTTCTGGTCGTAGCGCTCCTTGCCGTGAAACACAAGAAAGTACATGCGGAACGAATAGAAGGCAGTGATGAACACACCAGCCAGCACACAGAAGTAGGCAAAACCGGAGCCAACGAGGTGACTCTCATGCACGGCTTCGATGATGCTGTCCTTGGAATAGAAACCCGCAAACAGCGGGGTGCCAATCAGCGCGAGCGAGCCGAGCAGCGAGGTGATCCAGGTGATGGGCATGTACTTGCGCACGCCGCCCATCCAGCGGATGTCCTGGTTGTGATGCATGCCAAGAATCACAGAACCCGCACCCAGGAACAGCAGTGCCTTGAAGAAAGCATGCGTCATCAGGTGGAACACAGCCACCGAGTAGGCCGAGGCACCCAGCGCGACCGTCATGTAGCCGAGCTGTGACAGCGTTGAATAGGCCACCACGCGCTTGATGTCGTTCTGGATGATGCCGAGGAAACCCATGAACAGCGCGGTGATGGCGCCAATGATCATGATGAAGCTGAGCGCGGTATCGCTGAGCTCAAACAGCGGCGACATGCGCGCCACCATGAAGATGCCGGCTGTCACCATGGTTGCCGCGTGGATCAGTGCGGAGATGGGCGTCGGGCCTTCCATCGAGTCAGGCAACCAGACGTGTAGCGGGAACTGCGCCGACTTGCCCATGGCGCCTATGAAGAGGCATATGCAGATCACGGTGATCAGCATCCAGGTGGTACCGGGCAGATTGAGTTTGGCCAGGTCACCCGCCTTGGCAAATGCCTCGCCGTAGTTCAGCGTTCCGGCGTAGGCAGCGATCAGGCCAATGCCGAGGATGAAACCGAAGTCACCCACACGGTTGACCAGGAAGGCCTTCATGTTGGCAAAGATGGCCGTCGGCTTGTTGAAGTAAAAACCGATGAGCAGGTATGACACCAGGCCCACGGCTTCCCAGCCGAAGAACAGCTGAAGCATGTTGTTGCTCATGACCAGCATCAACATCGCGAAGGTGAACAGCGAGATGTAGCCGAAGAAGCGGTTGTAGCCCTCTTCTTCTTCCATGTAGCCAATGGTGTAGATGTGCACCATGAGCGACACAAAGGTGACCACACACATCATCATGGCGGTAAGGCCATCGACAAGAAAGCCCACTTCCATCTTCAGGGTGCCGATGGTCATCCAGGTGTAAAGCGTCTCGTTGAAACGCGCACCGTCGATGGCCACACTCTTGAGCGTCATCGCAGAAAGTATGAAGGCGACCAGCACGCCGATGATGGTCAGTGAATGCGACAGGCGGCGGCCCAGCAGGTTGCCGCCGAAGGCTGTACCGAAAACGCCGGCGATGATGGCACCTGCGAGCGGTGCCAGCGGAACCGCCAGCAGGGTTGAAGCTGAAAGGGTTTGGCTCATGTCTGGTCAGCCTTGCAGCGTGTTGAGTTCATCGACGTTGATGCTGGACTTGTTGCGGAAAAGCAGGACCAGTATGGCCAGCCCGATAGCGGACTCGGCGGCGGCGACGGTCAGGATGAAGAACACAAACACCTGGCCGGCCATGTCGTTGAGGTAATAAGAGAAAGCCACGAAGTTCATGTTGACGGCAAGCAGCATGAGCTCAATGGCCATCAGCAGAACGATCAGGTTCTTGCGGTTCAGGAAGATGCCGATTACCGACAGCGCGAACAACATCGCGCCCAGTGAAAGAAAGTGTCCGAGGGTAAGTGTCATGCTTGTTTGTCCTCAGCGGCGGGAATGACGGGCGCTGCAGGCACGACCGATTTCATCTTGACCACGCTCACGCGGTCAGTACTCTTCACGCGGATCTGGTCGGCCGGATTCTGGTATTTGGAGTCCTTGCGCTCGCGCAGGGTCAACGCAATCGCAGCAATGATGGCCACCAATAAAATGACCGCGGCGATCTCAAGCGGGTAAAGGTATTCGGAGTACAGGAGTTTGCCGAGTTCTTTGGTGTTCGAGACCTGGGCACCGATCTGGCCAGCAGCACTTGCTGCTGCTTTCGGCGGGTCGCGAAAGCCACCCATGAGCACATAAGACATCTCAAGCGCGATGATGGCCCCGACTGTTCCAGCAAGGGGGAAATGCTTCCAGAACCCTTTTCTGGCACCGTCGAGGTTGATGTCCAGCATCATCACCACAAACAGGAAAAGCACCATCACGGCACCGACATAAACGAGCACCAGGGTGATGGCCAGAAACTCAGCCTTCAGCAAAATCCAGATGGCGGATGCCTGGAAAAATGCCAGCACCAGGAACAGTGCTGCGTGCACCGGGTTACGCGCCGTGATCACGCGAAACGCTGCAAACAGCAAGATCGCCGAAAAGACGTAAAAGAGACCTGTTTTGGCGTCCATGTTGTGTCGAATTCTTTCTTGTAGCTTGGCGAACGCCGCTCAGCGGTACTTCGCGTCGGCTGCGCGGTTGGCAGCAATCTCGGTTTCGTAGCGGTCGCCCACAGCCAGCAGCATTTCTTTGGTGAAGTACAGGTCACCACGCTTTTCGCCGTGGTATTCAAAGATGTGCGTTTCAACGATAGAGTCGACCGGGCAGCTTTCTTCGCAGAAGCCGCAGAAGATGCACTTGGTCAGGTCAATGTCATAACGCGAGGTGCGACGGCTGCCGTCTTCACGGACATCCGACTCGATGGTGATGGCCATGGCCGGGCAAACCGCCTCGCACAGCTTGCAGGCGATACAGCGCTCTTCACCATTCTCATAACGGCGCAAGGCATGCAGGCCACGAAAACGCGGACTCGCCGGTGTTTTTTCCTCCGGGAACTGCACCGTGATCTTGCGGCGGAACATGTACTTGCCGGTCAGGGCCATGCCCTTGAACAGCTCGGTGAGCATGAAGCTCGATGCGAAGTCTTTGAATGATGCTACGGCTGACATATCAATTTCCTGCGAAAGTGGAACTCGCTGGCGAAGTGCTCATGCAAGCAGGAGCCGCGGAACTGGCTTTGCCAGGCCGCAGGCGGAGCGGCCCCCTCGGGGGGCAGAGAGCTACACGAAGTGAGCGAACGTGGGGGCTCATATCACTTCCAGATGTTGTAAGAGGTCTGCATCCATGCACCGACGACGACCAGCCACACCAAAGTCACGGGGATAAAGATCTTCCAGCCGAGACGCATGATCTGGTCATAGCGAAAGCGCGGGAAGGTGGCACGCACCCAGAGGAACATGGTGACAACCATGAAGGTCTTGATGCCGAGCCAGATCCAGCCGGGGATAAAGCTCAGGAACTCCACCGGTGGCAACCAGCCGCCCAGGAACAGCAGCACGGCCAGGATGGCTACCAGCCACATGTTGGCATATTCAGCCAGGAAGAACATGGCAAACGCCATGCCCGAATATTCAACCATGTGACCTGCAACGATTTCAGACTCGCCTTCCACCACGTCGAACGGGTGACGGTTGGTTTCGGCGAGACCCGAGATGAAATACACCACAAAGATAGGCAGCAGGGGCAACCAGTTCCATGACAGGAAAGTCCAGCCGCTGCTGGCGGCCATGCCCTTGCCCTGGCCCATCACAATGTCCGTCATGTTCAGGCTGCCGGACACCATCAGCACCACCACCAGGCAAAAACCCATGGCGATTTCGTAGCTCACCATTTGTGCTGAAGCACGCATGGCACCAAGAAAAGCGTATTTGGAGTTGGATGCCCAGCCGGCAATGATCACACCGTAGACCTCAAGCGAGGTAATCGCCATCAGGAACAGCAGGCCGGCATTGATGTTGGCGAGCGCGATATCAGGGCCAAACGGAATAACAGCCCAGGCAGCCAGCGCCGGCATGATGGTCATGACCGGGCCAAGAACAAACAGGCCTTTGCTGGCCGCAGTCGGGATGATGATTTCCTTGGTCAGCAGCTTGAGAGCATCAGCAATCGGCTGCAGCAGGCCGAACGGGCCAACCCGGTTGGGACCGAAGCGAATCTGCGTGAAGCCGATGGCCTTGCGCTCCCAGAGCGTCAGGTAAGCCACGCAGCCCATGAGCGGTGCCACCACACAAATAATCTTGATCAGCGTCCAGATGACAGGCCATATCGTGGCCGGCCACATGCCACCCATCAGCCCTTGGCCTAATCCGTAAATGGCGTCAATCATGCTGCCACCTCTTGAGCCCCGGCCTGCTGGGTACCGGCTTGCCGCGCGTCAGCCGTCAGCTGCAGGGACGTTGCACGCCTGACAAGACCGTCGAGCTGATAAATCCCTGCGACTGAGGGCACAGCGCCCCCAGCGGAAGACAGCGTGATGGGGGCATCGGAAGCATTGCCGAGGCGCGTCGCGCTGACCTGGGCTGCATCAATGCCCGCAACCTGCTTGAGCACGTCCTGCGACGACTCAAAGTCAAAGCCAGGCAGATCGAGAAGATTGGCCAGCACGCGAATCACCTTCCAGGCGGGGCGCGTCTCACCCAGTGGCTTGGCGACGGCGTGAAAGCCCTGCACCCGGCCTTCGGCATTGACAAATGTGCCCGGCGTTTCGGTAAATGGGGCAATCGGCAGCAGCACATCGCTGAAAGCCATATTGGACTTGAAAGGGCTGAGAGTCACGACCATTTGTGCAGCATTGAGCGATGCGCTGGCCTTGGCACCTGCGGCGGAATCAAACTCGGGCTCGTTGTTGAGCAGCAGAACGGCCTTGAGCTTTCCGGCCAGCATCTGGCCGGCATTGAGGCCCTTGCCCATGGGCAAAGCGTCAACCAGTTGAGCACCCACCGTGTTGGCAGCCTCAGTGAGGTAACCGACAGTTGCACCCGTCTGAGTACCAATCCAGTTGGCCAGTGCCAGCAGGCTGGATGCGTTGGCGTGGTGTGCAGCAGCATTGCCAAGGAGGATGGCCTTGCGTTCACCGCCCATAAGGGATTTGGCAAGCAGCCTGGCGGCATCTGTGGCCTGGCCTGCAGCCGGCGACTGAACACCTTTTTCAGCAGCAATGGCCGAAGCCAGATCGGCGAGCGATTGCGCCCAGGATTCAGGGGCGCCGATAACAGCATTGGCGACAGGCATCGCCCAGGCATCACCGCCCGCAAACTCGATGTCAGAGTTGACCATGCTGACCGCGCAACCCTTTCGTGCAGCCTGCCTGATGCGCTGCGCAAACAGCGGGTGATCCTTGCGCAGGTTGGAGCCCACGATCAGCACGCGCTGCAGTTGTGACAGTGATGCGATGGAAGTACCGAGCCAGCGGACCGCGCCGGACGGCGCGAATTCTGCGTTGCGCAGGCGATAGTCGATGTTGTCGCTGCCCAGCCCACGCATCAGGGATGCGGCAAGGTACAGCTCTTCAAGTGTGCTGTGAGGGCTGGCCAGCGTGCCAATGCTGTCGGCACCATGATCGGCCTTGATCTGTTTCAGGCCGTTGGCCACGTACTCAAGCGCAGTCTGCCAGTCAACGGTCTTCCATTCACCGCCCTGCTTGAGCATGGGTGCGGTCAGGCGTTCATCGCTGTTCAGTGCTTCATAAGAGAAGCGGTCGCGATCGGCAATCCAGCATTCGTTAACGTCTTCGTTCTCGAGCGGGACCACACGCATCACGGTGTTGCTCTTGACCTGGACGATCAGGTTGGCGCCAGTGGAATCATGCGGGCTGACAGACTTGCGGCGCGACAGTTCCCATGTGCGGGCGCTGTAGCGGAAAGGCTTGCTGGTCAACGCACCGACCGGGCAGATGTCAATCATGTTGCCCGAGAGCTCGGAATCCACCGACATGCCGACAAAGGTTTCGATTTCGGCATGCTCACCGCGATGGGACATGCCGAGCTCCATCACGCCGGCGACTTCCTGGCCGAAACGGACGCAGCGCGTGCAATGGATGCAGCGGCTCATTTCTTCCATGGAGATCAGCGGACCGACATCCTTGTGAAAAACCACGCGCTTTTCTTCTTCGTAGCGCGACCCACTGCCACCGTAACCGACCGCCAGATCCTGCAGCTGGCATTCGCCACCCTGGTCGCAGATCGGGCAGTCCAGCGGGTGATTGATCAGCAGAAACTCCATCACGCCCTTCTGGGCCTTGATGGCTTTGTCGTTCTTGGTACGGACAATCATGCCCTGCGTTACGGGCGTGGCGCAAGCCGGCATGGGCTTGGGCGCCTTCTCGATGTCGACCAGGCACATGCGGCAATTGGCGGCAATGGAAAGCTTCTTGTGATAGCAGAAGTGCGGAATATAGGTGCCAGCTTTTTCAGCCGCATGCATCACGGTGCTGCCTTCCAGCACTTCCACCTTTTGTCCGTCGAGTTCTATTTCAACCATGGTTCTTGTCTTTCGCGGGTCAGGCTTGTACGGCGGCCTGGGCAGCAGGCGCTGCAGCTTTGGGCTTGATCATGGCTTCGAACTCATGACGGAAATGCTTGATCATGGCGCGCACCGGCATGGCAGCCGCATCACCCAGCGCGCAGATGGTGCGGCCCTGAATGTTGTCGGCAACAGAGTTCAGCAAGTCCATGTCAGTTGACTTGCCGTGGCCTGTATGGATGCGGTCCACCACGCGCCAGAGCCAGCCCGTGCCTTCACGGCATGGGGTGCACTGGCCGCAGGACTCATGCATGTAGAAATAAGACAGACGCTTGAGCGACTCGACCATGCAACGGCTGTCGTCCATCACGATGACGGCACCAGAACCGAGCATGGAACCCGCCTTGGCAATCGAGTCATAGTCCATGGTGCACTCCATCATGATGGATGCTGGCAGGACAGGCGCGGAAGAACCACCAGGAATCACGGCCTTGAGCGTGCGACCCTTGCGTACGCCGCCGGCAAGCTCCAGCAGTTTGCTGAAAGGCGTGCCCATGGGGACTTCGTAGTTGCCGGGCAGCTCGACATCACCGGACACCGAATAAATCTTGGTGCCGCCGTTGTTGGGCTTGCCGCACTCAAGGTAGGCCTGGCCACCATTGCGGATGATCCAGGGCACGGCCGCGAATGTCTCGGTGTTGTTGATGGTGGTCGGCTTGCCGTACAAACCAAAGCTTGCAGGAAACGGTGGCTTGAAGCGCGGCTGGCCTTTTTTGCCTTCCAGCGACTCGAGCAATGCAGTTTCTTCGCCGCAGATGTAGGCGCCAAAACCGTGCGAAGCATGCAACTGGAAGCTGAAGCTGCTGCCAAGAATCTTGTCGCCCAGCAGGCCGGCTGCACGGGCTTCTTCAAGCGCTTCTTCAAAACGCTGGTAGGTGGCAAAAATCTCGCCGTGAATGTAGTTGTAGCCCACGCTGATGCCCATGGCGTAGGCGGCAATTGCCATGCCTTCGATCACGCTGTGCGGGTTGTACTGCATGATGTCGCGGTCCTTGCAGGTGCCTGGCTCGCCTTCATCGGAATTGCACACCAGGTATTTCTGGCCGGGGAACTGGCGCGGCATGAAGCTCCACTTCAGTCCCGTTGGAAAACCCGCACCGCCCCGGCCGCGCAATGCACCGGCTTTTACTTCTGCAATCACCTGGTCGGGCGTCAGGCCCGCACCGCCGTCCTGCGCCAGTATCTTGCGCAGAGCCTGGTATCCGCCACGCGCTTCGTAGTCTTTCAGGCGCCAGTTGCTGCCATCAAGGTCCGCCAGAATCTGCGGATTGATATGCCGGCCGTGAAAGCAGGTCTGCACACCGGTCGCCGCAAATTGCGACAACACTGACAGGGCCGCTGCTGAGGTCGTGGGGCTTGCGAGCGTCATGTTATTTCGCCTCGGCGGATTTAAGACCATCGATGAGCTGGTCAAGTTTGTCGTTGCTCATGAAACTGCACATCGTGAGGTCGTTGACAAGCATGACCGGCGAATCCGCACAAGCGCCCAGGCACTCGGATTGCTGCAGGGTAAACAGGCCGTCCGCAGTGCTTTCACCCATGGTTATGCCCAGCTTGTGCTCGAGGTGCTTCAAGGCCTTGGCGCCATCACGCAACTGGCACGGCAGGTTGGTGCACACATTGAGTTTGTACTTGCCAACGGGCCGCTGGTTGTACATGTTGTAGAAGGTAGTCACTTCATGCACGGCAATCGGCGGCATGCCGAGATAGTCCGCAACCACCTTCTCGCTCTCGGCACTGACAAAGCCCAGTTCTTCCTGAACGATGGTGAGGCAAGCCATCACAGCGGACTGCTTGCCGTCCGCCGGGTACTTGGCGACCTCGCGCGCAAAACGGGTGAATGCCTGTTCGGACAATGCGCGTGCGCTCACTGGCGCATGGACTGGAGTCATGGTGGAGCTCATGATTTTTAACGGTCGATTTCGCCGAACACAATATCCATGGTGCCAATGACAGCGACAGCGTCGGCAATCATGTGACCACGAGACATTTCGTCCATGGCCGCAAGGTGCGGGAACCCGGGCGGACGGATTTTGAGGCGGTAGGGCTTGTTGGCGCCATCGCTCACGATGTAGATGCCGAACTCGCCCTTGGGATGTTCAACCGCTGCATAGGCCTCGCCTTCGGGCACGTGAAAGCCTTCGGTGAAGAGCTTGAAGTGGTGAATCAGTTCTTCCATGTTGGACTTCATGGATTCACGATCCGGCGCTGCCACCTTGTGGTTGCTGGTAATGACCGGACCGGGATTCACGCGCAGCCAGTCAATGCACTGCTTGATGATGCGGTTGGACTGGCGCATCTCTTCGACGCGCACAAGGTAGCGGTCGTAGCAATCACCTGTCTTGCCCACGGGGATATCGAAATCCATCTGGCTATAGACGTCATAGGGCTGCTGCTTGCGCAGGTCCCATGCAAAACCGGAACCGCGAAGCATTGGGCCGGTAAAGCCAAGATTGAGTGCACGCTCGGGAGAAACAATGCCCACACCCACCGTGCGCTGTTTCCAGATACGGTTGTCGGTCAGCAGGGTTTCGTACTCATCAACATAACCAGGGAATTTATTGGTGAAATCTTCAATAAAGTCGAGCAGGGAGCCCTGACGGTTTTCGTTGAGGGCTTCAATCGCCTTGGCATTCTTGATCTTGCTGACCTTGTACTGCGGCATGGTGTCCGGCAGGTCGCGGTACACACCACCCGGACGGAAATAAGCCGCATGCATGCGCGCGCCGGAGACGGCTTCGTACATGTCGAACAGGGCCTCACGCTCACGGAAGCAATAAATCAATATGTTCATCGCACCGCAATCGAATCCATGCGCGCCCAGCCACAAAAGGTGGTTGAGCAGGCGGGTGATTTCGGCGTACATCACACGGATGTATTGGGCACGCACAGGCACATCGACGCCCAGAAGCTTTTCAATCGCGAGGCAGTAGGCGTGCTCGTTGGACATCATCGACACATAGTCGAGGCGGTCCATATACGGCAGGGACTGGATGTAGGTCTTGCTTTCAGCCAGCTTTTCAGTGGCGCGATGCAGCAGCCCGATATGGGGGTCAGCGCGCTGGATGACTTCGCCGTCGAGCTCGAGCACCAGGCGAAGAACGCCGTGTGCCGCGGGATGCTGGGGCCCGAAATTGAGCGTGTAGTTTTTGATTTCAGCCATGTTTTCTCGGCCGATTACTGCAGGCCATTGCCATAGTTGTCTTCCCGGATGACGCGGGGGGTAATTTCGCGCGGCTCAATCGTCACGGGCTGGTAGATCACACGCTTCTGCTCAGGGTCATAGCGCATTTCAACATGCCCGGTTGTCGGGAAGTCCTTGCGGAAGGGATGACCGATAAAACCGTAATCGGTCAGGATGCGGCGCAGGTCGTTGTGGCCTTCAAAGATGATGCCGTACAGGTCGAAGGCTTCGCGCTCAAACCAGTTGGCAGCGTTCCAGATGTCGTTGACAGAATCAACCACAGGGAAGTCATCGTCAGGACAAAAAACCTTGAGGCGCACACGCTGGTTCAGGCTTACAGAAAGCAGGTGCGACGCCACACAGTAACGCAGGCCGTCGTACTGGCCATCCTTGTATTCCGAATAATCGAGACCGCAAAGGTCGATCAGCTGTTCAAACCGGCAACCTGCGGAATCTCGCAGCAGGGTTGCAGCCGCAAGATAGTCTGCAGCCGCGACGGTGACAGTCACTTCATCAAACGCGACCTTGACGCTTTTAGCTTTCTCGCCGAGAACGGCGGAAACGGTGTCTGCGATTTGTTGCGGCAATGCGGGAGATGCCAGCACCGTGGTTGATGACTGCATCACACCCTCGCAATCGTGTTGGTGCGGCGGATTTTTTGCTGCAGCTGGATGATGCCGTACATCAGCGCTTCTGCCGTGGGCGGACAACCGGGGACATACACATCCACCGGCACGATACGGTCGCAACCGCGAACGACCGAATAACTGTAGTGGTAATAGCCGCCACCATTGGCGCATGAGCCCATCGAGAGCACCCAGCGCGGCTCGGACATCTGGTCATACACCTTGCGCAGCGCGGGGCCCATCTTGTTGCACAGCGTACCGGCCACGATCATCAAATCGGACTGGCGCGGGCTGGGACGGAACAGCATGCCGAAACGGTCGATGTCGTAGCGTGCCGCGCCCGCATGCATCATCTCGACAGCGCAGCAGGCCAAGCCGAAAGTCATGGGCCAGAGCGAGCCGGTTTTGGCCCAGTTAACCACCGAGTCGTAACTCGTGGTCATGAAGCCTTCGTTGAAAACACCTTCAAGTGACATACCCGTACCTTCGTTGGTGGATGGATGGCGACACCGCGTCGCAAGAACCCTCGGGGATCTCGTTTGTCTTGCCTATTCCCAGTCCAGGGCGCCTTTTTTCCACTCGTAGACAAAGCCCACGACCAGAATGCCCAGGAAAATCATCACCGACCAGAAACCGACTGCGCCAATATCCTTGAGCGCAACAGCCCACGGGAAAAGAAAGGCAATTTCAAGGTCGAAAAGGATGAAGAGGATGGCAACCAGGTAATAGCGCACATCGAATTTCATGCGGGCATCTTCGAAGGCTTCGAAGCCGCATTCATAAGGGGAATTCTTTTCGCTGTCGGGTTTGACGGGGCCGAGCAAACGACCGAGAACCTGGGGCGCTACGCCTACACCAACACCGACCAGAATAAACAGGAGAACGGGAAGGTATTGATCGAGGTTCATCGTGGACTCAAATTCTGGAAAGCCGTTTTGCTTCGAGCCAGTTTGCCGTTTGGGGTTTTGGGGTCAGAGCCCAAATTCGCCGAGCCTCTGGCTCGCCCGCAGGGAGCAGTGCTTGCACTGCTGCGAAATTGGTGTCTGACCCCAATAACCCCTTTTTCAAATCTTGGTGCGGACGGCGAGACTCGAACTCGCACACCTTTCGGCACTACCCCCTCAAGATAGCGTGTCTACCAATTTCACCACGTCCGCTCTTCTTGGCGTGAAAGCCAAATGTCTGGATGGCATGAGGAACCTTGCGGCTTTTTTTGGCTTTCCAGACAGACTCAGAGTTTACCCTGAAATCATGAGCTGCCCTCCTGAGGACGGCAGCTAAATCACGTTATTTCGTCGGGATTTGCGCGGCTCCCGATGCAGGAGGTTTAGGCGCGGCCACGGCACTTGCTGCTGGTGCGCTTGTTCCTGGAATTTGCGCTGCACCTGAAGCTGCAGGTATGGGCGCAGGGGAAGCTCCGGGAACCACAACGGCGTTCTCAAGCACGCTGGAACCAGCACTGCGCGGCTGGGCATTTCCGAAGTAAGCCAGCAGCAGGGTGCATGCAAAAAAGACAGCCGCAAGAACGCCGGTCGTACGCGACAGGAAGTTGGCGCTGCCGCTGGCACCGAACAGGCTGCCCGAGCCACCACTGCCGAAGGCCGCGCCCATGTCAGCGCCCTTGCCGTGCTGCACAAGGATGAGGCCGATCATGCCAAGCGCAGTCAGCATTTGCACCGCGAGGACGATGGTCAGAATAACGTTCATATCTACTCCTAATTTAATAGCTGGCTGCGCTCTGGTTTATTGAGCTGCAGCAATAATTGTCAAAAAGTCCGGGGCCTTGAGGGAAGCGCCGCCTATCAGGCCGCCATCAATGTCGGGCTGGGCCAGCAGGCTCGCTGCGTTGGCAGCGTTCATGCTGCCGCCATAAAGAATCTTCACGCGATCAGACTTGTCGGTCGCGGCTTTCAGTTGCGCCCTGAGCACAGCATGAACTGCCTGCGCCTCTTCTGGCGAAGCGGTTTTGCCGGTGCCAATAGCCCATACAGGTTCATACGCCACAACTATCTCACTGATGCAGTGTCCATTGACGTGAATCACGGCGGCCATTTGGCGCTTGACGACTTCTTCCGTATGGCCGGCCTCACGCTCGGCGAGCGTCTCACCCACACACACGATGGGCGTGATGCCCGAAGCCAGCGCGGCCCTGGCTTTTTCAGCCACCAGCGTATCGCCTTCGCCGTGATACTGGCGCCGCTCGGAGTGGCCAACAATTGCATAGCGGCAACCGAAGTCATTCAGCATGGCTGCGCTGACCTCGCCCGTGTAAGCACCTGAAGCCTGGGCAGAAACATCCTGTGCACCGAGGTCGATGGCAGACAGCGCGGGCTGGGCAGATTTCAGGGCCTGGAACTGCGCCAGGTAAGGCGCAGGTACGCAAACCGCGACATCCACCGCCGGCTTTCCTGCGAGCCCATTGGCCAACGCAGACAGCAAGGCCTCGTTGGCAGCCAGACTGCCGTTCATCTTCCAGTTTCCTGCAATCAGTTTTTTCATTTCTGCATCACCAGGTCAAAACAATCTTGCCCACATGCTGGTTCGACTCCATCAGGGCATGCGCTTTGGCGGCTTCACCAGCAGGAAAGGTGCTATGAATAACGGGTTTGATGGCACCACTTGAGATCAAGGGCCAGACTTTCTCTTTCAGCGCTTTTGCAAGCCCGGTCTTGAACGCCAGCGAACGCGGCCGCAATGTGGAACCCGTGATGGTCAGGCGTTTACGCAAGACAAGGCCTGCATTGACCTCGGCTTTGACGCCCCCCTGCACCGCAATGATGGCAATGCGGCCGTCGTCTGCCATGCATTCGACTTCACGGCCCAGGTAGCTGCCAGCCACCATGTCGAGCACCACATCAACGCCCTTGCCTGCCGTCAATTTTTTGACCTCTTCAACAAAATCCGAAGTCTTGTAGTTGATCGCGTGATCAGCGCCAAGCGTTACACAGGCCGCGCATTTTTCGTCGGTACCCGCCGTCACGATCACGATGGAGCCTAAAGCCTTGGCCATCTGGATCGCCGTGACGCCGATACCGCTGGAGCCACCCTGAATCAACAGGCTTTCGCCAGAGCACAAACCTGCACGTTCAAAAACATTGCTCCACACAGTGAAGAATGTTTCCGGCAAGGAGGCTGCTTCAATGTCACTCAGACCTTGCGGTACAGGCAGGCACTGGCCCACAGGTGCAACGCAAAGCTCAGCGTAACCACCACCAGCCACCAGTGCGCAGACCCGGTCACCGACTTTCAGTCCGGCTTGGGCCATTGCGTCTTTGTCACCTTCAACAATGACACCCGCCACTTCAAGGCCAGGAATATCCGAAGCACCGGGCGGCACAGGGTAGTTGCCAGTACGTTGAAGCACGTCAGGGCGATTCACACCGCTGGCGCTCACGCGTATCAGCAGCTCACCCTTGCCGGGCACAGGGGCAGGGCGTGCGCCAAGGCGCAGCACCTCAGGCACTCCAAAGGAAGTTATTTCAACGGCTTTCATGAGATTTTCATTTGCTTTTTGCGCCTGCTGCACGCGAATGAACGGGTGCAGGCAAGCTACAAAATCAGTTAGCAGATGTTGATCAGCCGCGGTCCTGTTCCTGCTGGGCAGGACGATCAAGCAAAGCCTTCATGGACAGCTTGACGCGACCCTTCTCGTCGGTTTCCATGACCTTGACCTTGACGATCTGGCCTTCCTTGAGATAGTCCGTCACCTTCTCGACACGCTCATGGGCGATCTGGCTGATGTGCAGCAGGCCGTCCTTGCCTGGCAGCAGGTTGATCAGTGCACCGAAATCGAGAATCTTGGTGACCGGGCCTTCATAGACCTTGCCGATTTCGACTTCAGCCGTGATCTCGGCGATGCGGCGCTTGGCCTCATCAGCCTTGGCGCTGTCGTTCGACGCGATGGTGATGGTGCCGTCTTCCTCGATGTTGATCTGCGTGCCGGTTTCTTCGGTCAGCGCACGAATGACAGCGCCGCCCTTGCCGATCACGTCACGGATCTTCTCTGGGTTGATCTTCATGACATAGAGGCGCGGTGCAAAGTCAGAGACTTCAGCCTTTGCTTCGCCCATGGCTTCCTGCATCTTGCCGAGGATGTGCATACGCGCTTCCTTGGCCTGCGCCAGTGCGACCTGCATGATTTCTTTCGTGATGCCCTGAATCTTGATGTCCATCTGCAGTGCGGTGATGCCGTTGGTCGTGCCGGCAACCTTGAAGTCCATGTCGCCGAGGTGATCTTCATCACCCAGGATGTCGGTCAGCACGGCAAAACGGTTGCCATCCTTGATCAGGCCCATGGCGATGCCAGCCACGTGCGCCTTCATGGGCACGCCGGCGTCCATCAGCGACAGGCAGCCGCCGCAGACCGAAGCCATCGACGACGAACCGTTGGACTCGGTGATCTCAGACACCACACGCATGGTGTACGGAAACTCTTCTTTTGAAGGCAGCACCGCGATCAGTGCGCGCTTCGCCAGACGGCCGTGGCCGATTTCGCGGCGCTTTGGCGAACCCACACGACCGGTTTCGCCCGTGGCGAACGGAGGCATGTTGTAGTGCAGCATGAAACGGTCTTCGTAGTCACCGCTCAGTGCGTCGATACGCTGTGCATCGCGTTCGGTGCCCAGCGTGGTCACGACCAGCGCCTGGGTTTCACCGCGGGTGAACAGTGCCGAGCCGTGGGTGCGTGGCAGCACGCTGTTGCGGATTTCAATCGCGCGCACAGTGCGCGTGTCGCGGCCATCAATACGCGGCTCACCGGCCAGGATCTGGCTGCGGACGATTTTGGCTTCGATGTCGAACAGCATGCCTTCAACGGCGACGCCGTCAAACACAACGCCGTCGGCTTTCAGTGCGGCCATGACGTCCGAAGTCACAACGCGGCATGCCTGGGTACGCGCCTGCTTGGCACGGATCTGATAAGCCGCTTGCAGCTTGGTGCCAGCCAGCTCGTTGACCTTGGCGATCAGCGGCTCGTCCTTGGCAGGTGCTTCCCATGCCCAGACCGGCTTGCCGGCATCACGAACCAGTTCGTGAATCGCGTTGATGGCGATGTTGCCCTGCTCATGGCCAAACACCACGGCGCCGAGCATGATTTCTTCAGACAGCTGCTGCGCTTCCGACTCGACCATCAGCACGGCGGCTTCGGTGCCGGCCACAACCAGATCCATCTGCGAATCTTTCAGCTGGGTCTTGCCGGGGTTGAGTACGTATTCGCCATTGATGTAGGCGACGCGTGCGGCGCCGATGGGGCCGTTGAACGGAATGCCGGAGATCGACAGCGCAGCGCTGGAAGCGATCAGCGCAGGAATGTCGCCTTCAACTTCAGGGTTGAGCGACAGCACGTGGATGACGACCTGAACTTCGTTGAAAAAACCTTCAGGGAACAGCGGGCGGATCGGGCGGTCGATCAGGCGTGAGGTTAGCGTTTCAAATTCGCTGGGGCGGCCTTCGCGCTTGAAAAAGCTGCCGGGGATACGACCCGCTGCATAGGTTTTCTCAAGGTAGTCAACGGTCAGCGGAAAGAAATCCTGGCCGGGCTTGGCAACTGTCTTGGCAACCACAGTGGCCAGCACAACGGTGCCGTCCATGTCCACGATGACAGCGCCGCTCGACTGGCGTGCAACTTCGCCGGTTTCCATCGTGACCTTGTGCTGGCCCCACTGGAAGGATTTGGTGACTTTGTTAAAAATGCTCATGTGTTTTTCTCCACTAGTTCTGGCGCTTGAGGCAGCGCCTGAGGCCCGGAGTGGTGGCTTTTGACACGATGCCATTCCACAAAATGCCCTGATATCTCACGAAATCAGGGGCTTTTCTTGTGGAATGACACAGCGCGTGTCCGTTTTGCCTTGCTCCGAAGTAAAAAGCGCCTGAGCTAGTGAACTAACTCAGGCGCTTTCAATTCGTTATTGCCGATTACTTGCGCAGGCCAAGTTTGGCGATCAGCGCGGTGTAACGGTCAGCGTCCCTGGACTTCAGGTAGTCCAGCAGCTTGCGGCGACGGCTCACCATGCGCAGCAGACCGCGGCGACCGTGGTGGTCCTTGGCGTTGGCCTTGAAATGGGGGGTGAGTTCGTTGATGCGGCCGGTCAGCAGCGCCACTTGAACTTCAGGGCTGCCGGTGTCACCAGCAGCGCGTGCGTTGGCCTGAACGATGTCAGCCTTGATTGATTTTGCGATCATGATGGTCTTTCCTGCATACGCTTGCGCGTTGCATTAACTTGCGATCGATGCAGCGTTCCCGACATGGGACTTGGCCGCTTTCGTCGTGTTCTGGTAAACCGGCTTTTGAGGACCGTTTTGCGCAGAGCCTTGGATTATAGCCCAAGCCAGCGTTCCAGCCGCCCCAC
>JAZKHN010000215.1:0-1782 GCA_040385325.1 Pseudomonadota bacterium
CGCAGGCACCTTCAGCGCGCTGCGCATCAAGCACCTTTAATGTGTTCGCCAGGGCTTAGGTTTTGGCAGGCTTGTAGTCCATCAGTTTCATGGCTGCCGTCAGTGACTTCGCTGACGCCGTATAAGCATCCCATGGTGTGTTGCCCAGCGAAAGCCTTTCGCCAATGTTCTGCACATCCCAGTGCGCGCCACTTGTCAGGTCAGGCAGCTCGTCCCATGCCACAGGTACCGACACGCCCATGCCAGGCCGCGCGCGTGCAGACCACGCGCTGACGGTTGTGGCACCAAAGCCGTTGCGCAGGTAGTCGACAAAAATTTTGCCCACGCGGTTGCTGGGGCCGCTCTTGGCCACAAAGCGCTGCGGTATGGTGCGCGCCAGGTGCTGCACGATGAACTGTGAAAAGCCCTTGACGGTGTCCCAGTCATGCAGGCGTTTGAGCGGTATCACCACATGCAGGCCCTTGCCGCCACTGGTTTTCAAAAAAGGCACCAGGCCCAGTTCTTCCACCAGCGTACGTACCAGCAGCGCAGCCTCCTGCATCTGTGGCCAGGTCACGCCTTCACCGGGGTCCAGGTCAAAAGTCATGCGGTCGGGCTTGCCTATGCTTGAAGCCGTGGCGTTCCAGGTGTGGAACTCAATCGTGTTCATCTGCGCCGACGAGAGCAGGCCCGTGACGTTGCCAATCTCCAGCAGCGAGTCGTGGCTTGGGTCCAGCGCCGGGTCCAGAAGTTTGACGCCGGGGAGCTCATCCCCCTTGGCATGTTTTTGAAAAAACAGTTCGCCCGCTGTGCCTGACGGCGCCCGCACCAGTGACACGGGCCGGCCCTTCAGGTGCGGCAGCATGACCTCGGCAACTGCTGCGTAGTGCTGCACCAGGTCCAGTTTTGTCAGGCCGCTTTGTTTGTCGATGACCCGCTCGGGGTGCGTCACGCGCAATGACTTGGGCAGTGGCACTGCAGCAGGTTTTTTGGCTGCGGATTTTTGGACGGCCTTGACACCGCCTCGTGCAGCAGGCCTCTCGGCCACTTTCAGCTCGGATGCTTTCACAACTTTCTCCCGTGTAATGGCTTGCGACTTTTTGTCGCTGCGCAGTCCCTTAAACACCGCGTGTCGCACGCGGTCGGTGTTGGTCCAGTCGGCAAACGCTATTTCTGCCAGCAGTTTGGGCTTGACCCAATGCGGCCTGCCCTCCACGGTGGTCTTGCTGTCGAACGGGCTGCTGTCTGTTTCCAGCTTGTCGAGTTGCGCGCGCAGATCTGTCAAAACTTTTTCATTGAAGCCGCTGCCGACATTGCCCGCGTACTGCAGCTTGCCTTTGGCATCGTGTATGCCCAGCAGCAACGCACCCAGCCCGCTGCGCGAGCCCCTGGGTTCCGTAAAACCGCAGATGACAAACTCCTGGCGTTTGCCGCATTTGAGTTTGATCCAGTCCGGCGAGCGCCGCGATTGGTATGGCGCATCGGCGCGTTTGCCTATCAGCCCTTCAAAACCCAGCTTGCAGGCGGTACTGACCAGGTCTTTCGACGGCGCATCAAATGCATCGCTGAAACGCAGGCTGGGTGATTTGTTCTTCGCCATGATTTTTTGCAGCAATGCGCGCCGCTCAATCAATGGCACATCGCGCAAGTCATGGCCCGCATAAAACGGCAGGTCGAAGACGTAATAAACGATAGAGGTTGCATTCGCACTGGGCGCTGCTGCCTTTCGCCCACGGCTTTCAAACGCACCCTGCAGCAGCTGAAAGTTGGGTATGCCGTTCTGGTCGGGCACCACAATCTCGC
>JAZKHN010000216.1:0-52975 GCA_040385325.1 Pseudomonadota bacterium
CAGCGCGCGGACCCGGAAATTAGACCACCAGAATTGCCTGCCTGAGCGATGCCACTGCAATGGGCACGAATTGCCCGGGCCAGACGCCGGGCTGATGGGATGTAACACGCAGCGCAGGCCCGGGTAGCCACGCGACGCTGACGCCAGGCAAACGCGTCACCGCATACCTGTCATCCAGGCTGTGCGGGAAATGGTGGCTGTTCAAGCCAGCAATGACAGCCTGCAGTGACGCAGGTCGCATCTACTGGCCGTGAAGCAGAGTGACGCAGGCAGAATCAAGATGCTACTAATTCAGTAGCTGCTCACGCTCGTATTTATTGGCTTGCAGACTGTTTTATGCTCAAAAAAGGCCATTTTTTGCCGTTTTTGACGCCTTTTTCAGCCTCAAACACGATGACATCTCCAAAAAGTTAATATGGAAGTTAACATCTGGACATTTTTTAATGTATACGCTAAAAATTTAATGTATACATTAAAATCTATTTCAACTTCGGCAGTCTGGCTGCGTGCGACTTGGACGCCGGTCAAAAACGACCGCTGACGGACGGCAGGCCGCTGGGGGCAACTCATCCGGCAGCGTCTGTGATTTTCTTTGCCAGCGCACGGGCGTGCTGACGCAACTCCGGCACGGCCGTCGCCTCCCAGTGGCTGGCCTTCAGGAACGGGCCGATGTAGTACAGGCCCTTGTTGGGCGCACCCCTGGCATCCAGCAACTCATAACCGTCTGTACACGCCAGACCCAGACCCAGCGCATCAGGTGCAATGGTGCCCGACGCCAGCAGCTGTCCGTACAGGGGGTCGCCCAGCCGGCGCACATCTGCGCAAGGCCCAATGCAGTTCACCACCGCCTTGAACACCCTGTCTTCGTGTTTCTGCTGACCACGCCTGCGAATCGACACCACGGCCTGCCCGTCGTGTTGACGTTCAACCCGGCTGATGCTGCCCGCCATTAGCGTCACCTGCCCTGCCTCCATCAGGTCTTGCAGGCGGGCGCCCACTTCAGGTGCCGCGCGGTGCCTGTGTACATCCCAATAGGGCCCGAGATGGCGAACAAAGCGGGCCTTGCTGTGAGCAGGCAGCTGCTGCCACAGCCGCACGGTCTGGGACCGCAGGCTGCCCACCACGTCGCGCCAGTCGCCACCTTGCGCCTCGGCGCTGCGCACGCGGCGTCGCAGTTCGTGCAGCAGCGCCCTGACGCGGGTTTCACCGGCACCAAAATCGGCCTCAACCCAGTCACTGCGGGGCGCCGCATCATGGTGGCGATGCGCCTTGGCGAGCTGCCCGCGCCGCGACACCATGACGATCTTGCCGCGATGCCCCTGGTCGACCAGCTGCAAGACCATGTCCATGGCCGTCAGGCCGCTGCCGACCAGCAGCACATCACCTTCAGCCGCCAGGGTTTGCGCCCCCAGTGACGACCAGGGACTGCCAAAAAATGGGGCTTGCGCCCAGTCGAGATGCCGGCCTGCAACAGGTGGCAGCGATGCAAAATTGCCCGTAGCCAGCACCACCTGGTCGGCATACAGCGTGCTGCCGTCCTGCAGCAACAGTTGCCTGCCTGCCGGCGAGCCCGGGCCGGCACGATCCGACACCGCCACGACAGCCACCGGTCGGCACTCGAGCGTCACGCCAGGGGGCGCCTGCCGATGTGCGAGGTCAAGACAGGCCTCAAGGTAGCCGCCGTAAAGGCTGCGCGGTACAAAGTCGGCCGACGTGAAGTTCAAACCCCGGCCGCGCAGATAGTCTGCAAAACCCGCCTCATGCGCCGGGTCCATGCCCATGCGGCCTGCCGGTACATTCAGCAGGTGCTGGCTGGACGATGTGCCGTAAGCGAGGCCGCGGCCAAAGCTGGGCGCGTGGCCGAGCAAAACAATTCGCGAGGGTTGCCGCAGCTGCCTGAGCAACTGGACCACGGTTGCCACGCCGGAGAAACCGGCACCCACCACAGCGATGACCGGGGCTGCTGGCTCAGGCGCGCGCATGGAAGACCTGGGTGGACGTTGAACCACCATGTGACGCATAAATGTCGCAATATGCAATATTTGAGTTATTTTTATTTATAATCATGGAAATGGCTGATTTTTTACGTCACTTTTAGTATTTTTCAATTTTACGACAAACAATCCCATGCTCCAAGGTGATCTTTCAGGACTCGACGCGCCACAAGTGTGGGACACAGACCTGGCCTTCCGGCACCTTCTGGGCCTTAGCCAGGGTGAAACCAAAAGAACTGCCGAACGCCGACTGCACAAGCTGGCGATACTGCCCATCGAGCTGACTGCGCAGACGCTGGAAGATGAGAATGGCCACAAGCCGGTTGCCGCCGTGCTGAGCCAGGAACTGCTTCTGGCACGCCGGAAACGAAAACTGGTGCTGTTTGCACAATTGCAGGCCTTGCCGGGCGGCCGAGAGTGCCTGCATGCCAACGACGCCCGGGGCGCACGTTACTGGATACCCCTTGAAGAAGCCGCAGTTGATGCCGCAGCCCTGGTGCAGGCACTGACCCGGCTGCAAAGCCATATCGGCAAGCCTGTTGCGGTGTTTCCGCATGGGCGGCTGACAGCCCTTTGCCGCAAGGCAGGGCAATCTGGTGCGGCACTTCCGTACGTGAGCTTGCTGGCCTACCCGGCGGTTCTCGATTTAAGCAGCCAGATCAGGCCGGCCGCCCGGGCCCAAACGCCAACACCCCATTTGAAGCGGCTTGAAGCCGAGAGCATTCACATCATTCGCGAAGCGGTTGCAGAGTCAGAAAACCCGGTGATGATGTATTCAGTGGGCAAGGACAGCGGGGTGATGCTGCACCTGGCCCGCAAGGCTTTCTACCCCTCGCCACCGCCCTTTCCCCTGCTGCACGTCGACACACGCTGGAAATTCCGGGAGATGTACCTGTTCAGGGATCACATGGTGCGTACCAGCGGCATGAAGCTGCTGGTTCATACCAACCCGGAGGCCATTGCCAAGGACATCAACCCCTTCGACCATGGCTCGGCCATGCACACGGACATCACCAAGACAGAGGGGCTCAAGCAGGCGCTTGATCACTACAGGTTTGACGTGGTGTTTGGCGGCGCGCGGCGCGACGAAGAAAAATCACGCGCCAAAGAGCGGATTTTTTCCTTTCGTACCGCCACCCACCGCTGGGACCCCAAAAACCAGCGCCCCGAACTCTGGGATATCTACAACACCCGCAAAAGCCCGGGTGAAAGCATTCGGGTGTTCCCGCTGTCCAACTGGACCGAGCTGGACATCTGGCAATACATTCACCAGGAAAACCTTCCGGTGGTGCCGCTGTACTTTGCAAAAGAGCGGCCGGTCGTGGTGCGCGACGGCATGATCATGATGGTCGACGATGACCGCTTTCGACTGCTCCCCGGCGAAGAAATTCAGGCCCGCACGGTGAGGTTTCGCACACTGGGCTGTTACCCGCTTACCGGCGCCGTCGATTCAGACGCTGAAAACCTGTCGGACATCATCGTCGAGCTGATCAACGCCCGCAGTTCCGAGCGCCAGGGCCGCAAGATTGATTCGGATGCATCGGCCAGCATGGAAAAGAAAAAACAGGAAGGTTATTTCTGATGCCCCGCACGCCCGCAACCGACGGTAAACCCCGCAAGGCACGCAAGGCCGCTAACGACACGCCTGCAGTCCATGAAGCGCTGCCCGCCACCATCGAAGAGTTTTTGCAGCAGCAGCAAGAGCAGGATTTGCTGCGCTTCATCACCTGCGGCAGTGTCGACGACGGCAAGAGCACGCTGATCGGCCGTCTGCTGTGGGATGCGCAGCAGCTGTTTGACGACCAGCTGGCCACCCTGACGACAGAATCAAAAAAATACGGCACCCAGGGCGAGGACATCGACTTTGCCTTGCTGGTCGACGGCCTGGCCGCAGAACGGGAACAGGGCATCACGATTGACGTGGCCTACCGCTTCTTTGCAACCGCACAGCGCAAGTTCATCGTGGCTGACACGCCCGGCCATGCGCAGTACACGCGCAACATGGTGACCGGCGCGTCAACGGCCGACGCCGCCGTGCTGCTTGTGGATGCACGGCAGGGCCTGCTGACACAAACCCGCCGCCACGCCTTCCTGGTGTCACTGGTGGGCATACGGCACGTGGTGCTGGCGGTCAACAAGATGGACCTGGTCGGCTACAGCGAACACACCTTCACGCAGATCACCGAAGCATTCAACGAGTTTGCAAAGCCGCTTGGATTTGAGAGCATTGACGCCATTCCGGTGTCGGCCCTCAGGGGTGACAACATCACGCGGCAGCTGGGCCACATGCCCTGGTACAAGGGCCTGCCGCTGATGGCACAGCTGGAGTCCATCCCCGTGCAGAAAACGGCATCTGACCGGCTGGTGTTTCCCGTCCAGTGGGTGAACCGGCCAGACGACACCTTCCGCGGGTTCAGCGGGACGGTGACACAGGGCCGGGTACGCCCTGGCGACCATATCCGCGTCACGGCGTCAGGCCAGACAGCCAGGGTGGAGGAAGTGCTGACCATGGACGGCGCACTGGCAGAGGCCATTCAGGGTGATGCCGTCACACTCCGGCTGAATGACGAGATCGATGCCTCACGGGGCGACATCATTTCGCTGAAAGACAGGCCGCTTGAAACCACCGACCAGTTTGAGGCGACCCTGGTGTGGATGGGCACCGAACCCGGCATGACAGGCCGCAGCTACAGCATCAAGCTGTCCACGCAGTGGGCCAGCGCGTCCATTACCAGCATCAGGCACCGCGTGGACATCAATACGCTGGCACATGAGGCCGCCAGGCAACTCACGCTGAACGATATCTGCGTGTGCAATATCGCGACCAGCCAGCCCTTGACCTTCGACACCTACCTTGAGAGCAAGGCCTTGGGCGCGTTCATTCTGGTCGACCGCCACAGCCACGCGACGGTGGCGGCAGGCATGATTCGCCACACCCTGCGCCGGGCACAAAACGTTCACCGCCAGGCCTTGTCAATTACCCGTGCCGACAGGGAGCAGCTCAATGGCCACAAAGGCAGGGTCATCTGGTTCACTGGCCTGTCAGGGTCGGGTAAATCAACCGTCGCCAATGCACTTGAAGTCGCACTGCATGCACAGGGCAGGCGCACCTTCATTCTCGACGGTGACAACGTCCGCCAGGGGCTGAACAAGGACCTCGGGTTTACCGATGCCGACCGGGTAGAGAACATCCGCCGTGTGGCTGAGGTGGCCAAGCTGATGATGGAGGCAGGCCTGGTGGTCATGGCGGCATCGATATCGCCCTTCAGCCGCGAGCGGGCCATGGCACGCGAACTGGTAGGGCCTGACAATTTTCTGGAGGTGTATGTCAGCACGCCGCTGGCGGTGTGTGAGGAGCGCGACACCAAGGGCCTGTACAAGAGGGCACGCAGTGGCCAGTTGCCAAACATGTCAGGCATCGGCAGCCCCTATGAAGCGCCGGAGGCACCGCAGGTGACGCTGGACTGCAGCCAGTCGACGATTGAAGAAAACGTCGCCAGGTTGATGCGGCTGATTGACTGAGACGGTGACGCCGGCTTGCCGTCCCGGTATCGGTCAGGCGGACAGCAGCTCTATTTCCGGGTAGGGAAGCACGCAGCGGCGGCCTCCGGGCGGTATGCAGCTGATCACCCGTTTGCCGGCCAGCAGGGCCACCACCATGGCCATGGACTCGCAACCCACCACCACGTCGCAGTCGACGATCTCCTGCATCAGCGTTTGCCCGCCCCCGCGCACCAGCGGAACCGGGCACTGCGCCTGTGCCCAGTCGTATTTGTCGCGCGCTTCAGAAGGGTGTGGCCTGACGACCACCCGGCTGACCGCTTTGCCCAGCGTATGGATATGGCCGAGAAAATGGGTCAGGGCCTCTTCTTCCACGTATCCCAAATGCCGCGCGTTGCCGAACTGGCGCAGCATGTGTTCACGGACGGGCTCGCACACATACAGGACGGACAGGCTGTCGCTGGCAGGCGCATGGCTGCGCACCAGGGTGCCGAGCTCAGCGCGGAGATCCGCAAAATAAGGGTTGTCTACCAGACGAACGGGCACACCCGGCAAGACAGCCGCAGCAATATTTCGGGCAATGCTGTCGCCTACCCAGATTTCGTCAGGCAGGCGCACGTCACTGCCGCGCGTGAATCGCTCGCGGTAATTGACCCAATGGTCCAGGAATGCCGCGGAAGGCTTGCCAGCCTCACGTGCAAGCCCCAGCGCGTTGAATTCAAGGTCTGACTGCCAGCTTGTTCCACAGAGCAGCGAAGAAGCCTGGCTGATGGCAGCGGCCAGAGGGGTTGTCTGGATTGCGCCGAGCTTTCTGCCAAAAACCTGCACGGCCGGGCCCTCGAGAACATAGAGGCATGGCAGCCCGCGCTGCCGGATGTAACTGCTGAGAATCTCGGCGCCGCCGGCATCATGCGATACAAGCGCAAGCATCAGGAGGCGCCGGGTCTGTTCTCAAACTCGGACCGCAAAACGCCGTATTCGAGCACGTCCACCCTGGCTCCCTCCAGGAACAGGTGCTGGCGCCGCGTTCCCTCCAGCACCATGCCGAGATCCTGCGCCAGCTTTTGCATGCCCATGTTGGTCGCCGCAGTGCCGCAGTAAATGCGCTCAAGGTTCAGCTTCTGGAAGCCATGTGAAACGAGCGCCACGCCAGCGAGCGCACCGACCTTTTTGTGCCAGTGCCGCTTGTCACCCAGGACAATGGCGAACTCGGCCGTGCGGTTGATCAGGGAGATGTCCTGCAGGCTCACATTGCCGATGTGCCCGTCAGCCACATGGCAAATCGCCAGCACGACGCGGTCCTGCTGGTCGATCTGGCTGAGGTAGCTTTCAAAATAGGCGCGTGGCCTGAAGAGTTTGCCGTGGGAGTTGTATCGGCACACCTCCTGGTCATCAAACCATCCGGCGTACGGCCCGTCCAGGTCCTGAGCCGTCAGCGCCCTGAGAAAGTAGTCCTGGTTGAGCTGGTAAATCATTGCAGACTGGCCAGCTGGGCCCATACCTTCCGGAACGCAGCGACGAGCAGGTCAACCTCGGCATCATTGAGGTCATGCATGCACATCTCGTACCCCAGAAAGGTGGTGTCATGCAAAGCCTCAGCCACCGGGCAAATGCCCTTGTCGTAGCTCACGTCGCGACGGCAGATGTCTGACGTCCAGGGAAAGCCTCTGGAGCCATAGGCCATCTTCTTCTGGTACATGGGCAGGAGGTGAACGTTCACATAACCCGCTGCGAGCCCGGCAACGCCCTCGGCTTCAAGCGCCTGGACGATACGGGCGCGCGAGACACCCAGCACCTGCAGGTCAAGCACCATGGGGTAGACGTAGTACACGTGTGTGCAGTCAGCCCTGACAACCGGGGTGCGCAAGCCTTTCAACTGGCTCAGGCCGGCAGTCAGGCGTTCAGCGGCGCGCTGCCGGGTCGCAACGAACCCGTCGAGCTTTTTGAGTTGTTCAATGCCAATGGCGCATTCAATTTCGCCCAGGCGAAAGTTATGGCCAATCATGTTGCGCAAGTCCGTCATGCCCATGGGCCCCACCACCGCCTCGGCATGGTTGCGGATCAGCTGCAGCCGCTTTGCGATCTCGTCGTCGTTCGTGACAATGACGCCGCCCTCGCCCGTGTGTATGTGCTTGTGATAGTTGAGGCTGTAGCCACCCACATGGGCCTGGGTGCCGGTCAGGGCGCCCTTGTATCTGGCGCCCGGCGCCTGCGCTGTATCCGTGATCACCTTGAGACCGTGGCGTTCGGCAATATCCATCAGGGCGTCCATGTCTGCCGCCTGGCCAAAAATATCAACCGCCATGATGGCTTTTGTGTGCGGCGTGATGTTGGCCTCGACCGATGCCGGGTCCAGGCAGAAGGTGTCGGACTCGATATCTGCAAAAACGGGAATCGCGTTCCAGTGCAGGATGGCGGTGGCACTTGCGCACATGGTCCAGGGGCTCACGATGATCTCGTCACCCGGCTCGATGCCAATCGCACCCACGGCAGCCACCAGGCCGGATGTCCAGGAGTTGACGGTGACCGCATGCTTGACGCCAAAGTAGGCCTCGCACTGGCGCTCGAACGCCTGCACTTTCGAGCCACCATAAAAATCCGGCTCCCACCCGCCGATGAACTGGGAAAGCACGCCGCTTTCCACAACACTTTTAGCCGCATCCACCTCCTCCTGGCCCATGGAGTTGTATCGCTTGAAAGGCTTATCAATGGCTTTGGGTCCGCCGAGAAGAGCGAGTTTTGTTTGTGTGTTCATACGTGCAACATGGTGACGGGAGGTTGAGGAAACTCGAAATATTTTATCGACGAGGCATTTACGGCCGGCCATGACAAGCCAATCTTGAACAGTGCAGCAATACTCAAGGTATTACCCCTCAATCTGGCCGGTAACAAGCTTTATCGAATCAAGCGTTGAAACAGCGTCCGCACCAGTGCAGATACTGCCGGAAGCGCCGCTCAGATCCAACGCCAGCTGGTTGACAACATGCATCTGATAGTGAGCCATCCCGGAATCAATGACCTCATCTGGCGTGTGTCCTGAGACCCCATCAATGGACATGTCTGTCTTGGGGTAATTGGTCCAAACCAGACCGGCTTCCCCCTGATCGCATCTCAGGTGTCCATTGGGCGAAAGAAGCTCCAGCGCGTAATAGGAAAATTTATCCTCCCAGCCTGCCAGAAAAACAATCTCTCCTTTTTCAAACCGGATGCACACATCTGGCTCAGGGTCATGTCCGTCCCACAAACGCCCGCTGTTAATCACCGATGCACCTTGTACGGAGCCCAGCCAATACTCCATCAAATTTACAAAATGAGAGCCATTGTGGACAAGGCCTTTTGAATACCAGACCACCCCTTTCACGGGTGTTTTTATTGTTCCGGAATCAATCAATCTCTTGACTCTGGTAAAGCCAGGCGTTGAGCGCCGCATGTAATTGACATAAAGCTTCACACCCTTTTGGGCACATGCGCTCACCATCCAGTGCCCCTCCTCCACGTCATGGGACAGGGGTTTTTCGCAGAGTACAGCTGCTGGCGATGAATGCTCGAGCACTTGCTGAAGCGCGTCCCTGTGCTGCGCAGTTGGCGTGGCAATCACCACAAGATCAGGTGCATGTTGGCCAAGGGCAGCACCCAGCGTGGCATGGGCCGGGGCTTTGAAGACCCGTTCAAAGACCTGGCGGCGGCCGGCATCCGGGTCGACGGCCGCCAGCAAATGAAACCCGGGGTGCTGGCTGAACGCACGCGCATGGGTGTACACGTATTGCTGCGGATCAAGATCAAGGTCGTAACCCATGCCGATCTGGCCCAGCCCAACAATCAGTACACCCTGGCTCATGCGTCGCCTTTGCGCTTCACGGCTTCGTTGATGGCAAGCCAGTCGGGTTTGTTCCGCAGCAAACTGACTGCATCGAGGCAGCTGAAAAGGGGTTCCCCCGCGAAATGCTCAATGAGGCGCTTCAGCAATTCATAGTCTGCGCGCTCGTCAAGAGTCAGGCCCAGGGTGGGCCAGTGCAGTTCAGGCGGCGCCACAAGGTGGACGTGTGAAAAAATTTCAGGGTGATGGCGGATGTGCAATGTCACGTGCTCGCGATCCAGCGGGTCATGGGTGAGCGCCGCAGACTTTTTCAGGGTCTCAAGCCTGAACACCTGGACATCCATCCCGTCAGGGTAGCTGCGTACCTGGGCGTTTCCCACGTAATCGGCATCATGGGCCCTGAACATGCGAATGGCCTGCTCAATGATCTGCGGGTCAATCACGGGGCAATCGCCGGTGATCTCGACAACAACATCTGCGGCGACCGAGTCAGCCGCATCAATGACGCGCTGCATGACATCGTCTTCACTGCCCCTGAAACAGGCCATGCCGTGCGCTGCAGCGAACGCTGCCAGGGGGTCGTCCGCCGCGTTAACCGTGGTGGCCAGCACAATGGCGTCAATCGAGGGCACGGCCTCCAGGCGCGTGACCAGGTGCTGAAGCATGGTTTGCCCGAGCACGGGCATCAGGACCTTGCCAGGCAACCTTGACGAGGTCATGCGCGCTTCAATGGTGGCGACAATTTTCATTTTTTCTTCAGACATGAAGGTTGCTCCTAGCCCAGCAGGTCCCAGCCCATGGGCGTGCCTTTTTTGACATCCTGCGTGACCCTGCGCCCCAGGAATGTTTCATAAAACCTTGGGGGCAGGCCCATGCCCGGGCGTATGCACCGCAGGTTCACTGGCGTGAAGACATCGCCGGCTTTCATGTCCTCTGCGATGTAGATGGATCGCCTGAATACGAGGGACGGCTTTTCGGCTTCGGTTATGCCATAGCTCACCTGGCCCAGTGCCTGCCAGGCACGCCCGGTTTCCGTCACCAGCTGCGCCATCTCGGCAGGCTCCATCGAGAAGGTGCTGTCCACGCCGCCGTCGGCACGATTGAGGGTAAAGTGTTTTTCGACGACGGTTGCGCCCAGCGCCACACTGGCGACAGAAACCCCCACGCCCATCGTGTGGTCAGACAGGCCAATCTCGCAGCCGAAGAGTTCGCGCAGGTGCGGAATCGTCAGGATGTTGGTGTTGGCAGGGGTCGCAGGGTAGGTGCTGGTGCACTTGAGCAGGACGAGCTGGGTGCAACCTGCCTCACGCGCGGCACGCACGGTGTCATCGAGCTCTGCGACGCTGGCCATTCCCGTGGAAATAATCAGTGGTTTGCCGGTCGCAGCCACCCGCCTTATCAGGGGCAGGTCGGTGTTTTCAAACGATGCAATCTTGTAGCAAGGCACGTTGAGCTCTTCGAGAAAATCAACCGCGGTGTCGTCAAACGGGGTGCTGAAGGCAATGATGCCGAGCTCGCGTGCGCGGTCAAAAATCGGCTTGTGCCACTCCCACGGTGTATAGGCCTCGCCATAGAGCTTGTACAGCGAGGTGCCCGCCCAGAGGCTTTTGGGGTCACTGATATGAAACTCGCGTTCGTCGAGGTCCAGCGTCATGGTGTCTGGCCTGTAGGTCTGGATTTTCAGCGCATGTGCGCCCGTCCTGGCGGCGGCTTCGACGATTTCAAGTGCGCGTGCCAGAGACTGGTTGTGGTTGCCCGACATCTCAGCAATGACAAACGGGGGCTCATGCCTTGAAATCCTGCGGCCGGCGATGTCAATAAACTCATGGTTGGCCATGCTTGTCCTTGGTGATGTGTATGAGGTAGCGGTGGCCCTGCCAGTCAAAAAAGGCCGGGAAGCGCAACGGGTCAGCCACCCTCAGAAGATCAAACTGTTCGGCAATCGAACGGTGCGGGTCGATTCTGCTGTCAGCCGGTGTGCGTTTGGGATAACTGGTCGGCGTTCGGCCATCCTGGGGCCGCGGGACGACCACACCGAGATTGGCGACTGCAAAGTCCATCAGGCTCAACTCAGCAGCAAACAGCCTTGCATTGATTTCATCAAAAGTTTCATGGCCCTCCAGGTGCATGTCGGCCTGCGCCCAGATGGCGCCGCTGTCGAGCGCATCCGCCGCTTCGAGCAGCGTGACCTTGATCAGGCTGCTTTTTTCAAGTACCTGCCAGATGTGGGGAGACCAGCCCCTGCCCTCCGGAAGGTCACTGGCATGAATCACAAGGGTGGCGGCATAACGTGAGCGCACATCTTCACGAATCAGCTCATGGCAGGAGATCAGGAAAAGCACATCTCCGCCAGACAGGTCACGCTTGCCCTGAACAAGTTCTACCTGGTGCTGGTCTGCGCGCTGGCGCTCCGCCCATGCCGCAAGCGAGGGAGCGATCGGATGCCCGGCATCGGAACACAGTATGGAGATTTTCAAGCGGATTCCTTTAACGCTGCAACCACCCGTTCGGCACCCAGGGTATCGACAAGGGTCAATGCTGTTTGCGACATCTCCCTAAGCGTCTGCGGATTGTCGATGGCCTGCACCAGGGCTGCAGCGATTTGACCGGCCGTGACTGTGGAACAGGGGCCGAGATAGCGCTGTGCGCCAACGCTGTCAACGCCTTTGGCAATCTCCACCTGGTTGTCTGCAACCGAGAGCATAAATGCAGGAAGCCCGGTTGCACAGCGCTCCCAGGTGGCCGTGCCGGCGGCCCCCAGCGCGAGGTCAGCGTCTGCCATCAACTGCGCCATGTTGGAAATATTGCAGTGAAGGCTGACGTTGGGAAGCCCGTCGCACCGGGCAGCCAGCATGTCCCTGAACGGATTTGCAGCACCCACCACGATGTCGAACCTGACACCAGACCGGTTCAGCAGTTCAATGGCATCCAGCGTTTTGCCGGTTTCGTTGCTCACATCGCTGCCGCCAAAGAAAACCAGCACGCGTGCCACAGATCCGTCCCGTGGCCTCAGGCCTTGCCGTGACATCACGAACTCTTTTCTCAGGAGCGCATAACGCGGGCCCAGCAACTGGACGCAACCGGAATCGACAAGACCTGCGTAGCGTCCTTTCATGTCGGGGTAAAGATTCTGGTCCAGCAACACATCTGCCCTGTGCGGCCTGTCGGCAATGTCGTCAATGGCCATGACGCGGGGCACCCGGGCCCTGACCGCGTCCTCCCAGCGTGCATCGAGCGCATAGTGATCAACGACAACCCAGTGCGGTACTGACGGGTCGGCACCCATGGCTGCGAGGGTTTGTCCGGCGTCTTCCATCCACGTGGTGCCCAGCCACGCAGCATAGGGGTCTGCGGACGACGGCAGCACCGGGGTGGACGCAGGCGGCAGGGAATGCACCCGGAAACCGCTGGCCCTGACCAAGTCGCACAGGTTGCCTGGGTGATCGCGGCATACAAACCCGGAATCAACGCCATGTTCACGCAATGCAACTGCAAGCGTCAGGCACCGCATGACGTGGCCCTGCCCGATGACAAGCGACGCATCAGTACGAAAGAAGATCTTCATGCCGTCAGGTGTGGGGCTATGGTCTGTGAATACTGTTTTCAGGCCCTAGTTCAGCCGCTTGAAGCCGGCATGGCACACAGGTCCCTTGAGCAGGCCATGAATATCACGGCCGTCTTCACATTCACGGATGATGCCGAAAACACCATCCAGCGCATCGACATACCCGGCCACAACCTCGGGTGTGTGTGCGGTACACGCATACACACAGTTGCCGGCCAGATAACCCTTGGCGAGCATTTCCTGGGTCACAAAGGTCTTGTAGGCCAGTGCATTCGGGCCCGAGAAACTGAAGCCCGCCAGTGCAGGCATGCCCCACTGGTCAATGGACAGGCCGTGCCTGTCGGCAAGCTGCTGCCAACTCTTTTTGATGTCGTTGCCGACTGCCGTGATGGTGTCCCATGACTTCTCGCGCTCCATTACTTCCAAAGTCTTGAGTGCAGCTGTCGGGCCGATGCGCTCTGTCCAGAAGGTGCTGCTGATAAAGGTCGACTGCGCGGCCTCCATCACTTCACGCGTGCCAATAATCGCAGTGATCGCATACCCATTGCCAATCGCCTTGCCAAACAGGGCCATATCAGGCTCTACGCCATAAAGCGTGTGCAGGCCACCAAACGTCTGCCGGAAACCAGAAGTGCACTCATCAAAAACCAGCACGATGTTGTTGTCTGTGGCCAGCTTGCGCACCTTCTGGAGGAAACCATCCTCGGGGCCCATGTTGCGCGAGACCTCCATCTTGATGACACCAATCTCGTGATTGCGCACCAGAGCCTCAAGTTCAGGAAAATTGTTGTACCGGAAAGGCAGCACACTGCCGCGCAGATTCTGCGGCACCCCCTTGGGGTCAAGACCCGGAAGAAGGTGACCCGCCAGGTTTTGCTCGTCGCCCAGATTTGCAGCCAGGTACCAGTCATGCCAGCCGTGGTAGCCACATATGGCAACCTTGTCGCGTCCCGAAGCCGCCCGGGCAATACGGATGGCGACCGAATTGGCCTCACCGCCGCTGCGCGCGAAGCGCACCATGCTGGCCCAGGGATGTATGGCGATGAGTTTTTCAGCCAGGTAGACCTCTTCCGGGCAATTGAAGGTTGACATATTGCCGGCAACAACAGTGGCCTGAACGGCCGCATCAACCTCTGGATGGCCATAACCAAGGGTGTTTGTCCCAACACCCATGATGGACATGTCGATGTATTTCCTGCCGTCCATGTCCCACACACTGCAACCCTGGGCCTTGCTGAAATAAGCAGGCCATTGATCGGGCAGAAACATCTCGGCACGCTTGGAGAGCAGCATGTTGCCACCCGGAATAATCTGTTTTGCACGCTTCCAAAGCTTTTGCCCGGTACCCATGTTTGCTCCTTCGTTTCGCACAATTTTTTGATTCAGGTCGAAAATTTCGGGGTGTTGCTGCTGCAGGGCCAGAACCTCAGCCCATGTGAAATCAATGCGGGGGCTGAAGTGCTGAAAAACCCCTTCAATGACCTTGAAGTCGGCAAGTTCGTCTACCGTCCATCGCAGGGCGGAGAAGTCCTTGTTGTTTTGCATGGCCGCAGTACGAAAGTTACCCGATTCGCGCAGATAGGGCGTGACGTGTTCGTGGTCATACGGTTTTGCCGTTTCAGTGCCAGCCCGATTGAGGGCTTCAAAAGTGCAGACTTCAATGTCCAGCCCATCGGGATAGGTTGGCGGATTGATATTGCTGAAGTAATCGACGCCGGCCGCCCTGAACCGAGAGATCACCTCATCCACCAGGGCCGCGTCTACCAGCGGACAGTCGCCAGTGATGCGCACCACAACATCGGCCTGGTGCTTTCTGGCAGCCTGTATAAAACGGTCGAGCACGTCGTTTTCGCTACCCTGTTCACATGCATAGCCCAGCTTCTGCACGTGTGCGACCAGTGGTTTGTTACGCTCATCAGTTGATGTTGCAACGATGATCTGATCGACCTCCTGCGCTTTTGACAGGCGCGAAAGCAGCAATTCGATCATGGGAACACCATCCACGGGCTTCATGACCTTGTTGGGTAGTCTGGTGGAGCCCATTCGGGCCTGAACAATAGCGACAACTTTCATGGGGAGGGCCAAAGGGCTGGGTTGATCAATTCCTGGTCGCCGCACCGCAGGTCAGGCAGGCTGTCAGGACAAGGTGCACGCGCGGCATCGATGATTTGGGCAAGCTGGCTCAGGCTGTCAGCACCGACAACCACACGGTCGACTTCGGGCAATGAGAGCGGGTAGGCCAGGCAGGCCTTCACGGCATCGGCACCATGAGCCTCAAGCCACTCATGCCAGTTGCGCCAGAGCACGGTCCACCGCGCAAACTGCTCAGGAATACCCGCTCTGGGCATCAGCAGCAAACCCTGCAGGAATGCAGAGCGTGTATGAACTTCAACATCGGCATCCTTGAGTTTTTGCAGCCATCCCGACGCATGCAAGCGGCGATCAACAAGATTGAGAGGCGCCTGGACAATATCAAAATGAAATCGTGACGCAAGACCGGCGAGCTGATCGGGCGCGTAGATCGAGATGCCGATTTTTTGCACCGTACCGGCTTCTTTCAACCGCAGTAACGCCATATAAAGAGCCATACCGTTCGCTGCAAGCAACTGGTCGGGTCTATGCAACAAAAGCCCGTACAAACCCTTCACACCCAGCCTCGCCAGCGACATCGTGATTTGTGCCTGGACCCACGCATCTACGTCTGGACAAACTTCTGGCACTGCGGGCAGTTTGCTGACAACATTGAATCCGTCGGTTCCAACTTCGCCAAGGCATGCTTCACTTTCACCATAGGCCACTGCGGTGTCGAGCATATTGACGCCGCCATGAAGTGCAAGCGCCAGCATCGCTTTTGCAGTCGACCGCGAGACCTGCCCGCTTCGGTTGGCGACCCCGTAATTCAGGCCAAATTGGACAGTCCCAAGCGCCAGGCGGCTCATGAAAAAAACACCCGTCTACCTCGATGGTCAGAAAATCGTCTGATGGCCAATTGGCGTTGTCAATCGCTTGACGACTTCCATCTGCTGGGCTTCTGTCAGTGCAGGGTACATGGGCAGGCTGATGGCCTCGGCGTAGTAGCGCTCAGCCTCGGGGAAGTCGCTGGCATTAAACCCGGAAGTCGCGTAGTAGGGATGGTGGTAGACGGGGATGTAATGCAGGTTGACACCGATGCCCGCAGTACGGAGACGTTCAAAAACCTCCCGGTGCGTCGCATTCATGCGCTTGACATCGAGCCGCACAACGTACAGGTGCAGGCCGGAATAGCTGTCAGCGTGCTGCCAGGGCGCCGTGACCGGCAAGCCCTTCAAAAGTTTGTTGTAGTTTTCAGCAAGTGCATGGCGCTTCGCCACCAGCTCGTCAAGACGCGTCATCTGGCTGGCCCCCAGGGCCGCCTGGATATCTGTCATTCGATAGTTGAACCCCAGTTCCACCTGCTGGTAGTACCAGGGCCCATCAGGCGCCTTGTCCATTTCAGCCGGGTCGCGCGTGATGCCGTGGCTGCGCAAGCGCACCATCTTGTTGACGAGGACGGGGTTATTGGTCAGCGCCATTCCGCCTTCCCCGGTAGTGATTATTTTTACCGGATGAAAGCTGAAAACCGTGATGTCGCTGAAGCGGCAGTTGCCAATCGGTTCATTTTTATATCGCCCGCCAATGGCGTGAGAGGCGTCTTCGATGATGCGAAACCCATACGTCAACGAGAGCGCATGAATGGCTTCCATGTCGCACGGCTGGCCACACAGGTGCACCGGAATGACGACCTTGGGCAGCCTGCCGGCGGCCGCAGCACGCTCAAGCTTTTCAGCGAGACGGGAGGCGCTCAGGTTGTAGGTGCGTGGGTCAATATCTACAAAGTCGACCTCTGCACCACAATATCTCGCGCAGTTGGCGCTGGCCACAAACGTGATGGGGCTGGTCCAGACCAGATCACCCGGGCCCACACCGAGGGCCAGGCAGGCAATATGCAGGGCAGAGGTGGCGCTGTTCACGGCAACTGCGCGATAGGCCCCGCAATGGTCGGCAACCGCTTTTTCGAACATGGGCACGACCGGCCCCTGCGTCAGAAAATCCGAGCGCAACACCTCGGTGACAGCGTCGATGTCGGCCTGGTTAATGTCTTGGCGACCATAGGGCATCATTTTTGTTCCTTGTTGCTTGCAGCTTCTGTCTGCTGTTGGCCATGCTGGCCACCGTCGATCGGCGAAACCACATGAGGCTGCGCAATTATTTCCTCATAAGTGCCGATACGGCTGACACTGCCGCCTGCCAGCTCAATGATCTGCGTGCAATTTTTCAGTGTACTCAGGCGATGGGCAATCATCAGGATGGTCAAATCCTTGCTCAGGCCTTCGATGGCATCCATCACGGCCTGTTCGGTGTCGCTGTCAAGGGCACTGGTGGCTTCATCAAAAATGATGACATCTGCCTGCTTGTACAAGGCACGCGCGATACCTATGCGCTGGCGTTGACCGCCTGACAGGCGGACCCCACGCTCGCCGACCATGGCCTGGTACCCGAGAGGCCAGCTTTCAATGACGTCGGCGATCTGGGCCTGGCGGGCGGCGGAACGGACGCGCTCATGGTCAATCAGTTCTTTGGGCAATCCGAAGGCAATGTTTTCTTCAATCGTGGTGTCGGCAAGAAAAATGGCCTGGGGCACGTGGGCAATATGTGCCTGCCATGCACGGCAATTGCCGGGACCAACCGCCTGGCCGTCGATGGCAAGGCTGCCATCTGTCGGCGAAAGAAGGCCCATGATGATGTCGAGCAGGGTGCTCTTGCCGCTACCGGTCGCACCGATGAAACCTGTGCGCGCACCCTTGGGGATCGTCAGATCAAGCCTGTCAAGTACCACGGGTGTCTCGGCGCCGTAACGAAACGAAAGCTGGTGCAGCGCAATCGACTCATGGAAAGGAATTGGCTGCGTGGGATGTGCCGGCAGCGCAGGCAGCGGCTGGTCAAGCAGGTCCAGCACGTCCGCCACGGACGCCTGAATTGCCCTGATTCCCGTCAAGGCAGCATAGACCTGCTGCAGCAGGGGCAACAGGCGCTGAGCGCCCAGCGCCAACGCACCAAGAACGGGAATACCCCGGGAAATGCCGTCAGTCTTTTGAGCGAGAGCGTATGCCACGCACGCGATAAAAATCATGCTGAGCGCCTCAACCACATAGCGCGGACTCGTGGAGACAAACGTACTGTCTCCCCGTGCTTGTCTCGTCCTCGCATCAGCGTTTCGATAGACCCGGCAGTAAGTCTCCTGACTTCCATCTATAAGAATGTCACGAATGGCTCCCAAACCTTCCTGCAGAGACTGGATGACCTGACTGGACCCTTGGGCTATTCGCTGACTGTTGAGAAGCAGCCGCCTGCGGGTCACCAACACGCTGGCGCTGTAAATGACTGCAAAGCCGGCAAACGTGCCCAATGCAACCGCCGCATCAACGGCAACAAGCGCAAGGATGATCGCAATGATCGCAATGGCTGAGCTGATGATGTTAAAGCCCATCAATATTGAGTTTGTGACCTCATTTGCCTTGTTGGCTATGCTGTTAATCACCTCACTGCTGTTTCGGCTCAGATGTACTGAATAAGGCTGTAAGAGCGTCCGGCGATACATGCTGATGCTGATGTCGGCCCCGACAGCGAATGAGAGCCGGGTATTTACCCACAGCAGCAGCAAGCGCATGACACCCGCGATCAGGGCGGCAAGGACGAAGATGACAGTCATCGGCAACAGCAGCTGACTGGCTGAGGTGATGCCCAGCATTTGTATCAGTGGCCGGGCGAGGGGGTGATCAAACACACGTTCAGGGGCGGTCAGTGCCCCCAGAAAAGGCAGGACGGCCCCGATGCTGAGGATTTCAGCGAACGAGACCAGAACCATCAGGGCAAGCAGAAGGCCAAACTGCACGCGCCGCCTGGACGCGATGTGCGGCCAGAGGCGTTTGACCAGCGCGGAGATTGGCTGCACAGGCTGCATCAATGCTGCCCCGGCCGGCCTCTGAACCTAGCGACGCCCATAGGTGTCCTCCATCCGCACAATGTCGTCCTCACCCAGGTACGAGCCGGTCTGGACTTCAATGATCTCGAGCGGAACCGTTCCAGGATTGGTCAGCCTGTGGGCCTGGCCTTGGGGAATGTAGGTACTCTGGTTCTCGACCAGGGTCAGGCGCTGGTCCCCATTGACCACTTCTGCGGTACCGCTGACCACCACCCAGTGTTCTGCCCGATGATGGTGCAACTGCAATGAGAGCGACGCACCGGGCCTGACGGTGATACGCTTGACCTGGTGGTTTTTGCCCACATCAACGCTGTCGTACCAGCCCCATGGTCGGGCCACCAGGCGATGCTGTACGGCCTGTGATGCGTCCAGCGATTCAAGCCGGGCAACAACTTCCTTGACGGCTTCTGAATGACTGGTGTGGGCCACCAGCAGGGCATCGGGCGTGTCGATGATGAACATGTCCTGCGCGCCGAGCGAAACGACAGGGCGCCCGCCGCCCGCATGTATGTAGGTGTTGCGCGAATGCAGGTGATGGGCGTTTTGCGCGTCACCTCCCACATGGTTGCCTTCAGGCGCCTCGGGTGCGAGGCCGGCGACGGCATTCCAGCTGCCCACATCGCTCCACATGCCACTGAACGGAAACACAACAACGTTGTCAGCCCGCTCCATCACCGCATAGTCGATGGACTGGCTCCTGCACGCAGCAAACGCGGTGGCGTCGGGACGCAGGAACAAACCGTCCTGCGCGGGCTGTTTCATCGCCGCGCGGCAGCTGTCGAGAATGTCGGGTGCGTGGAGGGCAAGGGCATCAAGCAGGGTTTGCGCACGGGCCAGAAAGATGCCTGCATTCCACAGATAGTTGCCGCTGGCCAGCAACTGGACAGCCTTGTCTGATGGCGGCTTTTCAACAAAACTGCCGACTTCAAAGCCGCCGGATGCCAGGGCCTGGCCCTTCCGGATATAGCCGTAAGCCGTACTGGGGAAACCGGGCTGCACACCAAAGGTCACGAGCTTGCCCGATTGCGCCGTGGCCACCGCAGAACGCACCATCTCAAGAAAACCTACTGCGTCTGGAATGTGATGATCGGCGGAGCAAAAGAGCAGCAGGTCGTCGGGATCCGCAGCAAGTGCTGCCACGGCCATCGCGGCGGCGGTATTTCTGGGATGCGGTTCAAGTATCTGCGCGACCTTCATGCCAGCATGGGCGGCCACATCAGCAACAAGAAAACGATGCTCTTCTGCTGAGACACAGGTCACACCGCTCCCGTCACTGCAAGACAGTGGGGCCACGCGCTCAAGCGTCAGCTGCAGCAGCGACTTGCCCTCTATGAGGGGAATGAACTGCTTGGGAAAGGCCTTGCGCGACAGGGGCCACAAACGTGTACCACTGCCGCCGCAAAGGATGACCGGGCGAACGGGTGCTGCCTTGGTGGTGCTGGCTGTCATGTCTTTTCTGCCTCGCGCCGGAGCGCCTCAATTTCTTTTTGCAACAGCTCGAACTCTGCGAGCTTGCGTTGCAAAAAGGCTTTCGTCAGCACGCTTTTTTCTTCCAGGCCTGCGGCAGTAAGCACATAGGAGTAAGCCAGCTTGTTGTCACTGCGCCTGAAGTTGTTGGCCTTCACCAGGCCTTTGTCGACCAGCGCCCGCAGGCAGTAATTGACTTTGCCGAGGCTGACCCCGAAACGTTCGGCAAGACCTCGCTGGCTGGCCGATGGCTCATCGGTGAGTTCACACAAAAGATAGTAGGGAAGGTCTTGGGGTGCCATTGTTTTACTTATATGTTCATGACTTGAACGCATTGTATGCAAAGCACCCGCTGCAGGCAATGCGGGCAGGGTTAGTCACATTCCGGAGATCGCTGCTTCCAGCGGGACACCCAACCTGTCCTTGGCGGAGAGTGAGGGTTCACCATCGATCGGCCAGGCGATATTGAGGGTGGCGTCATTCCAGGCAATGCAACGCTCCATGGACGGCGCATAGTAGTCCGTGGTCTTGTACAAAAAGTCTGCACTCCCGCTCAGGACCACAAACCCATGGGCAAGACCTGGCGGCACCCAGAGCTGCTTGCCATTGTCTTCATTGAGTTCAATGCCGAACCACTGGCCGAAGGTGGGGGAAGACCGCCGGATATCGACGGCAACATCAAACACGCTTCCGCGAACAACACGAACGAGTTTTCCCTGGGGCTGGCCCACCTGGAAATGAAGACCACGCAACACACCTTTTTCAGACCTGCTGTGGTTGTCCTGCACAAAAGTGAAGTCAGTGCCCGTGGCAGCATTGAAGTCACGCTGGTTGAAGCTTTCAAAGAAAAAGCCACGCTGGTCCCCGAAAACACGGGGCTCAATGATGAACACATCAGCAATCGGGGTGGGCGTGGCCTTCATGGCTGGCCCCGCTCGGCCAAAAGCCGCATCAAATACTGCCCATAACCATTTTTTGCCATGGGTGCGGCCAACTGTTCAAGCTGTCTGTCATCGATAAAGCCACCTCGCCACGCGACCTCTTCCGGGCAGGCGATTTTCAGGCCCTGCCGATGTTCCAGGGTCGCAATGAACTGCCCGGCCTCAAGCAGGCTGTCGTGCGTGCCGGTATCCAGCCATGCATAACCGCGCTGCATGATTTGCACGTTCAGGCTGCCCTGCTGCAGATAGGCCTGGTTGACGGCCGTGATTTCAAGTTCGCCACGCGCACTGGGCCTGATGGACTTTGCAATATCGACCACTTGTTCATCATAAAAATACAGGCCGGTTACGGCATAGCTGCTTTTGGGCTGAGCCGGTTTTTCCTCGATGCTGCTGGCCTTGCCCGCAGCATCAAACGCTACGACACCGTAACGCTCGGGGTCCTGGACGTGGTAGGCGAAAACCGTTGCACCCTTGTCACTTGCATCGGCCTGCATCAACAGTTTTTGCAGGTCATGCCCATAGAAAATGTTGTCGCCAAGCACCAGGGCGCTGGGCGCGCCATCGAGAAATTTTTCGCCAATGATGAAGGCCTGCGCGAGACCATCCGGGCTGGGCTGCACCGCATACTGCAGCTTCATGCCCCACTGGGAACCATCGCCCAGCAGTTGCTCGAAGCGGGGGGTGTCCTGCGGGGTGCTGATGATGAGGACCTCGCGTATGCCTGCGACCATCAGCGTACTGAGCGGGTAATACACCATGGGCTTGTCATACACCGGCAGCAGCTGCTTGCTGATGGCGAGTGTGGCCGGATGCAGGCGAGTGCCCGAGCCGCCTGCGAGGACGATGCCTTTGCGTTGTGTCATGAATGAATTTCAGGTTATTTCGGCCAGCAAACGGGCGACGCCCGACTGCCATGCGGGCAACTCAAGCCCAAAGCGTGCGCGAAGTTTAGCGGTGTTCAGGCGTGAATTGCCGGGGCGTACTGCAGGCGTCGGAAAGGCACTGGCGGGCACAGGATCGACGGTATCCGGCGAAGTCTTGAGGGGCCGGCCGGCCTTGAGCGCCTCGGCCACCACAAACCGTGCGTAGCCATGCCATGAGGTCTCGCCGGCCGCAGCGAGGTGGTAAGTGCCCGCAGCATCAGGTGTACCTTGCGCGAGCGCGCTCCTGGTGACATGCGCAGTCACATCAGCCAGCAAGTCGGCTCCGGTCGGCGCACCGAACTGGTCGTTGACAACCGTCAGCCTGTCACGTTCACCCGCCAGCCTGAGCATTGTTTTTGCAAAATTGCCGCCCCGCGCTGCGTAGACCCAGCTGGTGCGCAAAATAATGTGTCGGGCGCAGGCAGCGGCAATGCGCTGCTCGCCCGCCAGCTTGGTGCTGCCATAAATGCTCAACGGGCCCGTCGAGTCTGTTTCTTCCCAGGGCCTGCTGCCACTGCCGTCAAAAACATAGTCGGTTGAATAGTGCACCAGCCATGCGCCCACCCGATTTGCAGCCTCGGCAAGCACGCCGGGTGCGACCGCATTCACGGCAAGCGCGGTTTCCCTGTCGCTTTCTGCCTTGTCGACAGCAGTGTAAGCGGCCGCATTGACGATGACATCCGGCCTGATCCTGTCTACGGTATCTGCCAGGCCTTGAGCGTTAGAAAGATCGCCGCAGAAATCGGTGCTGCGCCTGTCCAGCGCCACAAGCTGGCCAAGAGGGGCCAGGCTGCGCTGCAACTCCCAGCCGACCTGCCCGGCCGAACCCAAAAGAAGAATTTTCAAGCGGCCGCCTTTTCAGCTTTTCCGTAATGCAGGTCCGTCCACTCGCGATAGGCACCACTCTGGACCTGCTCTACCCATGACGCATTGTCCAGGTACCACTGCACGGTTTTGCGGATGCCGCTTTCAAAAGTCTCTGCCGGTTGCCAGCCCAGTTCACCCTGTATCTTTGCAGCGTCTATGGCGTAACGGCGGTCGTGCCCCGGCCTGTCCGTGACGTGTGAAATCTGCGCCTTGTAGCTGGCACCATCAGGCCTCGGCCGGAGTTCATCGAGCAGCGCGCAAATTGTGTGCACGATGTCAATGTTGGGCTTTTCATTCCATCCACCTACGTTGTAGACCTCACCGGTCCGTCCCGCCTCCAGCACCCGACGGATGGCGCTGCAGTGATCCTTCACATACAGCCAGTCGCGTATCTGCATGCCATCACCATAGACCGGCAGCGGTTTGCCCGCAAGGGCATTGACAATCATCAGTGGTATGAGTTTTTCAGGGAAATGGCAGGGGCCATAGTTGTTGCTGCAATTGGTGGTCAGCACCGGCATGCCGTAGGTGTGGTGATAGGCGCGTACAAGGTGGTCGCTGGCCGCCTTGCTGGCTGAATAGGGACTGTTTGGCTCATAACGGTGCTTCTCGGTAAAAGCGGCATCATGGACGCCGAGAGAACCGTAGACTTCATCGGTGGAGACATGCAGAAAACGAAAATCCGACTTTGCGTCTCCGGTCAATCCACCCCAGTAGGCGCGTGCGGCCTCAAGCAGGTGAAACGTGCCCACGATGTTGGTCTGGATGAAATCTTCCGGCCCGTGAATGGAGCGGTCTACATGAGATTCGGCTGCAAAATTGATGATGGCCCTTGGCTGGTGGGTCTGAAGCAGTTCCGCGACCAGTGGCGCATCGCCAATATCACCCTTGACAAAGACATGCTGCGGATTGCCCTCAAGTGACGCCAGGGTGTGCAGATTGCCCGCATAGGTCAGTTTGTCGAGGTTGACCACCGGCTCGTCAGACCTGGCAAGCCAATCCAGCACAAAATTGGCACCTATAAAACCGGCGCCACCGGTAACGAGAAGCATGGGAATCCTTGTTGACGATGCAGTTGCTATCGCGACAAATTATCCCATGCCACCCTGCACATGGACCCAGCCGTCACAGCCCTGTCAGAAGTGGATTCCGCGCATCATCTGCTGCATAGCCACAGCCTCGGCTGACAGCTGCGGCTTGGAGGCCTTGTCGCCGGGTTTTGCACCCTTGGCTGCGGATGAATCCGGGAACATGCGGAAGCTGGTGTTCATGGCGATCTGCGCGATACGCGGGACCAGGGCATGCATGACCTGGCCGGTAATGCCTAGCCGGGTAGCGATACGTACCGGCTTGCTGATGCAGGCATCTGCGATCATGTCCGCAGCTTCTTCAGGCGACAGGGTCGGCACGTTGTTGTAGAGGTTGGTGGGCGCAATCATGGGGGTGCGTACCAGCGGCATGTTGATGGTGGTAAAGCTGATTCCCACATCGGCAAACTCGCTCGACGCACAGCGGGTCCACGCATCAAGCGCCGCTTTGGAGGCGACATAGGCCGAAAATCGTGGCGCATTGGTCAGCACGCCGATGGAACTGATGTTGACCACGTGGCCTTTCCGTTTGGCCGTCATGCCTGGCAGCAGGCCCATGGTCACGCGCAGGCAGCCGAAGTAGTTGAGCTGCATGGTGCGCTCATAGTCGTGAAAACGATCGTAGCTGGCCTCAATCGCGCGGCGAATCGAACGGCCTGCGTTGTTGATCAGGAAATCAACACCGCCATGGTTGGCGACCAGTTCCTTGATGAATCGGTCGCAATCGGCCATGTCGGCGATGTCAGCCGGGTAAGCCACGAAGTTGTAGCCCTTCGCCTTCGCTTCCTTGCAGGCTTCGTCCAGCTTGTCCTGGTCGCGGCCGCAGATGATGGTGATGGCACCCGCATCTGCAAACTTGTGGGCTGCTGCCAGGCCAATGCCCGATGAGCCACCAGTGACCAGCACCACCTTGCCGTTAACCGTGCCGCGTAGTGATCGGTCAATGTGCAGGTCGGGGTCGAGGTGGCGCTCCCAGTAATCCCACAGGCGCCAGGCGTAGTCCTTCAGGTTCGGTACGGCAATGCCCGAGCCTTTGAGCGCTGCGGTCATCTCCCGGCTGTCAAACCGCGTCGGGTAGTTGACAAAAGTCAGCATGTCTTCCGGCAGGCCCAGATCGGCCAGCACGGCATTGCGGATACGGCGTACCGGTGCCAAGGCCATCAGGCTCTTCTTTACGCCACGCGGGATGAAACCCAACAGTGCAGCGTTGACAAACAGGTTCATCTTGGGCGCGTGCGCGGCGCGGCTGAAGATATCAAGCACATCACCGACGCGGTAGCCCACCGGGTCAACCAGGTGAAAACATTTTTTGCTGATGCCCGTTTTGTGGCTGATGTGGTCGAGTGCATCCACCACAAAGTCGACCGGCACGATGTTGACGCGCCCACCTTCAAGACCCACAGCAGGCATCCATGGCGGCAGCAACTGGCGCATGCGCTGAATCAGTTTGAAGAAGTAATAAGGGCCGTCGATCTTGTCCATCTCGCCGGTGGTGCTGTCGCCTACGACCATTGCAGGCCGGAAGACCGTCCACGGCACCTTGCATTCCTTGCGCACGATTTTTTCGCTCTCGTGCTTGGTCATGAAATAAGGGTGTTCGTAGTTCTCGGCTTCCTCGAACATGTCCTCGCGGAACACCCCTTCATAGAGACCTGCAGCGGCGATGGACGACACATGATGGAAGTGCCCCGCCTCTATGGCCTTGGCAAATTCAACGGTGTTGCGTGTTCCATCGATATTGACGGCTACCTGGCTTTCCTCATCGGCACTCAGGTCATAAACGGCCGCAAGATGATAGAAGTGATCAACCTGCCCCTTGAGCTTTTTGACGTCTTCAGCACCGACGCCCAGTTTTTTGCTGGTCAGGTCACCATGTACGGCGACGGCCCTTGCAGCACTCACGCCCCAATACTCACGAAGGTCGGCTACCTTGCCAGCGCTCTCCTTGCGAATGAGAAAGGAAACCGTGGTCCCCTTGCGGTCCAGCAATTTTTTCACCAGGCGTTTACCGATAAAGCCGGTGGCCCCGGTGACGAAGTAATGCGTTGTCATGGTTATGGTGTCTTTCCGCAGTGGGCAAATCAAAGCCCGATTCTTGCCTAAAGCCCTGCCGCCCCTATTCAGCAAAAACCCGCGCCTCTGTTACTTCTAGAACCCGGCACCTAAATGATGGCGCACACAGGGCTTATATTTTGGGATGTGCATGGCAACACTGCCGCGCAACGTCATTTCACTATTCTTAAGGAGCACACCCATGGTCAAGAAACTGCAAAAAATGAGCGCCGAAAAAAAATCAGGTCCGCAGCTGTCCGGTGCCGTCAAGGAGTCCGCGCAGCAAATCTGGCTGGCTGGCTTGGGTGCTTTCTCAAAAGCGCAGGAAGAAGGCGGCAAGGTTTTTGAAACCCTGGTCAAGGAAGGCTTGTCCATACAGCGCAAGACCCAGGCGGTCGCAGAGGAGAAAATTTCGGTGGCCACCAGCAAGATGGCCAGCATGGCGACTGACATCCAGTCCAAAGCAGGCAACCAGTGGGACAAGCTCGAAACCATTTTTGAAGACCGCGTTGCCAAGGCCCTGAACAAGCTGGGCGTGCCTTCTGCAAAGGACGTCGACGCGCTGATTGCACGCATTGACGAACTCAACCGCAATGTGCAAAAGATGAGTGCCAAAGCCCCTGCGAAACCGGCCGCCAAAGCCCCAGGGGGAACAGCCGCCAAACCTGCAGCCAAAAAGGCTGCGGCCAAACGCCCTGCCCCGCGCAAGGCTGCCTGACCCGGGGTATTTGTAAAAAGGGGACTTGTGTCCCCTTTTTTTCGTCCTGCTGCATTGCAGCAAATCACGTCGATATCAACTCAACTCCAGGCATGAGCACTGCAAAGTCCTTAAAAAACAGACGCAACGCAAGTCAGCCCCGCATTGGCTTGGCGCTGGCGGGCGGCGGTCCGCTGGGCGCCATTTACGAAATAGGTGCCCTGTGTGCGCTGGACGAATCACTGCAAGGACTTTCATTTACAAAGCTCGACCACTACGTCGGTGTATCTGCAGGCGGCTTTATCGCGGCCGGCCTCGCCAACCGCATGACACCGCGCGAACTGTGTGCATCGTTCATCGAAAACGACCACGAGATCTCTGAAGTGTTCGACCCGGCCTGGCTGATGGTGCCAGCTTATGGAGAATTTTTGCGCCGCAGCGTTGCCCTGCCCGGCCTGGCCTTTTCAGCGCTGTGGCGCGCCACGCTGGGCGGCAAGTCGCTGCTCAACGCCATCGAGGCACTGGGGCCTGCACTGCCGACCGGCATCTTCAGCAATGATGAGATAGACAGCCGATTAACCAGGCTGTTTTCAAAACCTGGCCGAACCAATGATTTCCGCGAGCTGGCAGGCCGACTGACCCTGGTCGCCACCAATCTCGATACAGGCGACGCTGCACCTTTTGGCCAGCCTGGCTGGGACCATGTTCCGATTTCAAAAGCCGTGCAGGCGAGCTCTGCACTGCCGGGACTGTTCCCACCGGTGGAAATCGACAACCAGTATTTTGTTGATGGCGCGCTCAAGAAAACCATGCATGCCGGCGTGGCCATGGACGGCGGCATGGACCTGATGTTCTGCCTGAACCCTCTGGTGCCCTTTAACTCCACCCTCGCCCCCGAACTGGCCATGAGCCAGCGCGTGATGCAACGCGGTCTGCCGACTGAACGGCAGCGCATCCCACGCATCGTCAACGGCGGCCTGCCCGCCGTCATGAGCCAGACCTTCCGCGCCATGATCCACTCCCGGCTGGAGCTCGGCATGAAGCACTATGAGCACGCTTATCCCGACACCGACATCGTGCTGCTGGAGCCGGACAATCGCGACACCGACATGTTTCTCGCCAACACCTTCAGTTACGGCCAGCGCCGCGAAATGGCCGAGCATGCTTACCAGAAGACCCGCCAGATGCTGCGGTCACGCAAGACCACACTGTCAGCCAAACTGGCGCGCCACGGCATCACGCTGAACATGGATGTGCTGGACGACCCCAGGCGGCACTTGGTGGCTGCCCGTCCGGCACCGACGCGTGTGGGCAGGGCCATTGCCTCGCTGGAAGAAGTGATGGAAGACCTGAGCCATGCGGTTGGAGCCTGATGCACACGTCGAATTTGGCGCCTTCCTGCTGGACTTCCCTAGTGCCCAACCACTTCGCCCTCGGTTAGAGTAAGCGCACATCAGAGGGCAGACAAAATGGCGAAAAAAGCGCCCAGGCGCACGGCGGAGCGGATTCTCGAGGTCACGCTGGACCTGTTCAACCGCTTTGGCGAGCCCAACGTCTCGACCACGCTCATTTCTGCCGAACTGGGCATCAGCCCCGGCAACCTCTACTACCACTACCCCGCCAAAGACGAACTCATCAACTCGCTGTTCGACCGCTACGAACGCGCGCTGACTGAAATACTTAACGCAAGCGACGGCGTTCGCGATGTGGAAGATGCCTGGTTCTTCATGCACACGCTGTTCGAGCTGATCTGGCAATACCGCTTTTTGTACCGTGACCTGAACGACCTGCTCAGCAAGAACCGCCGGCTTGAGACCCACTTCCAGTCGGTTCTGAAAAACAAGACCCGCTCGGTCAAGGCCCTGCTTGACGGCATGAGCCGCTCCGGCGCGATGGCCATCGATTCGCGCGAAGTTGAAGCCACCGCCACCAGCATGGTGGTGGTGCTGACGTATTGGCTGAGCTTTGAATACGTGCGTGACCCCCGCAACGCGCTGGAGCCCGAGAACGCGCAGTCGGCCCTGTTGCGCGGCGCGCACCACGTGCTGAATCTACTCATTCCTTACCTTGAACAGGGCCAGCGCATGCATCTGCAATCGCTGGTGGGGGCTTACAGCACGCCGTCAGCCGCAAAATAGCAGCGCGGGCAAAATCCTGCCATCGGGCACCGGAAAAGTTAAAAACGAAGGAGACAAAAAAATGGCCAAATGGACCGCATTCCCCCACATGGGCGACTACACATTCGACGCTGCAAGCCTGAAAAAGGCCTGGGCCAAACTGCACCAGGGCGACTGCGAGCCCCTACCCAAGGATGCCGCAGTGCTTGGTGCCTGGGTACTGTTTCACAACGGCGACTTCCAGAAAGCGGCAGAAGCTGGCCTGAAAGCCGGTGGTGAGGGCATCACGGTGGCCAACAAAGCGACCTGTATCTACGCCAATTACCTTGAAACCAAAGAAAAAGCCAAGCTCGATCTGTTCATGGAAGTCGCAGAGCGCGCCGAAGCCCAGCAAAAAGACCAGTCAAAAAACGCCAACGCGTATTACTGGCAGGCCTATGCACTGGGTCGGTATGGGCAGGGCATCAGCGTCGCCAAAGCATTGGCGCAAGGCTTGGGTACCAAGGTCAAGAACTCTCTGGAGCAGGCTATCAAGCTGCAGCCCAAACATGCCGACGCGCATATCGCACTAGCCGCCTTCCATGCCGAAGTGATCGACAAGGTTGGCTCCCTGATTGGCGGCATGACCTATGGCGCCAAAAAGGATACCGGCTTGAGCCTGTTCAAGGAAGCCCTCAAGCTCAACCCCTCATCGGCCATTGCCATGATCGAATATGCCAACGGCATGGTCATGCTGGAAGGCGACAAGAAGATGAAAGAAGCGACCAAGCTCTACGAACAGGCCGCCACCAGCAAACCCGTTGATGCGACGGAACGGCTGGACGTGGAAATGGCCAAAGCCGAGCTCGAAGACTGAGGTCTACCCTGCTGTAGACCGCCCTGCAGGCTACAGAACCTGTAGCAGTTATGCTTGAAGGCTGTCTCCCCTTCCGAGCTTAGAACTTGTCATGCAGCCCTTCTCCCTGCCAGCACTGATACGCCTCATGCGGCCGCATCAGTGGCTGAAAAACGTCTTCGTCCTCGCAGGCCTCGTCTTCAGCCAGACCTGGCAGTATCCGGACGTGCTGAGCCGCGTGCTCACTGCGTTTGTGGCATTTTGCTGCGTGTCGAGCATGGTCTACATCCTCAATGACCTGCACGATCGCGCTGCGGATGCGCAGCACCCGACCAAAAAGAACCGGCCGCTGGCCAGCGGCGCGGTGCCCGTACCGCTGGCGCTGGCACTGGCGCTGGTCTTGCTTGCCACCGGCGTCTGGCTGGCTTGGGACAAACGGGCCATGCTGTTTTTGCTGGGATGTTACGTTTTACTGAACATGGCCTACTCATGGCGGCTCAAGCGGGTGCCTGTTGTTGACGTGTCCATCATTGCGACGGGTTTCATGCTGCGCCTGCTGGCGGGCACCTGGGCGGTCGGCATACCGCCTTCCCGTTGGCTGCTGCTGACGGGTATTTTTGTTGCGCTGTTTCTGGGGTTTTCAAAACGCAAGGCCGAGAGCTTTCATGCAGGTCCCAGCCAGCGCAGCGTGCTGGCGTCCTACCCGCCAGCCTTGCTGGACACCTTCATGGCCGTCACCATGACGGCCACGCTGACCACCTACAGTCTTTACGCAACCAGCCCGGAAGCGCAGTTGCAGCACGGCGAGCGCCTGCTCTATACCGTGCCGGCGGTGATCTTCGGAATGCTGCGCTATGCCTACCAGGTGCACCAGGGCAGAGGCGAAGACGTGGCCCGGGACCTGCTGCGCGACCCCTGGATACTGGCGGCCGGCGTCTGCTGGGCGGCCGTTTTTCTAAGCCACTGGCGGTGAACTCCGGCAAGGCACCGGGGCCTGCCAGTCGTCTGCCCTTCAAACAACTGCTGCTCGTTCTGGGCGTGGTCGCCACGCTGTATGCGGCGGCCATCCTCATCTGGGGCGACAAGCCCAAGGCATCCCTATCACTGCTGTGGTCGTGGACCGGCCTGCAGGCCGCCACACTGTGCATGCTCAACTACCTGCTGCGGGGCATACGCTGGCGCCTGTGGATGGCCCACTACGGCCGCCATTTCGGATGGATAGAGGGGCTGCGCCTTTATCTTGCGGGTTATTCGTTCACCCCGACACCCGGAAATGTGGGCGAAGCCATCCGCGGGCTCATGCTGGCCAACAAGCCGCTCGGCACCGCGCAGGGCATGGCGATTTTTGGCGCCGAACGCCTGGCCGACCTGACCTGCCTGCTGCTTCTTTGTACCCCGGCACTTGTCTGGGGCCTGACCCACGGTGCCGTGCGGGCTGTACCCGGACTGGTACTGGCCATCCTGTGCACGGGCATGGTGCTGCTGGCTGTGGCAGCAGCCATATTCGCAAAGTACCGGCACAGGCTGTTCAAGCGCTTTCCCTGGCTGCTTGAGGCGTGGCTTTGCCTGAGCGTGAAACCGCTGTTGTGGTTTGGCCTGACCTTTTGCGCCTGGGCTGCCCAGGGCTTGGCCATGTGGCTGGTCTGCCGCGCGCTGGACGTGCACATGCAGGTCATAACCGCGGCAGGTTTTTATGCGCTGGCCATGGTGGCCGGTGCGCTGTCAGCCCTGCCTGCGGGGCTGGGCGGCATGGAAGCCGTGCTGACCGGCCTGCTGGTGCTGCAGGGCGCGCCTGCAGGTCAAGCACTGGCCATCACCGTGCTGGTGCGCCTGCTCACGCTCTGGCTGGCGGTGGCCATTGGCGTGTTCGCCCTGCTCTATAGTGCCGCCATTCGCAAAGACATCAGTTTTTCATGACCACTGATTCCCCTTCCTCCGATTCCCTAGCCTCCGCGCTGCCCCGCTGGCTTCTGGGCGCCGGCATCGCCTCGCTGCTGCTGCGCTTATGGATAGCCGCCACCTTTCCCATCACCGGTGACGAAGCCTTCTTCTACTGGTGGGGGGTCTACCCGGACTGGGGCTATTCAGACCACCCGCCCATGGTGGGCTGGCTGATCGCCCTGATGCGGGCCACCCTGGGCGACAGCATCTGGTCCATTCGCCTGCCGGTGGTGCTGCTGCCCCTCGGGCTGGGCGCCGCCCTCTGGTGGGGCATGAAAGACATCGACAGAAACCGGGCCGCCTGGGGCGTGCTGTTTTTCTGGCTGGCGCCGCTGAACTGGCTCAACACACTGATCACCACCGACACGCCGCTGATTTTCTGGTCAGCGCTGTCAGTGGCAGCGCTGATGCGGGCCGAGCGCCGCGAGCAGCTGGACAGCCACACTTATGGCCTATACGCGCTGTCAGGCGTCTTCATCGGCTGCGCATTTTTATCCAAATACTTCTCGGTGGTGTTGGGCCTGGCCTACCTGGTTTATTTTGGGCTGTACCGTCGTGACCGTCTTGGCGGGCTGGCCTTGCTGGTGGTCTGCGCCCTGCCCGGCCCGGCGATCAACATCGCCTACAACATGTCGCACGGCTGGTCCAACATCATGTTCAACGTCTACAACCGCAACGAGGCGGAGCTGTTCGAGGTGCGCAAGCCGCTGCTCTATGTGGTGATGATGGCCTACCTCATCACGCCCGCAGCGCTCTGGATGGCGTTCAGATACCGCAAGGCCCTGCTGGCAACCACACGTTCCAGCTCGAAGGTGCTGCAGCTTTTGACCTGCGTGGTGGTCGTGCCCCTTCTGTTTTTTGCATTGTTGTCTGCGAAGAAAGTGATCGGCCTGCACTGGGTACTGTCGTTCTACCCCTTTGGTTTTGCGCTGCTGGCCTTTGCCTTGCCGGCGGACAAACTAAAAAGCTGCGCCAAAGGCCTGGCCGTGTTTGCAGGCCTGCATGTGCTGGTAGTTGCGGGCCTGTACATGACCAGCGTCGACACCTGGCGCACGACTGCCCCGCTTTCAAAAATCTATCCGCAGGTCATACGCAGCTACAAGACGGCAGACATCCTGAAACAAATAGCCAGCCCCGGCGTGGTGCTGATGGCCGACGCTTACACTGCCGCCTCGATTTACGGCTTTGAGCGCCGCCAGTACATGCCGGTCTTCGGGGTGGGCCGCTTCCACGCGCGGCAGGACGACATGCTGGTGGACTTCTCGCTGTATCAGGGCAAGACGATACGCGTCATCACGGGTGCGACGCCCAGGCTGGAAGAATTCGCCGAGTATTTCGAGTCAGTGCGGGCACTCACATTCACACAAAATGGCGTACCGTTTTACGCAGTGGAGGGTGTTGGTTTTAAATATGAGGCATATCGCCACGGCGTGCTAGGCGATATCTTCCGGCGCTTTTACAAAATCCCCAAGGCTCTGCCGATGACGGGTTGCCCTTTCTGCGAGCGGTATTGCGGCGAGGTGCGCTGCCCGTGAAAACTGGCCCGGTTGTCGCCGCGTTCGACTTTGACGGCACGCTGACCCAAGGCGATACCCTGCTGCCCTTTCTGGCGCGCGGCCTGGGTTGGCCGCGGTTTTTACTGGCATTGCTGAAGTGCGCACCCTGGTTGGTCGGCTATGCGCTGCGCCTGGTGCCTAACGATGTCGCCAAGCAACGCTTGCTGATGGCAACACTTCAGGGGCGCAGCCTGCTGGAGATAAACCAATGGACCACACGCTGGCTTGACGAAGATTTCAGCAGCCGGCTGCGCACGAATTCCATGGCGCGGCTGGACTGGCATCTTGAGCAGGGCCATTGCTGCGTGATGGTGAGCGCCTCGCCGGACATCTATCTGCAGCGCGTCGCCCGGCAACTGGGCTTTGAGGGCCTGCTCTGTACAGAAATGGCGGTGCAGGGCGGCCGCCTCACCGGGCTGATGCGGACGCCCAACTGCCACGGGGAGCAGAAAGTTGTGCGGCTGAAAGCCTGGCTGGCGGAGCGTTTTGGCACCCAGGCGGGCGGACTGACGATGTATGCGTATGGGGATACTGCTGGGGACCTTCCAATGCTGCAGATGGCTGGCTCCGGTTTAGCCTGGTATCGGGGGAAGCCCTGGAAAGAGGCGTCTTCCCGCGGCCGACGGGCGGGAGTTTGATCTGGTTGAGGGTTGTGCCCTTCACAACCAAGCCCGAGGGTAGCCCGGCGGCGAGTCACTTTCCTTTTGCTTCGCCAAAGAAAACTAACGCAAAGAAAAGTAACTCGCCCGCAGGGGCGAGACTCGGCTTGGCAGTGAAGAGCACCCCATCAACTAAGCCAAATCCCTTTGAATAATGATCTTCTGCACATCAGAAGTTCCCTCATAAATCTGACAAACCCGTACATCCCGGTAAATCCGCTCGACCGGGAAGTCACTCACATACCCATACCCACCCAGCGTCTGGATGGCGGCGCTGCAGACCTTTTCGGCCATCTCGCTGGCAAAGAGTTTGGCCATGGCGGCTTCTTTCAGGCAGGGCAGGCCAGCATCACGCAGGCACGCAGCGTGCCAGATGAGCTGGCGTGCAGCTTCAAGCTGCGTCGCGCAGTCGGCCAGGCGAAAGCCCACCGCCTGGTGATTGAAGATCGCCGTGCCAAAGCTCTGGCGCTCTTTGGAATACGCCAGTGCAAAGTCAAACGCGCTTCGTGCCATGCCCAGGCTCTGCGCGGCAATGCCTATACGGCCGCCTTCGAGCGCACCCAAGGCAATCCTGTAGCCCTCGCCTTCCGCGCCAATCAGGTTTTCTGCGGGGATGCGGCAGTTGTCGAAATTGATCTGTGCGGTGTCGCTCGAATGCTGGCCAAGCTTGTCTTCAAGCCGTGCGACGACATAACCAGGTGTATCGGTCGGCACGATGAAGGCGCTCATGCCTTTTTTGCCTGCGCCCTTGTCAGTGACAGCAATGACAATCGCCGCGTGACCATTCTTGCCGCTGGTAATGAACTGCTTGACGCCATTGATGACGTACGCATCGCCGTCTTTCACCGCTGTGGTCTTGAGGCCCGATGCATCGCTACCGACATGCGGCTCTGTCAGGCAGAACACGCCCAGCATCTGGCCCTGCGCCAGCGGTGTGAGCCAGTCTTTCTTTTGCTGCGCGTTGCCATAGCGCATGAGGATGGCGTTAACCGGGCAGTTGGTGACGCTGATGGCCGTGCTGGTGCCGCCGTCACCTGCAGCGATTTCCTCAAGCACCAGCGCGAGCGTAAGGTAGTCAAGATTGGCGCCGCCAAACTCTTCAGGCACGCAGATACCGTAAGCACCCAGTTCGGCCAGGCCCTTGTGCACGTCTTTGGGAAAGTAATGTTCCTTGTCCCACTTAGCAGCGTTAGGCCAGAGCTCTTCCTGCGCGAAAGCGCGCACCGCTTCGCGGATCATCTCCTGGTCTTGCGTCAATATCATCAGCGGCTTTCGTTTTGTACAAGCTACCAGCCAGCAAAAGCGCTGCCTTCGTAGTTGAGGTAAGCGCCTTTCTGCTTTGCGGTAAGTCTGGCAATCGCGCCGCGCATGCCGGTCACGCTTTCTTCGACTGTCAAATTGGCACCCGCGCCGCCCATATCGGTCTTGACCCAGCCGGGCGACATGGCCACCATGATGGTTTTGGGGTAGTCGTGCTGTGCCGAGGCGACCGCCATATTCAATGCGGCCTTGCTGACGCGGTAGGTCCACCCGCGGCTGGACTCCACGCCTTCAATGCGGCCCATCGCACTGGTGATGAACACAAAGCTGCCGCCCTTGCCCTTCGCAGCCGCTTCAACCAGCGGCGCAACCTGTGGGATCGCCTGCATCGCACCCAGCACGTTGGTGTGCATGGTGCGGTCGAACTCGACCTGCGTAGGCGGCGAGAGCGCATCACCCGACGGGTACACACCGGCGACATACAACGCAATGTCAATCTGCTCACCGTCCAGTTGCCAGGCCAGCCCGCTGACGCTGGCCGGATCGGCCACGTCAACGCGCAAGGCAGTGGCACCCATGCCCTTCAGCTTTTGAAGGCTGGCATCGTCACGCGCGGTGGCGATGACCGTCGCGCCACCCACAAGGTACTGGCGAACAAACTCTTCGCCTATGCCGCGTGATGCGCCTATGACCAGGACTTTCACGGTCAGACCAACTCGATGGCCAGGGCCGTGCCTTCACCGCCGCCAATACAAAGTGTGGCAACACCTTTCTTGAGGCCGCGCGCCTGCAGCGCATGAATCAGCGTCACGATGATGCGCGCGCCGCTGGCACCTATAGGGTGGCCGAGCGCACAGGCGCCGCCGTTGACGTTGACGATGTCGTGGCTGACATTCAGTTCTTTCATGAGCGCCATGGGCACGACGGCAAAGGCTTCGTTGACTTCCCAGAGATCAACGTCTTTCACCGACCAGCCGATTTTCTTGAACAGCTTGTTGACAGCGCCTACCGGTGCGGTTGAAAACCATTCAGGTGCCTGCGAGAAGGTGGCGTGACCGACGATGCGGGCGATTGGCTTGGCACCCAGTTCTTTAGCGGTGGATTCGCGTGCCAGCACCAGCGCCGCAGCGCCGTCGTTGATGGATGAAGACGACGCGGCGGTGATGGTGCCGTCTTTCTTGAACGCGGGCTTGAGCGCTGGAATCTTGTCGAGCTTGATCTTGCCCGGGCCTTCATCAACAGAAATAACGGTGTCGCCAGCACGCCCCTTGACGGTGACAGGCGTGATCTCGGCCTTGAAGGCACCCGATTCGGTTGCAGCCTTGGCACGCTGCACGCTGGCGGTGGCAAAGGCGTCCTGCGCCTCGCGCGTGAAGCTGTATTTGGCGGCGCAATCTTCACCGAAGGTGCCCATCGAACGGCCGGGCTCGTAGGCGTCTTCGAGGCCGTCGAGCATCATGTGGTCCATCACGCGGTCATGGCCTATGCGTATGCCGCTGCGGCCCTTGAGCAGCAGGTGCGGCGCGTTGGTCATGCTCTCCATGCCGCCGGAAACCATCACATCGCGGCTGCCGGCCAGCAACTGGTCATGCGCGAGCATGGTGGCTTCCATGCCGGAGCCGCACATTTTTGACAGCGTCACCGCGCCGGTGCTGGCAGGCAGGCCGCCCTTGAAGCCGGCCTGCCGCGCAGGCGCCTGCCCCTGGCCTGCCATCAGGCAATTGCCGAAAAGAACTTCGTCAATCTTTTCGGGCGCGACGCCCGAGCGCTCGATGGCGGCCTTGATGGCTGCGCCGCCAAGGTCGTGTGCTGCGAGCGAGCTGAAGTCGCCTTGAAATCCGCCCATGGGGGTGCGCGCGGCGCCGAGGATGACTATGGAGTCTGACATGGAATGTTCTTTCGGATGAATGGAAGTTATTTGGCAGAACGCGCACCCACGACGGCCTGTATGGCGGCGCGGTACAGGGGCTCTATCGAAGCGGTGCTTGTCACGGTCATGTGCAAATCCTGCAGCAGGCCGTCGTGCACGCCAAAGGCCCAGCCGTGCACGCTGGTCTTCTGGCCCTTGGCCCAGGCGTCCAGCATGACCGTGCTGACGCAGACGTTGACGACCTGCTCGATCACGTTCAGGTCGACCAGCGCATCACCGCGCTGCGCTTCGGGCAAGGCGGCCAGCAAGTCGCTATGGCGGTCACGAACCGACTGGATATGCCGTATCCAGTTGTCGGCCAGACCGACCCGGACATTGTTCAGTGCGGCCATCACACCACCGCAACCGTAGTGGCCGACGACCATGACGTGCTCGACCTGGAGCATGTCCACTGCGTACTGGATGGCCGACAGCGCATTCAGGTCCGAATGCACCACCAGGTTGGCCACATTGCGGTGCACGAATACTTCGCCGGGCTCCAGCCCCGTGATCTGGTTGGCCGGCACGCGGCTGTCAGAGCAGCCTATCCACATGTATTTGGGGGTTTGCTGTTTGATCAGTCCAGTGAAGAAACCGGGCCGATCACGCTCCATCTGCGCAGCCCAGGCGCGGTTATGGGCAAAGAGGTCTTGTATGGGCATGGCTGGATTTTCTCTTACAGGTCTACATGGTTTCGGCAAAGAGTTCACGGCCAATCAGCATGCGGCGGATCTCGCTGGTGCCGGCGCCGATTTCATAGAGCTTGGCATCACGCCACAGGCGGCCCAGCGGGTACTCGTTGATGTAGCCGTTGCCACCGAAGATCTGCACGCCTTCACCGGCCATCCATGTGGCTTTTTCTGCGCACCAGAGAATGACCGACGCGCAGTCCTTGCGGACCTGGCGCACATGGTCAGTGCCCAGCATGTCGAGGTTCTTGGCGACGGTGTAGGCAAAAGAACGGCCGGCCTGCAGCACGGTGTACATGTCGGCGACCTTGCCCTGTATGAGCTGGAATTCGCCAATGCTCTGGCCGAACTGCTTGCGGTCGTGGATGTAGGGCACGACGTTGTCCATCACCGACTGCATGATGCCGAGTGGCCCACCGGTCAGCACGGCGCGCTCGTAATCAAGGCCGCTCATCAGCACCTTTGCGCCGCTGTTGAGGCCGCCCAGAATGTTTTGCGCAGGCACCTCGACGTTGTTGAACACCAGCTCGCCGGTATGGCTGCCGCGCATGCCCAGCTTGTCGAGCTTTTGCGCAATCGAAAAACCCTTCATACCTTTTTCAATCAGGAAGGCGGTGACGCCGCGCGCACCGAGTTCAGGTTCAGTCTTGGCATAGACGACCAGCGTGTCGGCGTCGGGGCCGTTGGTGATCCAGAACTTGCTGCCGTTGAGCAGATAGTAGCCACCCTTGTCTTCAGCTTTCAGCTTCATGCTAATGACGTCGCTGCCTGCACCGGGCTCGCTCATGGCCAGCGCGCCTACATGCTCGCCGCTGATGAGTTTGGGTAAATACTTTTTGCGTTGCTCTTCAGTACCGTTGCGCTTTATCTGGTTGACACAGAGATTGCTGTGCGCGCCGTATGACAGCCCCACAGAAGCGCTGGCGCGGCTGATTTCTTCCATCGCGATCATGTGGGCGAGGTAGCCCATGTTGGCGCCGCCGTACTCCTCGCTCACAGTAATACCGAGAACACCGAGTGAACCCATCTTCTGCCACAGGTCCATGGGAAACTGGTCGCTGCGGTCGATCTCTGCGGCACGAGGGGCAATCTCCGCCTGCGCAAAATCGCGCACTGTGTCGCGCAGTGCGTCAATGTCTTCACCGAGCTGGAAGTTGAGTCCGGGCATGTTGTTCATGGTTTGTCTCTTTTCTTTAAATGCAATGTCGGTTCAACAGGTCTCAGTAGGTCTTGGTGACCGGAACTATGGTTTGCTGCATCACGGCGCAGGTGGTCTGCTTGCCCTTGCCATCGTCATGCACAACCTCGGCGCTGGTGACGATGATGCGACGGCCGGCCCTGATCACACGGCCCGTGGCGACCAGCTCACCGCCCTGGAAGGCAGCCAGGAAGTTGACCTTGTATTCGGCCGTGGTGACTTCGGAATCTTCGGGCACGGTCGTCAATGCCGCATAACCGCCGGCGATGTCGGCCAGCGCGCCCATGGCACCGCCATGAAAGCCGCCTTGCTGCTGGGTTACGCGGTCTGAATAAGGCAATGCAATCACGCAGACGCCAGGTTCGACGCTGACCAGGCGGGCGCCGAGCTGCACCATCATGCCCTGACGCAAAAAACTCGCCTCCACGCGCTTGAACAGCTCCGGGTGTGCAGAAGTTGAAGTCATGGTCAGTCTCTTTTTTGTCGCCTGTCAGGCTCGGCTGCGACGGGGTTTTAATTGACGTTTACGTAAACGTCAATTATCCACAAAAATTACAAATCTCAGCTGCCCCTGGATTTTTCCGTCTTGGACAGCAAGGCTTTGGCCTCTTTTTCGTGGGTGCGGATTTCATCCAGGTTGGCCTGCAAATCGAGCATCTGCGCTTCTAGTTTTTTGCGGTGGTCGGTCAGGATGGCCAGAAACTTGCGCAGCTGTGGGGCTGTGTCGCGCGGGCTGTCATAGGAATCGATGATTTCCTTGGCTTCGACCAGCGACAACCCCAGGCGCTTGGCGCGCAGCGTGAGTTTGAGGCGGGTTCGGTCACGCGATGTGTACACGCGGTTGCGGCCACCTGCGCCTTCGCGCTGGGGCTGCAGCAGACCCATGTCTTCGTAAAAACGCATGGCCCGCGTCGTGAGGTCGAACTCCCTGGCCAGGTCGCTGATGGTGTAGGTGGTTGCCATGGTTGTCACAGGTAATGCCGGTGAGTCAGCGCACGCTGCGCATCGTCCCTACAATGAATCGAATATGACGTTTACGTAAACGTCATGTGAACCCGTGAATATTACATGAACCTTCTTGAACAGCAACTTGATTACCCGTTTGCCGACCGCCTGCCCGCGGTAGGCTCTGCGATGGCGGTCGCACCTGGCGTCAAATGGGTGCGCATGGCACTGCCCTTTGTGCTGGACCACATCAACCTCTGGTTGCTGCGCGACGAGATGGAAGATCCGCAACGACCGGGCACGATGCTTCAGGGCTGGACGATTGTGGACTGTTGCGTAAGCCGGGATGAATCAAAAGCGCAGTGGGAAAGCATCTTCGACAACGAACTGGAAGGGCTCCCGGTGCTGCGTGTCATCGTGACGCACATGCATCCTGACCACGTTGGCCTCGCCGGCTGGCTGTGCGAACGCTGGACCACGCCGACTCATATCTGCAGGCTGTGGATCAGCGCCACCGATTACAACGTCGCGAAGCTTTCAAGCCAGACTACCACTTCTTTTGGCGGCGAAGGTGCTGCGAGGTTCTTTGCATCGCATGGCCTGAACGACACAGAATCATTCGAGGGGATCAAGGCGCGAAAAGGCTACTATGCCGATCTCGTTCCGACTCTGCCGCAGAACTTCTGCCGGTTGATGGACGGGCTGACGATACGCATGGGCGGACGAAGCTGGCAATGCATCAGCGGATATGGTCATGCACCCGAGCACATGGCGCTGTACTGCAGGGAACTGGCGCTGTTGATCAGCGGCGACATGGTGCTGCCGCGTATTTCCACCAACGTCAGTGTTTATGAGCAGGAGCCGGAAGCCGATTCCCTGCGGCTTTTTCTTTCTTCAATCGCCCGGTTTTTGCCGCTAGACGAGGCGACGCTGACCCTTCCCTCGCACGGCAAGCCCTTCAGGGGATTGCACACACGAATAGCCCAGCTGCAGGATCACCACAGCGACCGGCTGGCAGAAGTCCTGCAGGCCTGCGCAGAAAAGCCCTGCAGTGGCGCCGACATCCTGCCCATCATGTTCAAACGCAAGCTGGACCTGCACCAGACGACGTTTGCCATGGGTGAGGCGGTGGCACACCTGCATCTGCTGTGGCATGAAGGCCGGCTCACGCGCGAACTCGGACAGGACGGCGTTTACCGCTTCAGCAAGACCTGAAACTGTTTCGCCACGCTACTGCGCGGGCGCTGTGACGTCCTGCGGGAACACCATGCAGAAGCTGGCACCCGTGGGACTGGTTTCAGCCCACACTCGGCCGCCGTGCCGCTCGGCCACGCTCCTGACAATAGCCAGCCCCAGCCCATTGCCGGGGAAGTCGGCTGATGAATGCAGGCGCTGAAATGCGGTAAAAAGTTTGTCGATGTAGGCCGCATCAAAACCCGCACCATTGTCCGAAACCTGAAGCATGCGCTCACTGGGCACCCTGCCGGGGAGCATGGCCACACGAATCCAGCCCTCTGTTTTATTGGCCGTGAACTTCCAGGCATTGTCGAGCAGGCAGGCAAGCGCCCTGGTAAGCAGTATCTTGTCGGCTATCAGCGGCAGTGCGGCATCCAGCTCAAGCATCACCACACGTTCGGGGTCACGCCTGCGGAAATCAGCCACCAGTGTCTCGCACAGGGCTGAAACGTCAATGACCTCCAGTTCGTCCGGCGCCGGCAACTGAACCAGCACACGCAGGTCATCGACAAGCTTTGCAAGCTGGCGCATGCTGGCCTGGATGCGGGTGATGTAATGTTTCCCGGCATCGTCGAGCAGGGCCGAGTATTTATCACCCAGCATGGCCGCAAACCCGTTGGCGGCATGAATCGGCCCCTGCAGATCGTTCGACAGCGCGTAGGTAAATGCTTCCAGGTCGCGGCTAGAATTTTTCAGTTCGGCCAGTGCTTTCCCAAGCTGCTCCTCCATTTCGGCGTTCTCGCGGCGCAAGGCCCTGTCAGCCAGGTGCCGTTCGGTAACGTCTGCGAGGCTGACCAGGATAGCTCGCTGTTCGTTCCAGCGGATGTAGCCGCAGGCCAGCTCGACCAGCACCAGTTGCCCATCCATCTTTTTCTGCTTGCATATCTCCACAACAGGCTGGTCACTGCTGCTGCCCTTGTGCAGGTCTATCAGGCTGAGCAACGCCGCACCTTCGCCATCCGGGAAGAGTGCACCCATCTTGAGCTTTAAAAACATCTTCCGGGGAATGCCGTAGAACTGCACTGCGGCCTGGTTGGCAGAGATGACGCGCAGCGACATGGCATCAAAGACCCACATCGCATTCGGGTTGGCATCGAACATAAGTTGATTGCGCTGCTCGCTTTCCCGCAACAGGTGCTCCATGTTTTTTGCTGCGCTGACATCACGCAGGCTGACAGTGAAGCCCGTCGGGTGACGCATGAAGGCATATTCGGTCCAGTTGCCCTCAAACTCGCTGTGGATCACAAAACGATATTGGTCCGAGGCATCCAGTGCGCCGCTTGTGGCGCCATGGTGCTCGGCCACGTTCTCTGGTACAACATCCCAGAAGTTCCGCCCGACCGCATCTGGCAATGAGCAATGCAGCAGTTGCCGCGCATCGGCGTTGATCCCGGTAATGTGCCCCGACGCAGCAAGCCACACCACCCCGACAGCAGCAGTCTGGGCAGACGATGCGACATCATCCAGCGCTCCGCGAACAGTTTCATCCGTATCCCCGGGTCCGGCCCTGCCTTGCAATGGCACTGGCGGGTTGATGTCGTTCCCAGGCCTTGCCATCTTGACCACGGCTAGCCGTGCGCAGGAAGCGCAGCAGGCTTCGCAGCAAGGTCACGCTTGCGCCACTTGACATTCGCAGACACCAGCGCCGTCATGAAACCCTGCAGCCAATCGAAATTCACGGGTTTGCCGTGCAGGTGGGCCTGCATGGGCAAGCCACCCCGCGCCTCAATGGCTTCAGCCGGGAGGCCGCTGATCACCACGATCTGCATATCTGCAAGCTGCGCGTTGCGCTTGAGGGCCCTGAGCATTTCAAGACCGTCCACACCAGGCATTGACAGGTCGGTAATGAGCAGGTCGGGGCGAACGCTGGCGATGTCCATCATGGCCTCCAGCGCCGACGGCATCCAGGTGCAATCGATGGGCAGGTCCCACTCTTCAAACTGGCACCGGTATAACTCGCGCGCATTCTCGTCGTCTTCCACAAGCATTACGCGCAGGCGGGTGGCAGAAGCAGCACTGGATCTTGCTGCGGGTTTTGGACTTTTTTCGAGATAGGACGTGATGGAGCTCAACGCGATCCGGCGATGGCCGCCCAGCGTCTTCCACGCCTCGATTTCCCCCTTCTCGACCAGCGACTGGACCGTCGCCACAGAAAGACCCAGAAGCTTTGCCGCATAGCTTGTGCCGCAATAATCTTCGCTGGAGAAGTCTACGGCGGTGATGGCATCTTCAAATGTTTTGAGTTTGCGTGACATATGGAAAAAACACCCGGTTACTTGAATCTGTCACTTTTATCATTTTGCATGGTTTGACGTATTTTGCCTTGCGCATGGGGAGCCTTTAAGCAAGCACTGACATGGGTGGCAATGTGAAGAAGAATGTGGCGCCGTGGCCCGGCGAGCCCACAGCCCACAGCTTTCCACCATGACGCCCCACAACGCGACTGACAGTGGCCAGGCCGATGCCCGTACCCGGAAACTCCGACGCTGCATGAAGGCGCTGGAACGCTACAAAAAGTTTGTCCGCGTAGGCCATGTCAAAACCGGCGCCGTCGTCGAGGACAAAAAACACCGGCAGGCCGGCTGGATCAGGCTTGTGGCCCACCGTGATGTTGGCTTCGGCCCGTTGCGACGTGAATTTCCATGCATTGCCTAAAAGGTTTTCCATCAACACACGTACCAGCCTGGCATCGCCCTGAGCCATGAGGTCCGGCTCTATATGGAACTGCACCTTGCGTTCGGGATCCCGCACCTGCCACTCGTCAAGAATGCGCCTGCTCAGTACGGACAGGTCCACTGTTTCAATGCGCAACTGCATGCGGGACACCTGCGCCAGGGACAGCAGGTCTTCGATGAGCTTGCCCATCTGCGCCACGCCGGCCTGTATACGTGAGAGGTAGTGCTGGCCCTTCTTGTTGACATCAGGATCGAGTTGCTTGGACAGCAGGCGGCTGAAGCCGTCAATGGTATTGAGCGGTGCGCGCAGGTCGTGCGAGACTGAATACGAAAAGGCTTCAAGCTCCTCGTTGGACAGGCGCAGGGCCGCCTCGATGCTCTTGATCTCTGTGATGTCCGCGTCGATGCCGATCCAGAAAACCACCTCTCCGCCCTCATCCAGCACCGGTGACGCGCGATAGGACATCACATGGTATCTGCCGTCGAGCCCGCACAGCCGACGGATACCCGTGTAGGGCGACTGTGTCGCCACCGCGCGTGCCCAGTTCTGCGTGACTTCCCGCAGATCTTCAGGGTGAATGACAGATGTCCACTGGCGTCCGGTCCAGTCTTCAAGCTGTCCACCCACAAGTTCAAACCACGCACGATTGAAGTAGGTCGCATCGCCATTGTTGTCAACCGTCCAGATCACCTGGGGGGCCTGCTCTGCAAGTGCGCGAAACAGTGCTTCCTGGCGGACCAGCGCAAGCGTCCGCTCTGCCACTTTCTGCTCGAGCCCGGTATTGAGCTGGCTCACCTCATCCAGCAACCTCGCGTTCTCAATGGCAATGGAGGCCAGTTGCGCGAGCTCAATTGCCACATACTCATCCTGCAGCGTGAAGTCCCCTTCATATTTATCCGACAGCTGCAGCAGCCCGATGTTCTGCCCCTGGCGCCCTGTCAGGGGAACCGCAAGCCAGCCGCGCATGACGGGGTGTTTGTCGCCATAACTGCCGAAATTGCGCCAGCGCGGATGGGCTTCGAGCTCCTCCTGTGTCATGCGGAGGACCCTGTTGTTCTCGCAGACCAGGGCGTAAATGCCCGAGCCGTCAGAGGGATCGCGCAGGTCACGGTACTTCGCATACTTTTCGGACAGCGACAGCGCATTGATGGCCTGGGACCAGTCACTGGCGGTCGTCAGACTGACCACGGCCTGGTGCGCACCGATCACGCCCCTCGCCTGCTCTGCGACTTCCTGCAGCATGCCATCAAGTGTCTGATGCCAGGTGATGGCCTGCGCTGCATCGGCTGCGCGCTGCAAGGTAAAAAGATAGTCCTGCACATCTTTTTCAGCGTTGACCTGGGCGGTAATGTCCATCGCCACCACAAACCGCGCCTCACGACCCGAGTACTGTATGGGTTTGGACATCACATTGACAGGCATGAATGAGCCGTCCTTGCGGCGATGCAGCCAGGAATGCCGGGGCTCGGTCAGTTCAAGCAGCTGGTTGCGCAAGGCCTCCTGATCAGCCTCGCTGCGAATGTCAAAAATGGTCATTGCCAGAAACTCTTCCGGCGAATAGCCATAGCTTTCGACGGCCGCCCGGTTGACCGTCAGAAACCTGTAGTCTGCAGCGTCATACACCCACATCGCTACGGGAGCCATCTCAAAAAGCGCAGCGTAGCGCTGTTCGCTGTCGGTGAGGGCCTTCTCTGCCTGCTTGCGCCTGGTGATATCACGCTGCACCGACACCCAGTGTGTGAACCAGCCCTTGGCGTCGGCGATGGGAACGATGTCAAGTTCAACCCAGAACTCCTCGCCACCCTTGGTGTAGTTGATCAGCTGGGCACGCACAGGTTGCCATGCCTTGAGCGCAGCCGAGATGCGTTCAAGCTCGCTCCTCTGTGTGTTGGACCCCTGTAAAAACCGCGGCGACCGACCCAACGCCTCTTCGCGGCTGTAACCCGTATGCCGCTCAAAGGCGTCGTTGACAAAAACAATCCGCGGACCCGGCTCATCCACCGGTTCGGCTTCGGTGATCAGGACGATGTCATTGAGACGGGAAACAGAAGTCTCAAGCAGCCTGAGATGCTCGCGCGATTCATACTGTGCAGTGATGTCCTGCAGCGCGCCGACCAGGCTCGTGGCCCAGCCGTTTTTCCTGACGGACTGCCCCTGGCTGCGGACCCAGAGTCGCTGCCCCTCCGCCGTGATGAAGGGAAGCTCCAGATCCCATGCCACGCCATGCGTGATGGCGTCCTGCACGGCCTGCCGCATGACAGGCTGCGCGTCAGTCTGATAAAAATCGAGTGCTTCCAGAGGATCGAGCTTGTATCCGGGCTCCAGGCCGTAGATGCTGACAAGCTCTTCCGACCACTGCGCCTCCATGCTGCCCAGGTCCACCTCCCAACCGCCTATGCGGGCCATTTCACCAGTACGGCGCAGCAAGGTGGTACTGTGCGCGAGGGCAAGCTCGGACTGCTTGCGGGAGGTGATGTCCTGCACGACGCCGCTGCGTGACACGGTACGGCCCGCCTCATTCACGACGGCCTGGCCCCGCTGGTGCATCCATCGCACTTCGCCGTCAGGAGTTGTGATGCGGTATTCAATCTCAAGCTGACTGCCGTCGCGGTGCGCCTGTGCGCGCCTTTCCTCGTAGTGCTCACGGTCGTCTGGATGGACCATCCGCATGAAGGTGTCATGCTGGCCATCAAATTCGCCAGGCCTGAGTCCAAAAAGATCATGCAGTTCGTCAGACCACGTCAGGTTGTTGAGGCGCATGTCCAGTTGCCAGTGGCCTATGCGCCCCAGCTTCTGGGCAGCCAGAAGGCGGTCTTGCGTCTGACGCAGTTCGGCATAACTTTTAGCCTGCTCTGCCTGCATGCGCTCAAGGGCCGCATGCGCATTGCGGGAGCTTGCCAGCTCGTTTGCGAGATCCAGTTCCCGCTGCTCAAGTGCGTCGGCCATGCTGTTGAAGCTGGTGGCTATGCGGGTGAGCTCATTTCCGGGGACGTCCGGATGAACAGGTATACGCGCGTCAAGCAGCCCCGCCTGTATGCGGCCAGTAGCCTCCAGGATCTCCGCTGCAGGTTTAACGATGGCCCGGCCACCCAGCAGCCACGCGAGCCAGCTGCCAAAAAGTGCCACCAGAAACAGCGCCAGGAAATTCCGCGCCAGCCGTTGCTGCGAAGGTGCCAGCACCGCCTCCCTGTCGGCGCTGATCAGCACAAAGAACGGGGACGCAGGCAAGTTGCTGCTCGGACGGAAGGCGTATATCTGCCTTGAACCACTGGCCTCCAGCCCTTCAAAAACAGCCGGGACCCCCGCCTCCACGGCATTGACGATCAACTGGCTGGGCACTGGCTTGCCGACGGAGGCGGAACCTTCAGGATTGGCAGCGAGAACCACGCCATCGCGGTCCATCACGATCACACGGCCACCCACCGGCACCGCGCCCGCAGCGATGGCCCTGGCAATCTCGGACAGGTACATGGAGGCAAACGCAATGGCTGCGACACTGCCGTCCGCGCCAGTTACAGGAAGGGCAAAAGCCATGATGGGTTTGCCGCTGATGCGCCCCACAAGATAGCCACCCGTCACAAAATCACGGGTGGTCATGGCCGACTGGAAATAGGGACGGTCTCCGGCAAAACCGGGTGGGCTATTGGGCGCGCTGTGGCAGCGAACATACCCGTCCGTCCCGATAATGCCGATATTGGCGTACACCAACAGCTCCCCGGTCAGGGATTTGAAGTAACGCTGACAGGCAGGCCCGCGGCCTTCGACCATTTCGGGCAAATGCGAGACGGCCACCAGCACCTGCCGGACGGAATCAGCAATGCGCTGCTGGTTGGCCGCAACCAGCGATGCTGAAAACTCAAGGTTTCTGGTGGTCTGGGTGACCGCGTCATTGGCCGTCAGTACAGCCCCGATCAGGGACAGCAAAAACAGCGGCACCGTCGCTGCCACAACAAGAGTAACCAGGCGGGTGCGCAGTGTAATCTCAGACTTCATGGCCCCCCCGGCTTCACAAGGCATGGCAACTCGGGGCCTTGCGGACATCTCATCACCCCGGGGCGGCTTCGTTCACCCCCAGCCAGTAAGCCTGCAGACAATCGAGTTTTTTGGTGAACTCACCAAAATCAACGGGCTTGCGTATGAAACTGTTCGCGCCGGCAAGATAACAGGCCTTGATGTCGGACTGCTCACTGGAGGAGGTGAGCATCACCACGGGAATCATCGCGGTCAGGGGATTGGCGCGAACACTGCGCAACACATCAAGACCCGACAGCTTGGGCAGCTTCATGTCCAGAAGGACAAAGGATGGTTGAAATTGCGTGTCACGGCCAGCGTGTGGCCCCTGCCCGAAAAGAAAGTCCAGTGCCTGTGCACCGTCACGGGCCACCACGATTTCCGCATCGACACCTTGCTCTTCAAGCGTCAGCACCGTGAGCTCAAGATGATCAGGATTGTCTTCAACGACGAGTATCAGCTTGTTTTTCATAATAGCCCGACCACATTGCTGTCAGTTTTATTTATTGATTTTCATTTTTATCATATTACAACACTGCTTTTGGCAATCAAGTGTTTGCGCCACGAGGTCGATGATCATTAAACGGTCGCTACCAGCGGGGAATGGTGTCGTCCTTGAGCTGGCCACGCAGCTCGGCGTAATCAGGCACCACAGCACGTACCGTGTCCCAAAAGCGCGGGCTGTGGTCCATCACACGCAGGTGGCTGAGTTCATGCACCACCACATAGTCAATCACAGACCGCCTGAAATGAATCAGGCGCCAGTTCAGGCGGATGGATCCGTCGGCGCTCGCGCTGCCCCAGCGCGTGCCGGCACTTGAGAGGCTGAGCTTGCGCCATTGCACGTTCAGCGTCGGCGCAAAGTGTTCAAGCCGCTCGGTGAAGACGCGCTTGGCTTGCCGCATCAGCCAGGCCTGCACCGCATCGCGAATCTGCTCGGGCGTGGCGCTGTGCGGCAAGCCCACATGCAGAGTGAGGTGCGTGACGCCGGGAAGGGTGCCCACATCATTGCTTTTGAGTTCTGCGCCCACCCCACCAAAGGCATGGCGCGGGTCCAGCACCACAATCACCTGTTCACCCAGAAAGGGCAACGTGGTGCCGTCCTTCCACTCAATACGTGCCGACTCCAGCCGCTCATGGCGGGCGCGGGTTTCCTGCAGCTTGGTCAGTATCCACGTGGATTTTTCAAGCACCGCCTTGTCGATCTCATAAAGCGGCACCCATTTGGGCGCGCTCACCGTCAGGCCTTCCGCGCCCACCGAAAAACCGATTGTGCGGCGTTTGCCGCGCCTGAATTCATACCCAATGGCAATGCCGTCCAGCAGCGTCTCACGCGTGGCACGCGGGTGGCGGAATGTGGCCGGCGCCAGGGCCTGCTGCAGGGTTTGCGCGGGTAGCGAGGGTCCGACAAAGTCAGCAACGGGAGGCTCGGCTTTTTCGATCAGCGGCTGTGCAGACCGGGCAGTTTTTTTGCCGCTGCTGCGCCTGGGTGCTGGCGGCGCTGCTGGAAGTTCAGGCCTTGTCTCAAAGAGATCAAGTGTGAACTGGAGCAGCCTTTGCATCATTGAAGTTTAGCGCGCAGCCGTTACTTCTGCAGTGGCATAGGCCTCAGGGTCAAGCCTGTGCATCTCGGCCTCAATCCACGCCTCGACCTCACGCATCAGCTCGTCTGGCTGGCGTCCGGCGCTGGGGATGGGCTTGCCAATGGAAAAGTCCACAACGCCTGGGTACTTGATGAAGGCCTTGCGCGGCCAGCATTTGGCCGAACTCACGGCGACAGGAATGACAGGCGCGCCGGTTTCAATCGCCAGGCGGGTACCGCCGCTTTTGTAAACGCCTTTTTGGCCACGCGGTATGCGGGTGCCTTCAGGGAACATGATAACCCACGTGCCCTGCGCCATCAGGCGTTTGCCCTGCGCCACCACCTTGCTGAAAGCCTGCGCGCGCTGGCTGCGGTCGATGTGGATCATGTCCATGCGGCTCATGGCCCAGCCGAAAAATGGCACGTACAGCAGTTCTTTTTTAAACACGAATGCCAGCGGGTGCGGCATCAGCGTCACCATTGAAAAAGTCTCCCATGTGCTTTGGTGTTTGACCAGGAGCACACAGGCGCCCCGTTCTTCGGTGGGCAGGTTTTCCATGCCGGTCACGCGGTTCTGTATGCCCAGAATGACGGTGCCACCCGTTACCGCCAGTCGAAGCCAGCCCGCGCACATCCAGTACACCTGAGTGCTGGTGCCGAACAAGGAAAAGACCAGCACGGCAAGTGCCCAGGGAATGACGGTAATCGTCATCCAGAGCAGATGGAGGATTGAGCGAATCAGGGGCATGAGTTTTGATATCGGAAAGTGATTTTCAGAGAGCGACCTGGAGCGGCCGCGCACTGCGTTCAAGAATGAAATCCACAAAGGCAGATAGGTCTTGATGAAACAGCGTTCCCATCGGCAAGCCATCAGGCTGGCCGCCTGATCGGTACTGTGCAGACTTGCCGGTAAGAACCAGGTGAGGTTCACAGCCCGCAGCCGCCCCAGCCTGCAGGTCACGCAGCGAATCACCAGCCGTCGGCACCCCCTTGAGCGGCACACCAAAACGCAGACCGATCTGCTCGAAGAGGCCTGGCAACGGCTTGCGGCAGGTGCAGCTTTCTTCAGGGCTGTGAGGGCAATAAAAAACGGCGTCGATACGACCACCGACAGCGGCCAGCATCTTGTGCATCTTGGCGTGCATCGCGTTGAGTGCCGCCACATCAAACAGGCCGCGGCCGAGCCCCGACTGGTTGGAGGCAATCACCACATGCCAGCCGGCATGGTTGAGGCGTGCAATCGCCTCCAGCGAGCCGGGCAGCGGCATCCACTCATCAGGCGTCTTGACGAAGTCGTCGCTGTCGCTGTTGATGGTGCCGTCGCGGTCGAGGATGACGAGTTTCATGCAGAACTCCAATCAGGCCAGTTTCGAAAGATCGGCGACGCGGTTCATGGCGTTGTGCAGCGTGGCCAGCAGGCCCAGGCGATTCAGGCGCAGGTCGAGCTGTTCCGCATTGACCATGACGCCGTCAAAGAATGCGTCCACAGGCGCACGCAGTGCAGCCAGCGTTTGCAGTGAAGCGGTGTAGTCGCCGGCTTCAAACTGCGCATCAGCCTCGCTGGCAACGTCTTTCATCGCCGCGTACAACGCGATTTCAGCAGGTTCGGTCAGCAACACTTCACTGACATGGGCATCAACCGCGTCCGTCTTTTTAAGTATGTTGCCGATGCGTTTGTTGGCTGCGGCAAGCGCAGGCGCTTCAGGCAAGGCCGCAAATGCCCGCACCGCCGCCAGACGCTTGGCCACGTCTCCCAGGCGCGCCGGCTTGAGCGCCAGCACGGCTTCAACTTCCTGCGCGCTGTAGCCCTGTTCACGCAGCGAGCCTGCAAAGCGGTCATAAACAAAATCGGTCAGTTCCGTGGAAGCATCCTGAATTTTGTCGCCAAATACCGGTTGCGCGCCCGCGATCAGGTCGGCCACGCTCAGGGGCAGATCTTTTTCAACCAGCATGCGGATCACGCCCAGCGCATGGCGGCGCAGCGCAAACGGGTCCTTGTCTCCCGTCGGCAGATTGCCAATGCCGAACATGCCGACCAGCGTTTCGAGTTTGTCGGCCAGCGCGACCATCATACCCACGTCGTTGCGCGGCAGTTCATCGCCGGCGAAGCGTGGTTTGTAATGGTCTTCAATGGCGTCGGCCACATCGGCAGACAGGCCATCGTTGAGCGCGTAGTAGCGGCCCATGATGCCTTGAAGTTCAGGGAACTCACCCACCATGTCTGTCACCAGATCGGTCTTGGCAAGCTGTGCAGCCTGGTCGGCCTTTTGCGCCAGCGCATCACCACCGAGTTGCTGGCCAATCGCCCTCGCAATCGCACGCACACGCTCGACGCGTTCACCCTGCGTGCCCAGCTTGTTGTGATACACAACCTTGCCCAGCCCCTCAACGCGCGAAGCCAGCGTTTTCTTGCGGTCCTGGTCGTAGAAAAACTTTGCATCGGCCAGGCGCGGGCGCACCACCCGCTCGTTGCCGCCAATCACTGCGCCGGCATCTGAGGGGCTGATATTGCTGACCACCAAGAATTTGTTGGTCAGCTTGCCTGCTTTATCCAGCAGCGGAAAGTATTTCTGGTTGGCCTTCATCGTGAGGATGAGGCACTCCTGCGGCACATCCAGGAATTCTTTTTCAAATTCGCAGACCAGCACGTTGGGGCGCTCAACCAGTGCAGTCACTTCATCAAGCAGCGCATCGTCTTCAATGGCTTTCACGCCACCGCCAACTTTCGCCGCTGCAGCAACAAGCTGCCTGGCAATCTCGGCCTTGCGCTCTTCGAAGCTGGCAATCACGGCACCGTCCTTTTGCAAGGTGGCGGCGTAGCTGTCGGCGTCTTTCAGGACGACGGGATCAACATTCGCTTCAAAGCGATGACCGTGCGTCGCGTTACCAGCCTTCAGGCCCAGCGCTTCAATAGCAACCACTTCACTGCCGTGCAACGCAACAAGGCCGTGCGCAGGACGCACAAATTTCACATCACTCCAGCCATCGGCCAGCTGATAGGTCATGACTTTGGGAATCGGCAATTTGGCAATTGCCTCAAGCAGGGCTTTTTGCAGGCCATCGACCAGGGTTGCGCCCTTGACGTTGCTGTCGTAAAACAGGGCCTCGGCCTTGCCATCAGGAGCGCGCTTCAGTCCGGCAACGGCAGATGCATCAGCGCCCAGCGCTTGCAGTTTTTTCAACAGCGCGGGCGTGGCATTGCCCGATGCGTCCAGCCCCACGGTGACGGGCATGATCTTTTGCGAGACCGCCTTGTCAGCTGCCTGCGACGCCACTGACGTAATGTGCGCAGCCAGGCGGCGCGGCGACGCAAACGATGTCAGTACCGCATCGGCACCCGCAAGACCTTGCGACTTCAGCTGATCCAGCAGCACACCGGCAAACGCATCACCCAGTTTTTTGAGCGCCTTGGGCGGCAGCTCTTCCACAAACAGTTCAACCAGAA
>JAZKHN010000217.1:0-2614 GCA_040385325.1 Pseudomonadota bacterium
ACGAGGTGCTCATCGTCACGCCCGGCACCTGTGACCCCGTGCCGCTGGGTGTGGTTGGTGAAATGATCTGCCGCGGCCCGTACACCGTCAGGGGCTACTACGATGCCGCAGACCGCGACGCCTCAGCCTTTACGGAAGACGGCTTTTACCGCTCGGGTGATCTGATGTCGCGCCGGAATATCAACGGACATGACTACTTTGTCTTCGAAGGGCGTCTGAAAGACGTCATCAATCGTGCAGGCGAAAAAATCAGCTGCGACGAAGTCGAACGGGCCCTGCGCGGTTACCCGGACATGATCGACGTGGCACTGGTGGCCATGCCTGATGACGACTACATCGAGAAGGGCTGCGCCTTTGTCGTGATGGAACGCGGCCACACCGCGCCCACGGTGAAGGAGTTCGGCGAATACCTGCGCCAGAAGGGCCTCGCCAAATACAAGTGGCCAGAGCGGGTTGAGCAGATCGACACACTGCCCACCACCAGTTCCGCAAAGATCAGCAAACCCCTGCTCCGCGAGATGATCGCCACGAAATTGCGCAGCGAGAAGAAAGCGCAGCAGGAAAGCCTGGCCGGCTGAGTCCTTTGATTTCCAACCAACAAGACAGGAGACATTCATGAACATCACCCGAAAAAAATTCGTCACCGCGCTGGCGGCAGGCGCCTTTCTGCTCTCTGCAGGCCAGGCCGCCCTGGCGCAGGCATGGCCCAGCAAACCGGTACGCATCGTCGTGCCCTTCCCGCCGGGCGGCAGCACCGACGTCCTGGCCCGCATCCTGTCGCAAAAGTTGTCTGAAAAGTGGGGCCAGCAGGTTCTCATCGACAACCGCCCTGGCGGCAACACGTTGATCGCCGCCCAACTGGTGGCGCAGGCCAACGACGGCCATACCCTGTTCATGCCCATCGACTTCACGTTGACCATGAACCAGACGCTTTATTCCAAGCTGCCCTACGACCCGATCAAGGACTTCACGCCCATCAGCATCCTGACAGAGCAATCGCTGCTGGTTTCGGTCAATCCCAAGGTACCTGCGCGCACACTGGCCGAGTTTGTGGCCTATGCCAAGGCGAATCCGGGCAAGGTGACTTACGGCACAGGTGCCATCATCAGTCAGGTGGCCGGCGAAATGTTCAAGCGCGCCGCGGGCATTGAAATGGTTCATGTTCCCTTCAAAGGCAGTGCACCCACCCTTCAGGCACTGCTGGGCGGCGACCTGGACATGACCATCAGCGACCTGCTGCCTTACCTGCCGCATCTCAAGGAGGGCAAGCTACGGGGTCTGGCCACTACCGGCCTTACCCGTGCCGAATCGCTGCCGGACCTGCCGACCGTCGCCGCATCGGGCTACAACAACTTCAACGTGCGTTCATGGTTTGCGCTAGTCGCGCCTTCCAGCATGCCTGCGGCGGTGTCGAGAAAAATCGGTGACGACGTGCGCGCCGTCATCAAGGCGCCGGACATCAAGGCCAAGCTTGGCGAGGTCGGGCTTGAGGTGGTGGGCAGCACTGAGGCGCAGTTCCAGGGCACCATCACCCGCGAAGCAGCCAGCTATGGCAAGACCATCAAGGATGCAGGCATCAAGCTGGACTGAACCGACCATGACCCGAACCGACAAAGGCTTTGTGCCCGCCTATAACCCTGCACCCACAGCGCCGCGACGCATGCCACCTCCCGGTTCGTGGGACACGCATTTCCATGTCTTTGAGCCCGAAGACACCAGTGCCGCAGACAGCACCGCAGCCTACAGCCCGTTCACCGCCCCTATGGCCGCGCTTGACCACATGCACAAAACCATTGGCATAGATCGGGGCGTGCTGATCCAGGCCACCTCGGTGGTGCCTGTTGCCGCACGGTTTGCCGCCCAGGTGCGCTCCAACCCGAGGTTGCGCGGCGTAGCGGTGATGGACGACAGCACCACTGACGCAGAACTCGCGCTGCTGCACGATGCCGGTGTGCGCGGTGTACGTTTTCATTTCGCCTCGTTCCTTAAAAAACGTCCCGACATGGCTGTGTTCCTGCGCTCTGCAGACCGGGTTGCAGAGCTCGGCTGGCACGTCAAGGTGCATCTTGAAACCGTGGATATTCCGGAGCTGGCGCCCATCCTGGCAAAACTTCCGGCGACGGTGGTGGTCGACCATATCGGCCAGGTACGCGTGCGTGATGGAGCGGAGCATCCGGGCTTCCAGGCCCTGCTTGATCTGCACAAACATGAACATTGCTGGATACAGCTTGGCAACAGTGACCGCTGGTCGGTCACCGGTGCGCCGTCGTATGCAGATGCGCTGCCCTTTGGCCGCGCGGTGATTGCCAGCGCACCGTCGCGTGTTCTCTGGGGCACCGATTGGCCCCATGTCATGTACAAGGACCCGCGCGCTCCCGGCGATGCGCCGCCTGACGAAGCCGACCTGATGAACCTGATGTTCGACTTCGCCAATAACGACGATGCCGTGTTGCGCCAGGTACTGGTTGACAACCCGTTGCGCCTTTACAAGGACTGACGCTTGATGTCCGAGTGCTTGTTGTTCTCGAAAGCAGCCCAGCCATGAAGGTCTGCGTACTTGGCGCAGGTGCCGTGGGCAGCTGGCTGGCCGCCAAACTGGCGGCCGGTGGTGCCA
>JAZKHN010000218.1:0-2168 GCA_040385325.1 Pseudomonadota bacterium
TCCGCAGGAAGACTGGGTCCAGAAGCTGGCAAAGTCCGAGGCCACCGGCGTCCCGTTGCGCATCAAATTGGGGCTGGACCCCACCGCGCCGGACATTCACGTCGGCCACACCGTGGTCCTGAACAAGATGCGCCAGCTGCAGGACCTGGGCCACACCGTAATTTTTCTGATCGGCGATTTCACCAGCCTGATCGGCGACCCGTCCGGCCGCAACAGCACCCGCCCGCCGCTCACGCCCGAGCAGATCAAGGTCAACGCCGAAACCTACCGTGCCCAGGCTGACAAGATTCTTGACCCCAGCAAGACCGAGCTGCGCTACAACAGCGAATGGTGCGAGCCGCTGGGCGCCACCGGCATGATTCAGCTGGCCTCGCGCTACACCGTCGCCCGCATGATGGAGCGCAACGACTTCAACGACCGCTACAAGGCCGGCACGCCCATCAGCGTGCACGAATTTTTGTACCCGCTGATGCAGGGCTATGACTCGGTCGCGCTCAAAAGCGACCTTGAACTCGGCGGCACCGACCAGAAGTTCAACCTGCTCATGGGCCGCCACCTGCAGGCCGAATACGGCCAGGAGCCGCAGTGCATTTTGACCATGCCCCTGCTCGAGGGTCTTGATGGCGTCGACAAGATGTCCAAGAGCAAGAACAACTACATCGGCATTTCAGAAGACGCCAACACCATGTTCGCCAAGGTGCTGTCGATCTCCGATGTGCTGATGTGGAAGTGGTACACGTTGCTGTCCTTCCGCAGTGAAGCCGACATTGCTGCGCTCAAGGCCGAAGTCGAGGGCGGCCGCAACCCGAAAGATGCCAAGGTCGCGCTGGCCAAGGAAATCACCGCGCGCTTTCACAGCGCCGCAGCGGCCGATGCCGCCGAGCAGGACTTCATCAACCGCAGCAAGGGCGGTGTGCCGGACGACATCCCCGAGGTCAGCGTGTCGGGCGCGCCGCTGGGCATAGGCGCCTTGCTCAAGGCTGCAGGCCTCGCGCCGTCGGGTAGCGAAGCCACACGTCTCATCGAAGGTGGCGGTGTACGGGTTGACTCAAGTGTGATCAGCGACAAGGCGCTCAAGCTGGACGCCGGCACTTATGTCGTTCAGGTCGGCAAGCGCAAGTTTGCGAAAGTCATGTTGAGCTGATCCCGTGCCATCAAGTGATTTATGTACAAGAGATGTACAATAAATCACCATGATCACCAACATTGATATTGACGAAGCCATCGTCGCCGAGGCCATGCGGCTGTCTGGTGCACGCACCAAGCGTGAAGTGGTTGACCGTGCCCTGCGCGAGATGGTGGCCCGGGCCAGCCGCCCCTCCATTCGAGAACTGTTCGGTACAGGCGGAATCGATCCTGAGTATGACCATAAGGCTGCGCGCGGCGCAGGCCCCTGGGTGCGTGTTGAAGAGCCACGCGCCGTTTATGCTGCGCCGGCAACCGGCAAAAAAGCGGCCATGGCCAAAGTGGTCAAAGCAGTCAAACCTGCAGCCCCCCGTAAGCCGCGCTGACCCATGCTGCTGCTTGATGCCAGTGTATGGATAGACCTGCTGCGCGGCAACGACAACGGCTCGGTGCGCTATGCCATGTTGCGCGAGCCCGTTGAAGACCTTGCCTTGACGCCGATGACTTATCTGGAGGTGCTGCAGGGCGCCCGGTCAGACAAGGAGTTCAGCCGGATGTCCGGTCTGTTGCAAGCCTATGTGCTGCTGGAGCCGAGCCACGGCCTGGGCACGCATGAAGCGGCAGCGCGGATGTACATGACTGCGCGCCGGCGCGGTATCACCATACGCACAGCGGTTGACTGCCTGATAGCGGCCGTTGCCATTGAGCACGGTGCCGTGCTGGTGCACAACGACAGGGACTTCCTTGCGCTGCAGGCCGTGGATGATCGCCTGCAGTTGTATCCGCCAGCAAGCCTGTCTCATTAGCGAAGTTCAGGGTGCCGGCGATGCGAGTGGCTTGCCCTTTTCAACCACATAGACGCCGACCAGCTTGATGGCGGTCGTGCCATTGTTGTGCGCATCGTGAATCACGCCTGCAGGCACGACAAATGATTCACCAGCCTTGACCTGTTTCGGTGGCTGGCCATCGACCAGCAGCGTGGCTTCACCTTCCATCACATAGCTGATTTCATCGCCGGGGTGGGTGTGGCGGCCAGCCTTGGC
>JAZKHN010000219.1:0-11025 GCA_040385325.1 Pseudomonadota bacterium
GACTTGCCCACGTTGGGCTTGCCGACAATGGCAATCAGGCCGCAGCGCTGGGACTCGACAGGCGGCGCATCGGCAGCCGGCGTGGTGCTGGTGCGCACTGAAAACGCCTTGGCCAGCATCTCGTCAAGCGACTGCTCCTGCATCGGCTGGCTGTCGGCCGGCTCCTGCGGTGTCTGATCGGCGGAAGGTTTTTTAGGGGCGCTAGTCATGGTCTCAAAGGTCCGGCTGGGTCTGGTGATGGCTGGGCGACTGCCTGGTGCGGGCTGCCGCCGGGGTCAGGCATCAAGGGTTTTAACAAAAGCCAGCATGGCAGCCGCAGCCGCCTGCTCACCCGCGCGGCGCGAGCCACCTATGCCGCGCTCGGCCCGGCGGTACTCGACAATTTCGCACTCGACATCAAAAGTCTGCTTGTGCGCCGCCCCCTGGGTGCCCACCACTCTATATATAGGCAGGTTCATCTTGCGCCCCTGCAACCACTCCTGCAATTCGGTCTTGGGATCCTTGCCGATGGCCTGCATCTGAGCGTTGATCTCGACGTCCTTGAACAGGCGGCGAACCAGCTGCGACGCCACCTCAAACCCGGCGTCCAGGTAAATGGCACCCAAAACAGCCTCAAGCGCATCGGCCAGTATTGAGGGTCGTTTCTGCCCGCCAGACTTGGCTTCGCCTTCACCCAGACGAAGCAGGTCAGGCAAACCCAGTTCAACGGCAACCTTGTGCAGGGTGTCCTGCTTTACGAGGTTGGCGCGCACGCGGGACAGGTCGCCCTCGGGCAACTCGCTCAGGCCTTCGTACAGAAGAGCGGCAACGGCAAGGTTGAGCACGGAATCGCCCAGAAACTCGAGGCGTTCGTTATGGTCGGAAGAAAAGCTGCGGTGCGTCAGCGCCTGAACCAGCAGCTTCGGGTTTGAAAAATCATGCTGCAGCCGTTTTTGCAAGGACTGCAGCGGAAGACTCAGTGAAGCGCCAGTGTGATGCTGCATGCTTGACGGTACGGATAAGACCGATGGATTTTTGTTCATGGCAAGGCGCAAACCACAACCATGGCACCGCAATGGCGCGGATTTGCAACGCAGACAGGGGCAAAAAGACGCGGTTTTATGTACCGGATAGCGTGCAACACCACACTACCTTGCACTTATTTGGATTTTCCGGCGTACTTGATCAGCAGGTAGGCAGGGCCGCCAATATGGATTTCCTTGTTGTACGCAAAGGACACGACCGTCCGGTCGCCCTCTTTGGTCACTTCAAGGTCCTTGCCACTGATGGACTTGATGTCATCAACCTGTGCGATCTTGTCGAAACTCGCGCGCACCTCAGGCACGGATTTCCCCTCGGCTGCAGCCTTGCTGGCGGCCTTGGTGATGGTCTGGAACTCTGTCATCGTCGGAAAGGCCTGTGCGGCAATGACGCCGACAAAGGCAAACACACCCACCACAAACAGCACACCGATGAATGAAATACCAAGTTGTTTGTTTTTCATGTATTTCTCCTGCTTAAGCCGCAACCACACTGCAAAGAGCCCTGGCCGCTGACCGGCCACGGGCGTGAGTGCATCAATTAAAGGCGCCTATGCGCTTGAGGTTACCGAAATTCATCCAGACAAAAAAGGCTTTGCCCACGATGTTTTTGTCCGGCACAAAACCCCAATAGCGCGAATCAAGCGAATTATCGCGGTTGTCGCCCATCATGAAGTAGTGCCCTTCGGGAACCTTGCAAACCACGCCCTCGCTACTGTAACGGCAATTCTGCTTGAACGGAAAGTCCTCGGCCCCAGGAATAAAGGCCGGGCGGTCGTCATCGTTGAGGATGCGGTAAGGCTTGCTGCCGTTGACTTCCTGGAACTGCCTGGCGTAGCGCATGGAGTCTTCGTCAAAAAAATCAGGCAGCGCAGTCTTGGGCACCGGCTTGCCGTTGACCGTCAGTTTCTTGTTGAGGTAAGCCACCTCGTCACCGGGCACACCCACCACACGCTTGATGTAATCAAGGCTGGGTTTGGGCGGATATCTGAACACCATGACATCGCCACGCTGGGGCGTGTTGTTGTCGAGGATCTTGGTATTGATCACCGGCAGGCGCACGCCGTAATGGAATTTGTTGACCAGAATCAGGTCATTGATGAGCAGCGTCGGGATCATGGAGCCCGAAGGAATCTTGAAAGGTTCGAACAGAAACGAGCGCAACAAAAAAACCACCACGATCACCGGAAACAGGCCGGCGGTCCAGTCCAGCCACCACGGCTGCATGATGAGCCGGGTACGGGCATCACCTGTGTTGTCGTCGACCTGCGTGATGCCCTTGCTGGAGAGTTCAGCGCGCCGCGCGGCAGCGTTTTTATCCAGCACGGCCACTGCCCTTCGGCGTTGCGGTAAAAAGTAGAACCGCTCGGCCACCCAATAAATACCGGTGACCACTGTGGCGATGAACAGCAGCAGCGAGAAGTTGCCCTCGACCACTCCAAAATACCAGGCGGCACCGTAGCCGACAAACATGGCCAGCACCACGGCTGTGATTGAACCCATCAGATTGCGCATTAATCTTCTACCTGCAGGATGGCGAGGAAGGCCTCTTGAGGCACTTCAACTGAACCGATTTGTTTCATGCGCTTTTTACCCGCTTTTTGTTTTTCAAGCAGCTTGCGCTTGCGCGAAATATCACCGCCATAACACTTGGCAATCACGTTCTTGCGCAGAGCCTTGATTGTCTCACGCGCAATGATGTTGGCACCGATGGCGGCCTGTATGGCCACGTCAAACTGCTGGCGGGAAATGATCTCTCGCATTTTGGCAACCACCGCGCGGCCGCGATAGGCGGACTGGCTGCGGTGCACGATGATGGAAAGTGCGTCGACCTTCTCGCCGTTCAGCAGGATATCCACCTTGACCACATCGGAAGCCCGGAACTCCTTGAAGGTGTAGTCCATGGATGCATAGCCACGCGATACGGATTTCAGCTTGTCGAAGAAATCGAGCACGATCTCGCCCAGGGGCATTTCGTAGGTCAGCATGACCTGCTTGCCGTGGTACGCCATGTTGAGCTGCACACCGCGCTTCTGGTTGGCCAGCGTCATCACGGCGCCCACATAGTCCTGCGGCATGTAAAGGTGCACGGTGACGATGGGTTCGCGGATCTCATTGACTTTTCCGGCGTCCGGAATCTTTGACGGGTTTTCAACCATGATGATCTCGCCGTCAGACCTGAGAACTTCGTAGACCACGCTTGGCGCTGTGGTGATCAGGTCCTGGTCGAATTCGCGCTCCAGCCGTTCCTGCACGATCTCCATGTGGAGCAGGCCGAGGAAGCCACAGCGAAAGCCAAAGCCCAGCGCCTCGCTGACCTCGGGTTCGTAATGCAGGGAAGCATCATTGAGCTTGAGCTTTTCAAGGGCATCGCGCAGTGACTCGTATTCGCTGGCCTCTGATGGATAAAGCCCGGCAAAAACCGCAGGCTGGATTTCCTTGAAGCCCGGCAGCGCTTCTGTCGCCGTGGCGGATGCGCCGCCCGTGCCCGGTTTGATCAGCGTGATGGTATCGCCGACACGCGCAGCCTGGAGCTCCTTGATGCCGGCGATCACGAAACCGACTTCACCAGTTTCAAGTGCCGGGCGCGGCTCGGTGTGCGGCGTGAACACGCCCAGCTGCTCGGCGTTGTACATCGCCTCGCTGGCCATGAGCTTGATGCGGTCGCCCTTGGCGAGCCGCCCATCCACCACGCGCACCAGCATGACCACGCCCACGTAGGCGTCATACCAGCTGTCGATGATCATCGCGCGCAATGCAGCTGAAGGATTGCCCTTGGGTGCTGGAATTCTGGCGACTACAGCCTCAAGGATTTCATCAATGCCCATACCGGTCTTGGCGCTGCACGGAATCGCATCAGTGGCATCAATGCCGATGACTTCTTCTATTTCCTGTTTGGCGTTCTCTGGATCGGCCTGCGGCAGATCCATCTTGTTGAGCACCGGAACAACTTCGACGCCGAGGTCGAGTGCTGTGTAGCAGTTGGCAACGGTCTGCGCTTCAACACCCTGGCTTGCATCAACAACCAGCAGCGCACCTTCACATGCGGACAGCGAACGGCTGACTTCATATGAAAAATCCACGTGGCCCGGCGTATCGATGAGATTGAGGTTGTAAACCTGACCATCAAGTGCCTTGTATTTGAGCGCGGCAGTCTGCGCCTTGATGGTTATCCCACGCTCCTTCTCAATATCCATCGAGTCGAGCACCTGCGCGCTCATCTCTCTGTCCTGCAAACCACCGCATCGTTGTATGAGTCGATCTGCGAGCGTCGACTTGCCGTGATCAATGTGCGCAATGATCGAAAAGTTTCTGATGTGATTCATCAACGAGAACGCCTAAGTGCTTGAAAGTATTGCGAAGAAACGGATAGCCATTCGTGATGGCCATAAAAAAGGGCGCGTCGATTGCGACGCGCCCTGAACCAACAATCTATGGCAACTGCGATAGTTGGAAACTTCATTGTAGGCAAAAAGCCGGAAGCCAACAGTCCCAAAATGCCCATATTTTTGTCGTTGCAGCCTAGCAACAGGAAACTTATGCACAACTTATTCACAATTTTAGCCTGCGTGGCTCTGGACAACATGTGGGTGATCTGTGAATCAAGCTTGAATAACCTGATTTGAGTGAAGAATGCATTTGGAAGCGACTTTCATATATGAAAAAGCCGCGTCAAAGCCCGCTTATTCTAACCAAACCCACAATTCACCAAAAATAAAAGTCAGCAAGCACTAACAAAATCAGCTCAAATCAGTCTGAAATCTTTTTGAAAATTTATTTTGAATCACCGCCAAAGCACGTTTGGCCAAGAAAAACCCCCAGCCCCGGCGGGTTATGGGGGTCTTGTGAAGGCATCAGAACGGCTGGGGCATTCAACGCGACGGACGAATCAGCGCGTATTGCGCCCATTCACCACGGCGGAACAGCACATTGACGGCCTTGCTTTTATCAACCTTGGCAAGTGCCGCATCAAATTCTTTCACTGTCGCAACCTCGGTGTTGGCCACGGCAAGAATCACATCACCCTCGCGCAAACCCGCGCGTGCGGCAGAACCCTCGGCACTATCCACCTTCACACCACCTTTAATCTTCAGTTCTTTTTTCTGCGCGTCAGGCAGCTCGCTTACGGCCAGGCCAAACACTTGCGCAGGACCGGCCACAGGCGCCTTAGGCTCGGACGCTGCTGCCCGGCGTGCCGGCTTTTCAGGCTCGACTTCCGCGATGACCACGGTGAGGTCCTTCGAAGCGCCGCGCCTGAACACCGTCACTACTGCGCGTGTACCAGGTTTGACATTGCCCACCAGGCGCGGAAGATCACTGGATTTTTCAATCTGCTTGCCGTCAAACTTGGTGATGATGTCACCTGCCTCAATACCGGCCTTCTCGGCTGGCGCACCGCTTTCAACGCCCCGGACCAGCGCGCCCTGTGGTTTGCCCAGGCCAATGGACTCGGCGACTTCCTTGCTGACCTGCTCTATCTGGACGCCAATACGCCCTCGCGTGACACGGCCTGTGGTGCGCAACTGGTCCGACACACGCGCGGCCTCGTCAATCGGTATCGCAAAAGAAATGCCCTGGAAGCCGCCCGAACGGGAATAGATCTGGCTGTTGATACCAATCACCTCTCCGCGCATGTTCAGCAATGGCCCCCCGGAGTTACCGGGGTTAATGGCGACATCAGTCTGTATGAAAGGGAGGTAGTCGCCGGTGTCGCGCTGCTTGGCACTCACGATGCCTGCGGTGACAGTATTTTCAAGGCCAAAGGGCGAACCGATGGCCATGACCCATTCACCGACTTTCAGACGGTTGACGTCACCGATCTTGACGGCCGGCAATCCGGTGGCCTCAATCTTCACCACGGCGACATCACTGCGCTTGTCCGTCCCTATGATCCTGGCCTTGAACTCGCGTTTGTCGGTCAGCGTCACGATCACTTCGTCGGCGCCTTCGACCACGTGGGCATTGGTCATGACAAAACCGTCCGTCGTGAGGATGAAGCCAGAGCCAACACCGCGCGGCTGGTCTTCATCAGGCTGCGGCTGGCGTTCGGGGCGGGGCGAACGCGGAGTGCCAGGCGGCACAGGGATGCCGAAGCGACGGAAAAACTCCAGCATCTGTTCATCAATGCCGCTGGCGGCGCCTGCCTTTGCCTTTTCGGATGTCCGGATGTTCACGACCGAAGGCCCGACCTGTTCAACCAGATCGGTGAAATCCGGCAAGGTGCGGTTTTGCGCCCACACCGGCTGGGCGGGCACGGCAGCAGCCACGGCCCCCAGGGCAAGCATGCCTGAAGCAAGCCAGGAGCGCACGGGTTTCAGGGTCAATTCATTCATCATCGGCCTCTTCAATCAATATGGGTGCTGTGGGGATGCCAGGAAATCAGTCAAAGACGATTTAAGGACGAACACGCTTAACGCAATACCCGGAGCGCCGGCCTCGCAGGCCTGCCCTGCCTATTTCTTTCGCTCAAGCCCGCCGGCAAACATCTTGATGGTTTTCATGGGTACTTCCCCCATGACCGTGAGCCAGTAAGCGCCGACCTGCTTCGTCATGGTCTGGGTTGCCCCAAGGGACATGCTGGCTTCCTTGTCGTGACGCTGCTTGTCAAAAGGCTCCACAAAAAGGGACACCGAAGCCAGGCCATCAGAAAAAATCCACTGCAGCGGCTCGTCAGCACCTGGGGTAGCTGAGGAAACAGCTGGCCGCTTGTAGCAACTCATGGGCGCAAACCCGGCAACCGGCGTCTTCAGAACCCAGCCTTCGGCACTGGCAGTGGTCTTGACCAGAACAGGTTTTTCGACCTTGTAGCCATCGACCTTGCCCATCATGGAGAGCAGCTTGTCCATCTTGACCGGGGCATCCAGCTGCAACTCCGAGAAAGCCGCCTGCTCCAGTACCTTGCCGTCTGCGTCGAGCGTCTGAAGTTTGACGACCATGCCCTTTTTCTGCTCAGTCCAGACACGGTAACCAAAACGCATGGCATCTTTGGGCGCCAGCACAACAACATCCGCCTCAAGCCCCGCCACACGCTCGACACCTTCCTGCCTGGCCTTGTAAAACTCGGCGATACGGTTGTCCGTAGACTGCAACAATTCAGGGAACAGGCCCAGTGACTCGCGCTTCTCGGTCCGCACGACCTTATGCTCGGGCATGAAGGTGACCACGCGGTCGTTGTGCCTGAAAATCGAACGCGGCGCACCTGTAAGCGTCTCCACACGCTCGACCTGCTGGTTGCCCTCACAGACATGCCATATCTTGGCGCTGGAAATACTGCCACCAGAAGACACCACATAAGTGCCAATGTAGGCCTGCTTTTTGGAAGCCTCATGCATGCGCATCAGCCAGTCGTTGATGCCTCTTGTTTCGGCAGAAGACGGCGCCTGCGAAGGCACAGGAGCAATGGGTTGCGTTTGTGCAGCCACGACATTCATGGCCAGAACCGCAGCGCAGGCGCAAGTCAAGTTGCGCCAGACCCGACGCTCCACGCGTGCGGCAACTTGCACCGTGTCAGAACGTGTATTAACGGCCTGCATTTTGCGGATTTTCGAACGCTGCATTGAGGAAGCCGGAAGGTGCCTGCAGGACAGACGTGCCACCCAGTTGCCTGTGCGCAGCAAGAAGTTCTTCAAGCCGTGCATCGCGCACCATGGGACCTTGGGGAGAAGCCACCAGCACCTGCTGGGCGGTCTGACTGGAGGCCGGCACCTGCGCAAGCTGTGCGCCGGATTGCGAGGACATCATGGCGACGCCGCTCCAGGCAATCGCCGCCACAGCTGTCAGCGAAGCAAAGCCCGCTGCAAGCTTCCACCTGAAAATACTGTCATTTGCAGCTGGCTCACGATACCCAATCCTTGATTGGGACAGCGGTGCTTCAGTAACAGGCAGCGAACGCTCATCGTTCAGACGCTCATTCAGCCGCAGCAAAAATCCCGGCGAGGACTTTCCGGCAGCCATTGAAGGAGATCGAAGTACATCGCCAATCACGTGATACGCGTTCCAGCGGCCTGCAGTGGCGTCTTCGCTCTTGCAGGCCTCCAGCAGTAACAGCAGTTCCTCGTTGTCCAGCTCGCCATCAACCAGGGCGGATAGGCGTTCGCAGGTGGTCGTTTGGGTTCTTGTGGTATTCATCACTGTCTCGCTACCGGCTTGCGCCATATTTATGTAAGGTGGTGGCCCGCTTTTCCTGTCACGAGGACTGCCCGTTCTGTCTCCAAGGAAACCTGAATGGCTTACCAACGCTTGCCGGACTGATTTTCAAGCAAAGGTTTTACTTTTTCCGATATCGCTTCACGCGCCCTGAAAATCCGGGACCGCACGGTACCTATAGGGCAATTCATGGCTTCCGATATTTCTTCGTAGCTCAATCCTTCGATTTCGCGCAGGGTAATTGCCTGCCGCAACTCTTCCGGCAAGGCTTCCATGGCCGCATTAACCATTTCTGCAATTTCCTTGCTGGCCAACACGGCATCAGGCGTTTCCGAGCTGGTTAGTTCGTTTTCCAGCGGGGAAGTTTCATCACTTTCGTCGCTTTGCCCGGATTTGAACGAATTTTCAGACACTGTGGGGTCACGCTTGAGGTCCATCAAGGCCTTTTTAGCCGTATTGACCGCAATACGGTACAGCCAGGTGTAGAACTGCGCCTCGCCCCGAAACTGGGCCATCGCCCTGTAAGCACGGATAAATGTTTCCTGCGCGATGTCCTCGACCAGATCGACATCTCGCACCATTCGCCCTATCAGACGCTGTATGCGCCTTTCGTACTTGATCACCAGCAGCTCAAACGCCTTCTGGTCACCTGCCACGGTGCGCTCTACCAGCATGGCGTCGCTGTCCACGGCTTTGGCCGGCTCTGCCGGGGTGACGTATTCAGTCATGGTTTATTTGCTCGGGGGGCGGCATCTGCATGGTCCGATACTGCCACAGCATGGGAGCTACCCGCGTACCTGCCCGGAGAAAAAAGCGCGCGGCGAAAGTCCATCCAACGTTCCGGGAAAGCGCTGCGTTCACACCAGATGCACCTGCTTTTTAGGGTATCGCCCTGTATCCTGAGCAGCAGCAGGCTCTGAAAATCAGCCATCACCGAGACGCGCTGTCCGGCGATCCCGGACTGATAATCCAGGCCTTCCCAGCGCCAGGATTGCCCATCCCATGACATTTGCCCTGGTTTGATGTTTTTCCATCCGGCGAAGGCAGCAAGTCCCGCGCATGCAAGGGTTGCAACAGACAGGACAACATGCCAACGGGCTTGCTGACCGGAGTACAGCCACAATGCGATTGAAGCAGCCCCGCCAAACCACAAGCAAACCAGCAGCAAGGCCTGGAAACGCGAACGCCCCAGCGGATAAACAACCGGCGGGGCGCTATGTGTGATCAAGGCAGCTGGCGTATTGGATGATCAGGCAACCTGTATCTTTGACACGCGTCCGTCAGACGCGCTTGAAAACCAGAGTGCCATTGGTACCACCGAAGCCGAAGTTGTTCTTGACCGCATACTCCAGCTTCGCATCCCGCGCCGTGTTGGCACAGTAATCAAGATCGCACTCCGGATCCTGGTTGAAGATATTGATGGTGGGCGGAATCTTCTGGTGATGCAGGGACAATACCGTGAATACCGACTCAATCCCCCCAGCACCGCCCAGGAGATGGCCCGTCATGGACTTTGTGGAACTGACCACAAGTTTTTTCGAGTGATCACCAAAAGCTGCCTTGATGGCGTTGGTTTCATTGAGGTCACCCAGTGGCGTGGACGTGCCGTGCGCATTGAGATACTGAACGTCATCCGCATTGACACCAGCATTCTTCATAGCCATGGCCATGGAACGGCGGGGGCCGTCAATGTCAGGTGCAGTCATGTGGAAGGCATCAGCACTCATGCCAAAGCCGGTGAGCTCTGCATAAATTTTTGCGCCCCGCGCTTTGGCGTGCTCGTACTCTTCGAGCACCATCACGCCACCACCCTCGCCGAGCACAAAACCGTCCCGGTCCTTATCCCATGGGCGGGATGCTGTTTTCGGATCGTCATTGCGTGTCGACAAGGCGCGTGCCGCAGCGAAACCGCCGATTCCGAGTGGTGACACAGTGGCTTCGGCACCACCAGCAACCATCACTTCGCAATCACCGTATTCAATCATCCGGGCCGAAAGGCCGATGGCATGCAGGCCGGTTGTACAGGCCGTGACAACCGCGACATTGGGACCTTTGAAGCCAAATTTGATGGACACATGACCGGAGATCATGTTGATGATGGAGGCTGGTACAAAAAACGGTGAAATCCTGCGCGGGCCCCTGTTTACCAGCTCATCACGGGTTTGCTCAATCATCGGCAGGCCGCCAATGCCTGAGCCGATGTTGCAGCCTATGCGTGTAGCCATTTCGCCGTCCAGCGACTCGCCGATTGGCAAACCGCTGTCAGCAACGGCCTGGAATGCAGCCGCCAGTCCCAGATGAATAAAGCGGTCCATGTGGCGCGCTTCTTTCTCGGGAATGTAATCGCCAATATTGAAGCCTTTGACTTCACCGGCAAATTTGCAGGCGAACGCGCTTGCGTCAAACTGGGTAATCAGATCAATGCCGGAATTCCCGGCCAAGAGATTGGACCAGGACTCGGCAACCGTATTGCCCACCGGGCTGACACAGCCCAGACCTGTCACAACGACACGACGACGACTCATTCAGTGATCCTGAAAAATACCCGGAAATCGTTTGAACGGCATTCCGGGTTTTGTGGCGGAGTGTTCCGGGGGCAAAAGCCCCGGACATCAGGCCTTTTGATGGGTATTGGCGTAATCAATCGCGTTCTGGACGGTCGTGATCTTCTCGGCGTCTTCGTCCGGGATCTCGATGCCGAACTCGTCTTCCAGAGCCATGACCAGTTCTACGGTGTCAAGCGAGTCAGCGCCCAGATCGGCCACAAAGGCTTTTTCATTGGTGACTTGACCTTCTTCAACGCCGAGTTGTTCGGCAATGATTTTCTTAACACGTGCTTCGATATCGCTCATAGTTCCCT
>JAZKHN010000220.1:0-14372 GCA_040385325.1 Pseudomonadota bacterium
GTCGCGCCCTTGGTGGTCGAGAAGGGCCGCATGTCGCCCTGCGCAACAACGCGGGCCATGTGTTCTTCGGGGCTGGCCTTCAGCCAGACGCAGTAAAAACGGCTCTGCAGCAGGTCAAAGGTTTCACGCTCGCTGACGATGCTGCCGCCAGTGGTCATGACGACGCCATCGGGGTGGTCTTCAGCAATGCGGAACAGCGCGCGGCGTTCATAACGTCGGTAACCGGCCTGCCCGTGCAGCAGCAGGATTTCATTCATGCTGGTGCCGGCTTCGCGTTCGATCTCGCGGTCGAGTTCGATAAAGGGAACGCCGCGCTCAGCAGCCAGTTGTGAACCCAGTGTCGATTTGCCCGCACCGCGCAGGCCGATCAGCGCCACGCGCCTGTCGCGGCCCAGCGAGTCGTCCAGTCCAAAAGTGCTGCCGAGCAGGCCGTAAGCCTGGTCAAGCTGCGTGTCGTCCAGCCGGGCCAGCAAACCCTGGGCACGGGCCAGTGCGGGCCGCGGTGCATCCTGCAGCAGTTCAAGAATGGAAATATTCAATGCGCGGGCGGCGGCTTCCAGCGAGTTGATGGATACATTGCCCTTGCCGGATTCGACATCCGCCAGAAAACGCTCGCTGAGGCCCGAATCCGATGCCAGGGCCTTGCGTGTCATGCCACGCCGCGCACGCCAGGCACGCACACGCGAACCCAGTTCGCTGAGCGTGGCTTTCGATTCCTGGCCTGACATGGTTTCCACAAGTACCTCTGGGGGGTTAAAGCGGGGCTGCTGGTTTTTTTCTTTGCGTTTGGCTTGAATTGCAGTATACTTCCGCTTAATTTGATGTCAAGCAGTTTATTGCATCTTTTATCTGGAGATTTTTTGATGAAGCTCAAAATCCTTGTCGGCACCATGACCAGCACTGCAGACTACGTCGCACAGGCGATACAGATGGATTGCGCCGATCTGGTCAGTGATATCGAGATCACCATGATGGACAACCTGGACATGGGCATCTTTTCCGAAGAGCAGGCGAAAGATGCGATATATCTCATCTGCACTTCGACCTACGGATCAGGCGATGTACCCGACAACGCCCGTGCGCTGTACGAGTCCATGAGCGCACAACCGCAGTTCCTGGGCCATGTGCGCTACGGCGTGATTGCGCTGGGTGACCGCACCTATATGCAGACCTTTTGCTTCGGTGGCAAGAAGTTCGACGAGCGCCTGCAGGACCTGGGCGCACAGCGCATCGGTGAAGTCTGGTGCCATGACGCGAGCAGCGGCACCATGCCTGAAACCGAGGGCACGGAATGGTGCCGTGAGTGGCTGGCGGAGGCCTTGCAAACAGCACCAGCGGCGAATGCCTGAAAACAGCTAATTTAGCTATTACAGCTATTTTTAAGAGAACCTTAAGCGACTACGGGAGTCCAGAAAACCCCAAAAACAGCCCTGAAATGCCCTTTTTAGGGCATCAAACCGGCTGCAAGCCAATAGATACGTACGTGAGCAGCTACAAAAATAGTAGCAACAAGAACAAGACACGGAGACAAGCATGCAACTGAGTACCGCCGACCACGGCGCAAGTCCGCCGCAGGTCAACATACCGCGCAGCTACAACGCAGCGCATGACCTGCTGGCCCGCAACGCCGGGCGGGCCGGGAAAGCCGCCTTTATTGACGTGGCCAGCGGCAGGCAAATGACGTACGGCGAGCTTGAAGAGCAGTCGCACCGCTTTGCCAACGCCCTGCGCTCACAGGGGTTTGCGCCTGAAAGCCGCATCCTGATGGCCATGCTGGACACACCGGACTGGCCTGTGGTGTTTCTGGGCTGCATCCTGGCGGGCGTTGTTCCCGTCGCGGCCAACACGCTGCTGACCACCCCTGACTTTGAGTTCATGCTGCGCGATTCACGCGCACAGGGTCTGGTGGTGTCGAGTGCCCTGCTCCCGGGATTCGAGCCCTTGCTTGGAAAGCCAGGCCCCCTGAAAACCGTCATCGTTTCAGGCGCAGATGACAAAACTTCACTGTCCGGCTCACAGCTGTCCCTGACCGAACTGATCGCCGCGCCGTCCGCAACACCCGCTGTAGCAGACACCTGCGCCGATGACGCCTGCTTCTGGCTGTATTCCAGCGGCTCCACCGGCACGCCCAAAGGCACCGTGCACCTGCACAGCCATTTGATACAGACGGCAGAGCTGTATGGCCGCGGCGTGCTGGGCATTCAGGAATCCGACATTGTCTATTCAGCCGCCAAGCTGTTTTTTGCCTACGGCCTGGGCAATGCCCTCACCTTCCCCATGAGCGTGGGAGCCACCACCCTGCTTTTGCCGGCACGCCCCACACCCGCGGACGTGTTCGGCATCCTGAAAAAATACCAGCCAACGATTTTTTACGGCGTGCCCACGCTGTACGCGGCGCTGCTGGCCGACCCGGCCAGACCCGCACAGTCAGAACTCAGCTTGCGCGTGTGCACCAGCGCGGGTGAGGCCTTGCCGGCAGAAATCGGCAAAAAGTGGACGGCGCACTACGGCTGCGAGATCCTCGACGGCATTGGTTCCACCGAGATGCTGCACATCTTTCTCAGTAACCGGCCCGGCGAGGTGCGTTACGGCACGACCGGCAAGGCTGTGCCGGGCTATGAACTGCGCATCGTCGGTGATGACGGCAGCGAGTGCGGCACAGGGGAAATCGGCGAACTGCAAATCAGCGGTCCGAGCGCCGCCCTGATGTACTGGAACAACCGCCTCAAGACCAAAAACACCTTTGCAGGCGAGTGGACACGCAGCGGCGACAAATACACGCGTGACGCTGACGGTTATTACACCTACGGCGGGCGCAGCGACGACATGCTCAAGGTAGGCGGCATCTATGTCTCCCCCTTTGAGGTCGAGGCGTGCCTGATGACACACGCTGCTGTGTTTGAGGTCGCCGTCATAGGCGCGATGGACGCAGACGAACTGGTCAAGCCCAAAGCCTATGTTGTCTTCAAGTCGGGACAGCAGGCAACGGCCGATGACCTCAAGGCCCACGTCAAGCTGCATCTGGCGCCCTACAAGTACCCGCGCTGGATTGAATTTGTGAATGAATTGCCAAAAACGGCGACCGGCAAGATACAGCGCTTTAAACTCCGGCAGTCCGCCTGAAAAATCACCCCCCCCAACACCATTTCAAACGGCTTTCGGGCACAGCAATTGCTTTAGACTTCAACAATTCAACCCTCAAGCTCGGGTTTTACACTAGGTTTCGCCGCCCACAGGGGCTTTACCATTCGTTCAAGGGCCACCAGGCCATGGTTTTCAGTCTCAACAAGGAGTTTTCATGACCTCTCGCCGCCTCGTTCTGTCCCGCAGCGCTGCCGTTATCGGTGCCGCTTCCACAGGTCTTTTGCTGCCCGAAATCGTGCGCGCGCAATCCGGCAAGGTGCGTGTCGGCTTCATGCTGCCCTACACCGGCACATTCGCTCAACTGGGCGTTGCGATCGAAAACGGCTTTCGCATGGCCATCAACGAACAGGGCGGCAAACTCGGCGGCCGTGAAATCGAATACTTCAAGGTTGACGACGAATCCGAGCCATCCAAGGGCATCGAAAACGCCACCAAACTCGTCCAGCGCGACAAGGTCGATGTACTCGTCGGCACCGTCCACTCCGGCGTGCAGATGGGCATCCAGAAAGTCGCACGCGACAGCGGCGTGCTGAGCCTGATCCCCAATGCCGGCGTTCACGCTGCGACACGTTCACTCTGTGCACCCAACGTGTTCCGCACATCCTTCAGCAATTCGCAGCCCACACGCGCACTCGGCAAGGCCATGTACGACCGCGGCGCAAAAACGGCTGTCTGGATCACCTGGAAATACGCTGCGGGCGACGAAGCCTTTGAAGGCTTCAAGGAAGGCTATCTTGCCGCTGGCGGCAAGATCATCAAGGAGCTGGGTCTGCCCTTCCCCAACGTCGAATTCCAGGCGCTGCTGACTGAAATCGCAGCCCTCAAGCCTGATGCAGTGGCCTGCTTCTTTGCTGGCGGCGGCGCTGCCAAGTTCATTCGTGACTACGCAGCGGCCGGCCTCAAGGGCAAGATCCCGCTCTACGGTTCGGGCTTCCTGACCGAAGGCGTGCTGGATGCCGCCGGCCCGGCTGCAGATGGCATCGTCACCACCATGCATTACAGCGATTCCCTGCCGACACAAAGAAACGGCCAATTCCGCCTCGCGTATGCCAAGGCCTTCAAGGCACAACCTGATGTGTACGCCGTCCAGGGCTATGACACGGGCCTGCTGCTGGTCCAGGGCGCCAACGCCGTCAAGGGCGACCTGAACAACAAGCCTGCGCTCTACAAGGCCATGGAAGGTGCGGTCATCGACAGCCCGCGTGGCAAATGGACCATGAGCAAGTCACACAACCCGGTGCAGGACATCTACCTGCGCGTGGTCGACAACAAGGAAAACAAGGTCATCGGCGTGGCCGCCAAGGCACTGGCCGATTCCGGCGCCGGTTGCAAAATCGCCTGATCCGTCGATCTGATGACCCGCAAGGGAGGTTTTCGGACCTCCTTTTTTTTTGAAACGGCCCGAGCTGGTATGCGCCGTGCTTATCAGACCCACCACAAACACAATCGCGCACCCTGATGGATTTAGCCAACTTTTTAATTCAGCTGCTCAACAGCGTGCAGTACGGCCTGCTGCTGTTCATGCTGGCTGCCGGCCTGACGCTGATTTTCGGCATCATGGGCGTGGTTAATCTGGCGCATGGCAGCTTCTACATGCTGGGCGCTTATCTGGCCTGGTCGCTCAGCAGTGCGTTCGGCAGCCTTACATTGGCCATCATCGGCGGCGCAGTGCTGTCCGTGATCTTCGGGCTGGCACTGGAGTGGCTGCTGTTTCGCCATTTCTACAAACGCGACCACCTCGACCAGGTGCTGCTGACCTTCGGGCTGATCTACATCTTTGAAGAGCTGCGCTCCATCCTCTGGGGTGACGACGTTCACGGTGTGACCATCCCTGATCTGCTCGGCGCGTCCATCCCGCTGACCGACAACCTGTCCTACCCCGTCTACCGCCTCTTCATGTCCGCGGTGTGTATCGCCCTGGCCATTGGCCTGTATCTCCTGATCTCCAAAACCCGGCTTGGCATGAAGATTCGCGCTGGCGCCTTCAACCGCGACATGGCGGAATCGCTGGGCATCAACATCAAACTGATTCACGCCGTGGTGTTTGCACTCGGCGTCGGCCTCGCCGCGATTGCCGGCATGATTGCCTCGCCGATTGCCAGCGTCTACCCCAACATGGGATCGCAGGTGCTCATCATGTGTTTTGTGGTTGTCGTGATCGGCGGCATCGGATCGGTGCGCGGCGCACTCATCTCGGCTTTGCTGGTCGGGCTGGTCGACACCTTCGGCAAGGTGCTGCTGCCCTCCGTGGCCGGCATGCTGGTGTACATGCTCATGGCAGCTGTGTTGCTGTGGAAACCTGAAGGGCTCTTCAAGCAATGACTTCCTGGCCCCCACGCTTTTCACTTCGTGTAATGCGCTGCCCCCCGAGGGGGCTAATTTTCCTAGGGGCGGCCCGTCGGAAAATTGCCTGCGCCCGGTTTGGAAATTTTTCATGAGCGCGCAAGCAAATCTCGAAATCCTGCCGCGCGGCGTGCAGGTCACACTGGGCCTGGCGTTAATCGCGCTCGTCGCCTTCCCTTTCGTCGGCACCGACTTCTATACGCAGATGGTCACGCGCATGATGATCATGGCGATCTTTGCCATGAGCCTGGACCTGCTGCAGGGCGTCACCGGCCTGGTGTCGCTGGGCCATGCCGCTTACTTCGGGCTGGCGGGTTATGCCCTGGCCTTCCTCACGCCGCAAGACCAGGCCGTCAGCCTGTGGTGGACGCTACCAGTCGCCGTGCTGGCTGCGGGTCTCGCCGCGCTCATCATCGGCTTTTTTGTGGTGCGCACCACCAGCATCTACTTCATCATGGTCACCATGGCGTTTGCGCAGATGGTGTTCTATCTCTTCTTCGACAACAAGGTGCTCGGCGGCTCTGACGGCCTGTACATCAACTTCAAACCCAGTACGGCCATCTTCGGCTGGGTGCCGTTTGACCTCGACAACAAGCTCACGCTGTACTACTTCACCCTGGCTGCACTGCTGCTTGTGTACGCATTCTTGCGCCGCCTGCTGTGGAGCCCGTTTGGCCGCACGCTGGCTGGCATACGCGTCAACGAGCACCGCATGCGCGCCATGGGTTACGGCAGCTTTGGCTACAAGCTCACAGCGTTCACGCTCGCAGGCGCGCTGGCCGGGCTGGCGGGCTATCTATGGGGCGTACAGACGGGCTACATCAACCCCGAGCTGATGGGCTTTCACATGAGTGCGCACGTCATCATGATGGTGATCCTGGGCGGCATGGGCAACTTCGCCGGCGCCATCGTGGGCGCCTTCGGTTTTGAATATCTGCTGCATGTGTTCAAGGATTTGCCGCAGGTCGGCAATGTCAACCTCGGCAAGCACTGGCAGCTCTGGATGGGCCTCTTCATCGTGCTGCTGGTGATTTTTGCGCCGCGCGGCATCCTGGGTATTGCTGAAAAACTCATGAAACGAAAGAACACCGGCAGTGACACAGCGGAGGCCGGTCATGAGTGAAGTCCTGCTTTCGGCAAAGAACCTGGTCAAGCGTTTTGGCGGACTGGCCGCCGTCAATGATGTGTCGGTGGACCTGATGCGCAACCACATCCACGCGGTCATTGGCCCCAACGGCGCAGGCAAATCAACATTGACCAACCTGCTCTCGGGCGACCTGCCCTTGAGCTCCGGTTCGGTGATGCTGGGCGGCATCAACATTACAGGCTGGAAGCCCGAGAAAATTTCAGGCCAGGGCCTTGGCCGCAGTTACCAGAAGACCAATATCTTTTTGCCCTTCAGCGTCTGGGAAAACGTGCGGCTTGCCGCGCAGTCCCGCCAGCCCTTTGCAGCCCACTGGCTCAAGCGCGCCGGCAAGTTTGCATCCATCAACGAACGCGCGGAAAAAGCGCTTGAGCTGGCCGGTCTGACATCACGCAGGAACAGCATCGCCGGCACCATCAGCCATGGCGAGCAGCGCCAGCTGGAAATCGCCATGACGCTGGCCACCGAGCCGCAGGTGCTGCTGCTCGACGAGCCGCTGGCCGGCATGGGCGTGGCCGAAGCTGAACGTATGGTCACCCTGCTGCTCAACATCAAGAAAGACCACGGAATTTTGCTTGTCGAACATGACATGGACGCGGTCTTCACACTCGCCGACAAACTGACCGTGATGGTCAACGGCCAGGTGATTGCCAGCGGCACGCCGGCACAAATTCGCGCAGATGCCGGGGTGCAAGCCGCCTACCTCGGGGAGGAACACTGATGGCCCAGGAACTGATGATTGACGCGAAAGGCGTCAACACCTATTACGGCGCCAGCCACATCCTGCGCGGCATTGATTTCCACGTTGCGCGCGGCGAAACGATTGGCCTGATGGGCCGCAACGGCATGGGCAAAAGCACCCTGCTCAAAAGCATCATGGGCCTGGTCAAACCGCGCTCGGGCGCCATCACCATCACCGGCAAATCCATGATGGGCGCTGCACCCTATGAGGTTGCACGGCTGGGCATCGCTTACGTCCCCGAAGGCCGGGGCATCTTCGGCAACCTGAGCGTGGTTGAAAACCTCAAGATGGCAGCGCGTGCGGGCACAAAGGGCCAGCGCGACTGGACCTATGACCGCGTGCTTGACACCTTCCCCCGCCTGAAAGAGCGACTGGGCCACGGTGGGCAGCAACTCAGCGGTGGCGAGCAGCAGATGCTGACAATTGGACGCGCGCTGATGACCAACCCGGATGTGCTGATTCTGGATGAAGCGACCGAAGGCCTGGCGCCGCTGATTGCCCGGGACATCTGGCGCATCTGCGCACTGATACGTGAGACCGGCATCAGCAGCGTCATCGTCGACAAGAACTGGAAGCACGTGACCCAGATCACTGACCGCAATGTCATTCTGGTCAAGGGTGAGGTGGTGTTTGAGGGCACCTCGCCAGAGTTGCATGCGAAGCCGGAGTTGCTGCAGCAATATCTCGGCGTTTGAAGGTCACGGCGGGAAGGCCGTTACGGAATCGACAATTACCTGACCGTGTGGCATTATCAATTGCTGCAACCTGAAGAGCCATCCAAAGGCAACAGGGTCGCTGCAACTGAAAGGTCGCCCAGATGCGCTGGTTCCCAGGACTTGACGCCGAAACTGGCCAATCGCAATTCCCGGCCGCCTCCGAGGCGTATAACAGGCACCCCATTGTCTGGCTGGCTGCGACACTGATTCTGGTAACCGGCTGCGGTCTGACAGCGGCCCTGTTTTATCTGCGTGGCGAAGCCCTTCGCACAGGCGAAACCATCATCCGCTCGCTGGCCCACGTGATGGAAGACGAGACAAGCAGGACAATCCAGGCCGTTGACCAGCGCCTGGAACTGGCCATCACCCGCATGAAGCTGCAGGAGGCCGGCAAGCAACTCACCGAAGAGTCTGCACGTGCCATGCTGCGCAGCGAGTTGAAGGAAATTCCGTTTGTACGCGCGATCTGGATGCTTGATTCAGCCGGGCGAATTGCATTCGACTCTGACGTTGGCAACATCGGCATTGACCTCTCAGACCGCGAATACTTCAGGTTTCACCAGCAACATAAAGAGTCCGCCGGCGTCCACTTGAGTGCGCCTGTGCGCAGCAGGTCCGTCGGCACATGGCTGATCAGCGTCTCAAGGCCTGTTCATTCCGCAAAGGGAGAGTTTTTGGGGGTTATGGCGGCAGCCCTTGAACCCTCCTATTTCGACAGGATCTGGCATTCCGTGGATCTGGGTGAAGGCGGGTCCATCGTTCTTTTCAGAACAGACGGCACATTGATGATGCGCAGTCCTGCGGACGACCAGGCCATGGGCAGGTCCTTCGCCGCGCTGCCGCTGTTTTCCCAATGGCTGCCGAAAAACCCGCAAGGTGTTTTTTCCTTTACCAGCAGCATCGGTTCGGGCGAGCGCATCGCGGCCTATCGCGTGCTGGGGCCCTACCCCGACCTTGTCATTTCTGTGGCTTCCCTGGAATCGCACATGCTGGTGGCGTGGACGCGTTTTGCAAGGCTTGCAACCGTGATATGGGCGCTGGCCATGATCGGACTCACGCTGCTGTCCATGCAGTTGATCCGTCAGGCACGCCGCCGGCAGCGCACGGAGTCACGCTTTCGTCAACTCGCCCAGGCCATGCCGCAAATCGTCTACATCAGTGACGAGCATGGCCGTATCCGGTATGTCAGCGACCAGTGGTTCAAGACGACCGGGCACCCGCCCGAAAAGGCCATCAGCGGAGAGTGGATCGCGCTTGTACACGATGAGGACCGCGTCAATATGCTTGAAACCATGAAGCAGCGGGCCAGCCACGGTCTGGCAATTGAGCATGAACACCGCCTGCTTACAAAGGATGGCAGCTACCGCTGGCGCCTGCTGCGCGCAGTCCCCAATCGCGATGATCAGGAAAAGATCATCTCCTGGTACGGAACCTCGACAGACATTGATGACCTCAAGCAGGCCGAGGCCCGGCTAAAGTCCCAAACCGATTTGCTGCGCATGGCAGGCCAGCTTTCACAGATGGGCGGCTGGATGGTGGACATAGCCACACAACATATCACCTGGTCAGATGAAGCATCCAGAATGCTCGAGCTTCCACCGGGCTGCTCGCCCTCCCTGGACTCCATCATCGGCATGTGCTTCCTGGAGTTTCGCGAACCGACCCGCCATGCACTGGAGGCCTGCGCAAGCCAGGGCGTGCCCTTCGACCTCGAAGTCAAGATGCTTACCTCGCCCGGACGGACGGTCTGGGTGCGCTCCATCGGGCAGGCGGTGCGTGATGCAGGCGGAAACATCACCCGACTGCAGGGGGCGCAACAGGACATCACCACGCGAGTGACTACCGGGCAAAAACTGCAGGCCTACCTTTCGACGCTGCAACATGCCACGGAGGCGGCACAGGTCATCACCAGGTGCCAGACACCCGAAACGATGCTGCAGGAACTGGCGTCCCAGGCAAGAAGCATCGTTGATGCAGCCGGTGCGGTGGCAATGCTTCGTGAAGACCCGTCAAGGCAGGGAGATATCGTTGCGACCTCGGCTGCAGACGGTCACTCGGCCATGGCAGATGGCGGCACCCTGAATGTCCCACTGACCACGCGCGATGGTGCGGCCATAGGCAGCCTTGTGCTGTCCGCCAGGGTCGGCGGCAAATTCAGCCAGGAGGACACGTACGTTGTGACGGAGCTTGTGCAGCTGGCCTCCACAGCGCTGGATAACCTCAGACTGCTGGTGCAGGTGCGCGAGCTCAACACGGGACTGGAAGAAAAGATAACGCAGCGCACACTGGCGCTGGCTCGCCAGGAAGCCCTCTTTCGCACGCTTGCCGAGCAGGCACCCCAGCCGATCTGGACTGTGGATACCAACGGTCACGCGACCTTTTTCAGCCGGGCCTGGTATCAGATGTTCGGTGGATCACCGCCGGAGTGGCATGGACTTGCATGGCTTGAACTGGTGCACAGGGACGACCGTGGCGAGGTCACGCAAAACTGGCGGCATGCCAGCAAGACCCTCAGCCTCTTCACCGGGCTCAGGCGCATGCGCGCAAAAAATGGCAGTTACCACACCATGTCCTACCAGGCCTCCCCCGTCCTCAATCAGCAAGGCGAGGTGACATTCTGGGTTGGTATTGACGTGGACGTCACCGCGCCCAAAGCCATTGAGGCCGCCCTGCGGCTGTCCAATCAGGAGCTTGAAGCTTTTTCGTACTCCGTGTCGCATGACCTGCGGGCGCCACTGACAACCATTGACGGTTTCAGCCGCCTGCTGGCAAAGCGGCTGGCAAGCCAGACAGATGAGCGCATTCAAAATTACCTCACCCGCATCCAGTCCGGAATAAGCCAGATGGGGCAATTGATCGAAGGCATGCTGTCGCTGGCCCAGTTCTCCCGACAGGCCATGCAGCATGAGCAGATAGACCTCAGTGCCATGTGCGGGGAAATACTCGGGGAGTTCCAGTCAAAGGAAGCGCAGAGGCCGGCAAAGCTGCAGGTGCAGCCCGGCCTTCAGCTATACGGCGACAGCCGGCTTATACGGGCCGTGATGGAGAACCTCCTGGGCAATGCCTGGAAATTCAGCGCGCGCAAGGCGCAGACTGAAATTACGGTCGGCCAGTTGGCGCCCAGCGGCGAGTTTTTCGTGCGGGACAATGGCGCCGGTTTCGATATGGCATATGCCGGCAAGCTGTTCGGCACCTTCCAGCGCCTGCATGATGCCCTGGAGTACGCAGGAACCGGCATTGGCCTGGCCACAGTCGCGCGCGTCATCGCCAGGCACGGCGGAAGCATACGCGCGGAATCCGCGCCAGATCAGGGTGCGACTTTTTTCTTTACGATTGATGAGTCCCCCGCATAAGGCGGACAGCTGGTAGTACGCTACAGCAACGACCGCATTTCCCGGGCTGCATCCAGCAACAGCGGCAACAGGTCACGCTGCATCGCAGGCAATTCCAGCCGCTCGGGCGTAGTCACCACGTTGAGCGCAGCCACCGTCACACCGCGCATGTTGCGCAACGGCACTGCCAGCGCGAACACGCCCAGTTCATGCTCCTGCCTGGCCACACACCAGTCCTGCCCTCTCGCCTCGGTGACAAGCGCACGCAAGGTTTTGCTGTCGGTGATGGTGTGCGGCGTCAGCCGCGGCAGTTCGTGAGTTTTGATCCAGTTCGAGAACTCGTTACGCGGCAGGCATGCCAGCAGCATTCGCCCCGTTGACGTGGCATGCGCAGGCAGGCGCGCACCGAGATGCAGTCCATAAGCCAGCACGCGGGGTGCTGCAGACTGGGGTTTGTCAGGGTAGCTCGAGCCGGCGCCGACGCTGCGCGCCACGATCACCACCTGGTCTGCATCCAGCACCACACCTGAAAAAGACTGCTGTGTTTGTGCCGCCAGGCGATTGAGCGTGGGTTGCAGTACGCGCGGCAAGCGGGCCGAGGCCAGGTAGCTGCCCGAGAAACGCAGTACCTTGGGCGACAGCCAGTAGTAGCCGTCTTCGCTCTCAAGGTAGCCCAGATGCGCCAGCGTCAACAGGTGGCGCCTGGCCGCGGCGCGGGTGATGCCCGCACGCTGCGCGGCCAGCGTGGCGTTCAGCCGCTGTCGCTCGGTGTCAAAACTCTCCAGCACCGCCATGCCCTTGGCCATGCCTTCAATGAAATCTGCTTTTGCGATGGTCATACAGAACACTCACTGCGCGATGATCGCGCATAGATGCTTATCATCGCACAGGTGTTTCTTCGCGATATGCCTTTGAATGGTTGCAAAGCTTAAGCTCATGCATCGACAGAACCGGGAAATTCCAGAAACACGGAATTTCGGGATGAAGTGCGAGGCGCCCGGAGCGCAGGAAGGTTATTGGGGTCAGACACCAATTTCATTGCAGTGCACCGCAATGCACCCCAGGGCGCGCCGGAGGCTCGATGAATTTGGGCTCTGACCCCAAAAACCTCATGAGGGTTTCGAGCACCGCGCAACGACGCAATTCGCCCGAAAAACGGTTTTATGGAAATTCCCTAACGGAGACAGACATGCGTACCCAGGTTGCCATCATCGGAGCCGGCCCCTCAGGCCTTCTGCTCGGCGCACTGCTTCACAAGGCAGGCATAGACAACATCATCATCGAGCGGCAAAGCGGCGACTACGTCCTTGGGCGCATACGCGCAGGCATTCTTGAGCAGATCACTGTTGACCTGCTCAAGGAGGCAGGTGCCGATGCCCGCCTCAGGCTTGAAGGCACGGTGCACCACAGCATTGACATCGGCTTTAAAAACCAGCGCCACAGCATTGACGTGCATGGCCTGACGGGGGGCAAGGTTGTCACAGCGTACGGGCAGACCGAACTGACTCGCGACCTGATGGATGCCCGTGAAGCAGCCGGCCTCACCACGATCTACGAAGCCGGCGACGTCAGCATTCATGACTTCGACAGCAAACAGCCAAGGGTGCGCTACGTCAAGGATGGCCAGCACCATGAGCTGGCCTGCGACTTCATCGCCGGATGCGACGGCTTTCACGGTGTGTGCCGGGCCAGTGTGCCCAAGGACTCCATCACCGAGTTTGAGCGTGTGTACCCGTTCGGCTGGCTGGGCATCCTCGCTGACGTGCCGCCGGTTTCACCGCACGCCATCGTTTACGCCAACAGCGAGCGGGGCTTTGCGTTGTGCTCCATGCGCAGCCTCACGCGCAGCCGCTACTACGTGCAGTGCCCGCTGGACGACAAGATCGAAAAGTGGACGGACGACGTCTTCTGGGACGAGATTCGCCGCCGGCTGGACCCCGACCTCGCCTCACGCATCATCACCGGGCCTTCGATTGAAAAAAGCATTGCGCCGCTGCGCAGCTTTGTTGCCGAGCCCATGCGTTTCGGCAGCCTGTTTCTTGCAGGCGACGCCGCACACATCGTGCCGCCCACCGGTGCCAAAGGCCTGAACCTGGCAGCTTCTGATGTGAAATACCTCTCCAGCGCCTTCATTGAGCACTACAACGAGAAGACGGATGCCGGCATAGACAGCTATTCCGAGCGCTGCCTGCGCCGGATCTGGCGGGCTGAGCGGTTCTCGTGGTGGCTCACGTCTCTTTTGCATCGCTTTCCGGACACAGGCGGCTTCGGTCAAAAGATACAGGAAGCCGAACTCGACTACCTTGTGAATTCGCAGGCGGCGTCCACTTCGCTGGCCGAGAATTACGTCGGTTTGCCGCTTTAACCCTGTGTGACCTGGCAGCTTTGTACAAGGTGTAACAAGCCTTGTGGTAGCGGGCGCTAAGATGCGTTATGAACAAAAAAACCCTCATAGCGCTGGCGCTTTGCCTTCCCTTCTTCGCAGTACAGGCGCAGCCATCTGCAGCCAAAAAACCGCTGGTCGCCCGCATCCTCAAATTGCAGCAACCTGGCATTGATGCCATGGCGGCAGCCATGGCCGAGCGCCCCGCCCTTGCAGTCCTGGACCGCGCAGACCAGGTTCTCATGACCAGCGTCGCCGCGGAAAAGCGCGAGGCCGTCGGCAAGTCCATACAGGCCGATGTCAAAAAGTACCTGGATGAATCGGTCCCCTTTGTGCGAGACCGTGCCACCAGACTCGCGCCAGGCACTGTCGGCACCCTGCTTGAAGAAAAGTTCAGTGAAGCCGAACTCAAGCAGCTGGCTGATTTTCTGGAGTCACCGGTCTACAACAAATACCAGCAGCTGGGCGGTGACATGCAAAAGGCATTGCTAGAGAAATTGCTCGCTGACACCAAAGGCACGGTAGAGCCAAAGATCAACGCGCTGGACCAGACGGTTGCCAGGCGCCT
>JAZKHN010000221.1:0-3407 GCA_040385325.1 Pseudomonadota bacterium
CTGGAGGTGGTGCTGGCTTACATGCGCCATGTGCAGGACAACGCAGAAGAGTCTGTGCGCCGGGTTATCACCAAATTGAAGAACGGCGACTTCACCCTGCCGCTGGATAACGGCGCGCAGATCAGGGTGGCGATTCGTGTGGACACAAAAAACCGCAGCGCCGAGATCGACTTCACCGGCACATCTGAGCAGCAGACCAACAATTTCAACGCGCCGACGGCCGTGTGCATGGCGGCTGTGCTGTATGTCTTTCGCACGCTGGTCGATGACGACATTCCGCTCAACGCCGGTTGCCTGAAGCCGCTCAAGGTCATCATCCCGGCCGGGTCCATGCTCAATCCGAACCCGCCGGCGTCGGTGGTGGCCGGTAATGTGGAAACCTCGACCTGCATCACCAACGCGCTTTACGGCGCGCTGGGTGTGATGGCGGCCAGCCAGTGCACGATGAACAACTTCACTTTTGGCAACCAGCGCCACCAGTATTACGAAACCATTTCAGGTGGTTCGGGCGCCGGTGGTGTGGTTGATGCTGCGGGCAAGGTGCTGTCCGGCTTCAACGGGACATCGGTGGTGCAGACGCACATGACCAACTCACGGCTGACAGACCCCGAGGTGCTGGAATTCCGTTTCCCGGTGCGGCTGGAAAGCTATGAAATTCGCGAAGGCTCGGGTGGTGCAGGGCGCTGGCGTGGCGGTAATGGCAGTGTGCGCCGAGTGCGCTTCCTGGAGCCCATGACGGCCAGCATTTTGTCCAATGGCCGTCTGCATGGTGCATTTGGCATGGCCGGCGGCAAGCCGGGCGAAGTCGGCAAAAACGTGGTGCTGCGCTCTGACGGGCGGACCGAGTCGCTGGGCCATATCGGGCAGGCAGACATGCTGCCGGGCGATGTGTTCGAGATTCACACACCTGGCGGTGGCGGTTTCGGTACGGCCTGACAACAAACGGGGAGAGCGGTATGGAAAGAGCTTCACTGATTCAGCGCTGGTTTGGAACCGGCCCGCGCTTTGACAACGCAGATGGCGGCCATGACCTGCTGCCGGCCGCCCCAGAGATTGATCTGGACAATATACGGCGCGTCATGCTGCTGGCTGTGGCCTCATGCGCCGAAGCCAGCCGCCTGCGGATTGAGGACCTGGTCAAACATGCCGGCTCGGCTGTCGAGTTGTGGCTGATACGGGCTGATATCTTTCAATGTCTCGCACGCGAGGTGGGGCAAAAGCATGCAGCAGGTCAGATAGCCAGGCTGGACCCGCTCTTCAGCGACGCACTGCCCGGCATTGCCGCCAGCGGGAAAAATTCAGACAATCGCGGGAATGCCCCACGACTTTCTTGAGCTCTACCGCTTCCATGCCAGATACAACCGCTGGATCAACGAACGCATGTATGCCGCCTGCGAACAGCTGTCAGATGATGAGCGAAAGCAGGACAGGGGCGCGTTCTTCGGTTCCATCCACCGCACACTGAACCACATTGTGGTGACTGACCAGATTTGGCTGCGTCGCTTCGCACGCTCGGGCGCTGACAACGGTTTGCGTTTTGAAATGCTGGAAGGCGATTTGATAGAGGTTCCGGAAGCCTACGAGCTGGACATGGTGCCGTTTGATGACTGGGCAGCCCTGAAGACCAAGCGGGCGCAGCTTGATGACGCCATCGAGCGCTGGACGGTCGTCATGCCCGCCGACTACCCGCAGATGATGATGGGCTATAGCAATTCAAAGGGAACACGCCGCGACCACCCGGCCTGGCAGGCGATGACCCACCTTTTCAACCATCAGACCCATCACCGCAGCCAGGTGATCACACTGTTGACCCAGACGGGTGTGGATATCGGCGTCACGGACATGCTGGCGTTGATGTGATGTCGGGTGAAGTGCCAGGGTGAAGAGCGGTATATGCTATTAAATACATAGCTGCTCACGCACGTATCTATTGGTCTGGGGGCCAATTCGGCACCTAAAAAGGCCTTTTTGGGCCATTTTGGAAGGCCTGACCACTGAAAACAGCCGCTTTTAAAAGTCCTGAAAACAGCTGTAATAGCTATATTAGCTGTTTTGTCGCTTTTTGATGCGAATAGGAGGTCAGCGCCTTCTATGAATGCGCACATAAAAAAACCCGCCAGAGGCGGGTTTTTGCTGTCTTGACCGTGAATTACTTCTTGGCGGCGCTGGCGGCTGGCTTGGCTGCGTCGGCTTTGGCTTCTGCCTTCACTTCAACCTTGGCCTTGGTGTCCTTCTTGTCGGTCACTGCGGTCTTGACGTCCTTGGCGGTTTCTTTCACAGCGTCTTTGGTCGCGACAGCGGCACCCTTGACGGCGTCCTTGGTGGCAACAGCTGCGTCCTTGGCTTTTTCGGCGACAGGTTTGTCGGCCTTTTTGTCGGCTTTCGCTTCGGCGGTCACTTTGGCCTTGGCTTCAGTGGCGCTGGCACCCTTGTAGGCAGAGCCGCTGACAGTCAGGCCTTCGGCCGAGAACTTGGCTGCAGACTTGTCGCCGACACCCTTGACGCGGGTGATGAAGTCCTCCCAGTTCTTGAATTCGCCTTTTTTGCGCTCGGACATGATGAGCTTGCTGGTAACCGGGCCGATGCCCTTGACCGAGTCGAGTTCAGCCTCGGTGGCCTTGTTGACGTCAACAGCTGCAAAAGCGGCGACAAGGGACATGGCGGCGAAAAACGCCAGTACTTTTTTGAACATATGAAGACTCCTCAATAATTTGGATTGGAAAGCTGCAGGAATCACCTGAAAAAGGTGAACCTGTTTAACGGCTGGCTTTGGCAGGGCGTTGACCAACTTCTCGCAGCGCCCGAAAGGGAAAACCCTAGACGTTCGTTTGCCCCAGGCTTTTCATGTACGACGCAACACCGCTCTGCACATTTGAAAACAGGTGTTTGCAACCCACCGCGCGCAGGGCGCTCAGGTCTGCCTGCGTGTAGCACTGGTATTTGCCGGCCAGCGCCTGGGGGAAGGGCACGTAGTCGATCATGCCGCCGCGGGTCGCCTCTTCAAGACTGAGCGCCACCTCGCCCTGCGACTGGCGCAAGGTGTTCACCACCGTCAATGCGACGTCATTGAAGGGCTGGGCCTGTCCGGTGCCGAGGTTGAAGATGCCCGATGCCTGCGGGTTGTCGAGAAACCAGAGATTGACCGCGACGACATCGTCGATAAAAACAAAATCGCGCATCTGCGCACCCGGGCCGTAGCCACCGTACTCACCGAACAGCTTGACCTTGCCATCGGCACGGAACTGGTTGAACTGGTGGAACGCCACGCTGGCCATGCGGCCCTTGTGCTGCTCACGCGGGCCGTACACGTTGAAATAGCGGAAGCCGGCGACCTGGGTGGCGGCATTCTCAAATCTGGCACCCAGCTCGCGGCGCAGGCGCTGGTCGAACAGAAGCTTGGAGTAGCC
>JAZKHN010000221.1:3507-6654 GCA_040385325.1 Pseudomonadota bacterium
ACGGCAATGATGTCGTCGATGCCCCGTGCGTTCAGGCCCTGGATGATATTGCTGCCTATAAAACCTGCAGCGCCGGTCACAACTATTTTCATGATGGATATGTCCTGGTGTCTATCTTCAGTTCGCTGCAAACAACTCGTCGTAGCTAACGGTGGCCGTTCCAAACTTGCCGACGACGATGCCGCCCGCGCGATTGGCAACCGGCACCGCGTCACGCAGGCTCATGCCGGCGGCAGCCATGGCGGCGAGTGTGGCGATCACGGTGTCGCCCGCGCCTGTGACGTCGAACACTTCACGTGCGACCGCCGGTACATGCAAAAAGCCAGCGTCGTCAAACAGGGTCATGCCCGCCTCGGCACGCGTGAGCAACAGCGAGTCCAGCTTGAGAGATGTGCGGAGGTTTTGCGCCTTGGCCTGAAGGTCTGCTTCATCGCGCCAGTGGCCTATGACCTGCTCAAGCTCGGCGCGGTTGGGTGTGATGACGGTGGCGTTCTGGTAGCGCGTGTAGTCGGAACCCTTGGGGTCGACCAGCACTACCTTGCCGGTGGCGCGTGCCTGCTCGATCATGAGCTGGATGTGGGCGAGGCCGCCTTTGCCGTAGTCTGAAAAAAGCACCGCGCCGTGCTGTGGGTACAGCTTTTCAAACGTGGCGGACTGGGAGGCCAGAACCTCGTTTTCAGGTGTGTTTTCGAAGTCCAGCCGTATCAGCTGCTGCTGGCGGCCGATGACGCGCAATTTGACGGTGGTCTTGAGTCGGGCATCGCGACCGAAGTGGGGCGTGATGCCGGTTTTGGCCACAAGCGCTTCGAGCTGATGGCTTGCTTCGTCGTCACCGACGACCGTCAGCAAGGATGCCTGCGCACCAATTGAAACGATATTCGACGCCACGTTGGCCGCGCCGCCCACGCGTTCTTCCGTGTGCGAGATGCGCACGACAGGCACCGGAGCTTCGGGGGAAATGCGGTCCACCGCGCCGTACCAGTAACGGTCCAGCATGGCATCGCCGACGACGAGTACACGGGCAGACGATATTTTTTCTTTTGAGAATGTCATGTCAGTAGGGCTGATTCAGGAGGCGAGCTACAGTTCTTCTACTCGGCGTGCGGGGTAGCTGTCCCATGCCTGGCAACCGGGGCAATGCCAGAAGTGCTGCGTGGCTTCAAAACCGCAGGCGGCACAGCGGTAACGCATCAGTGGTTTGGTGGCCTGGTCCAGTGCTCGCTGGACCAGCTTGTGGTTGTGCTCGGTGCCGAGTGCTTCATCCGCAATCCACCGCGATGCGGCGACCAGTGAGGGTTCGCGCTCCAGGTGACGGATATACCAGGCACGTGCCGAGTGCGGCTCATCGTCCAGCCGCACGATGGCCTCAAGGATGTCCACCGACGGCATGGTTGCGTAGTGGGCCTTGAGCAGGTCCATGACAGGCAACTGCAGGTTCTTGTTCTGGGCGATGTTGACGAGCAGGCTTGCTGCAAGCGGCAGGGCCTGGGGCGCGGTTTTCTCGAGCCGGCGCAATGCGTCGAGCGCTGCGGCGTGATCCCCGCGCTGGTGATGAAGTTTGGCCAGGTCTATCAGTGGCCGCGCGAGGGAGGGCGCAAGTTCACACGCTGTTTTCAGGATTTCCCCGGCCTTGTCTGCATCACCGGAGGCGATGGCCGTAGCTGCCTGCTCGCACAGGTAGTGCGCCTGCCTGCCGCTGAAACTGCCGTGGCTGTCACTGTCAAGTTTGCTTGCAATTTCGCTGGCGTGTTGCCAGTCGCGTGAACGTTCGTAGATGGACAAGAGCGCAAGACGGGCCTCTTCTTCGTAGCTGGTGCCTTCGAGCTTGCGCAGGGCCAGCTCTGCGCGGTCCAGCAGGCCGGCTTTCAGAAAATCGAGTGCCAGCGCGTGTTGTGCACGATCGCGCTCGGGCTGGGCGAGGTCTCCTCGTGACATCAAATGTTCGTGCACGCGTACAGCGCGTTCATATTCACCACGCCGCCGGAAGAGGTTGCCCAGCGCAAAGTGGAGTTCCGAGGTGTCGGGGTCGTTTTGTACGGCTTCAATGAAGGCGTCTATGGCCTGGTCCTGTTGCTCATTCAACAGAAAATTCAGGCCCCGAAAATACGCCTTGGGTGCCTGGCGGTTTTCGATGCGGAGCTGCCTGAGGTCAATGCGCGAGGCCAGCCAGCCCAGCGTGAAGGCGACCGGAAGGCCCAGCAGTATCCAGGTGAAATCAAAGTCCATGGCGCGGGACGCTGTTCAGGGTGTCAGAGGGTGCACTTGACGACACCGCATTGTCCGGAGTGGATGCATTGATGACCGGGTGCATTCGGGACATCTGTCGTTTCCGCCACCAGCGCGGGATCATCATCAGTACGCCCAATGCCAGCCCGCAACTGAACGCAGCCAGAACCACCAGTACAAGGGGCGCCTTCCACAGCGTGCCGAAAAAGAAATGCACAGCAACGGCTTGCTGGTTGTTCAGCGCGAATGCGAAGAGCGTAAAAAAAATGGCTGCCTTAAGCAGCCACATCAGGTATTTCAATTGGTCTGGCTCCCGGAGTTTCCATCTCAATTGTAGCCAGCGCCTTGCGCAGCCGGCTATTTCGGCGCCTGTGCCGTCAGCAATTCCTGGGTACGTGCGTCGACTGCTTCGCGCAGGGCTTTGCCCGGCTTGAAGTGCGGTACCCGCTTTTCCGGAATGGCGACGCTTTCACCTGAACGCGGATTCCTGCCCATTCGGGGAGGACGCCTGTTGACAGAGAAGCTGCCAAAACCACGAATTTCAATCCTGTGCCCGCGCACGAGCGCGTCGCTGACCGCGTCAAGAATGGTCTTCACGGCGTACTCGGCATCACGGTGGGTCAGCTGGCTGAAACGTGCAGCCAGTTCTTCAACAAGATCGCTTCGGGTCATAAGAATGTGGGGACGGAAAAATGGCGTGCCATTGATTGCTCAGGCACGCCATGTTTCTGAAGTCCGATTATTTCTCGGCGTTGTCCATCTTGGCGCGCAGCAGTGCGCCGAGGTTGGTCAGGCCGGCGTTGTCACGTGAAGACTGCTGGCTCAGGGAAGCCATGGCTTCCTGCTGGTCAGCGTTGTCCTTGGCCTTGACCGACAGCTGGATGTTGCGGGTCTTGCGATCCACGTTCACCACGACTGCGG
>JAZKHN010000222.1:0-1939 GCA_040385325.1 Pseudomonadota bacterium
AGCAGTTCGCCGCTGGCCTCGTCAAAAGCGGCCAGGTCGGTAAAGGTGCCGCCAATGTCCACGGCGATGCGAAGCCGCCCGTTGCCGGGGGCTTTTGTTTGAGTTGTCATGCTTGTTCCTGAAAGTGTCTGGGTGGCCTGCTCAGGCCTCGTTCTTCACCACGTTGCGCAGCAGGCCGATTTTTGAAATCTCGACCTCGACGACATCGCCGTCCCACATGTAGAGCGGCGGCTCGCGCCTGTCACCCACACCGCCCGGCGTGCCGGTGGCAATCACGTCGCCGGGCATCAGTGGGGTGAAGCCGGAGAGGTATTCGATGATGACCGGCAGGGTAAAGATGAGGTCGGACAGCGAGGCCTGCTGCACCACCTGGCCGTTGAGGCGCGTGGTGATGGTCTGCGCACCGAGGTCACCCACTTCATCGGGCGTGGTCAGGCAGGGGCCGAAGGCACCGGTGCCGGGGAAGTTTTTGCCCGGCGTCCATTGATGGGTATGGCGCTGCCAGTCACGCACCGAGCCATCGTTGAAGCAGGCGTAACCGGCAATGTGCTCCAGCGCATTGGCCTGCGTGATGTTGCGGCCACCCTTGCCAATAACCACAGCCAGTTCACCTTCGAAATCGAAACGTTTGGTGATGGTCGGCTTGACCAGCGGCGCATCGTGCGCCACCAGCGTGTCGGCAAAGCGCGTGAAGATGGCCGGGTAGTCTGAATCCGTACGTTTGGTCTCAGCCACGTGGGTCTTGTAGTTCAGGCCGACGCAGAAGATTTTTTGCGGGTTGGTGATGACGGGCAGCAGCTTCACATCGGACAGCGCCAGCGTTGCTGTTGAGGCAGAAGCCGCCTTGGCGAGTTCTGGCAGGGCACCGGCTTCGAGCACTGCGCGAATGTCGGCGTAACGCTGGCCGAAAGTGCTGCCGAGGTCGGTGATGCGGTCGCCTGACAGGCTGCCGTAGCTGGTTTTGCCGCCCGCTTCGAACGTGACGAGTTTCATGGTTTTGTCTCCTTCATCTCCCCCAATACCGGTTCGTTGGGGTTGTGCAAAAAGTATAAAATTTAAGCAGTCATTCAGATACCTGCAGGCTATGTATCTCAGACATGCCTGATTAGGTATAACTAACACCCCATGAACCAAGCCGCGCTCAAGCTTTTCATCGACGTGTCCGAGCTGGGCAGCCTGACCAAGACCGCCCTGCTCTACCGCACCACGCAGCCGCACATCAGCCGGCAGATCAGCGAGCTGGAGCGCGAATGCGGCGGGCGGCTGTTTCAGCGCACCGGGCGCGGTGTGGTGCTGACAGCGCTCGGAGAGCAGGTCATGCCGCGCGTGCGCGCCTGGCTGGCAGACACCGACCAGCTGTTCAGCGACATCAAAAAAGCGTCGGACACGCCCGTGGGCACAGTGCGCATAGGCGTGCTGCCGTCCACGGCGCATCCGCTCGTCAGCACGCTGTACTACCGGTTGAAGGAGAGCTTTCCGCTGGTCAAGCTGGTAGTGCGCGAAGGCCAGGGTTCGCAACTTGAGAGCTGGCTGGAGAACGGCCTCGTCGATCTGGCCCTCGTCTTTCGCCACGGCGCGCAGCCGCGCGAAGGCGAAACCTGGCTCATCAAGACCGACACCTACCTCGTCGGCGGCAAGGGCGACAAGCTGACACGCAAGCCGACCATTGCCTTCAACAAGCTGGACCAGTTGCCGCTGGTTCAGTTCTGCCGCCCCAACAGCTGGCGCGACCAGCTCGACGACCTGGGCCGCCAGAACGGCATCACCATCAACACCGCGATGGAGGCCGACTCACTGACCTTGCAAACCGAGATTGTTTCAAGGGGCGGCGCCTACGCCGTGCTGGGGCCGTATGCGATTGCCGAAGGCCTGAAGAGTGGGCGGCTGCAGGCCTCACGCATCGTCGAGCCGGACATGACGCGCTACATCGCGCTGACGA
>JAZKHN010000222.1:2039-3690 GCA_040385325.1 Pseudomonadota bacterium
GCATTGCTGAGTTTGTCGAGGATGGGCTGCGGTGTGCCTGCGGGGGCAAGAATGCCCTGCCAGGCGATGGGCGCGTAGTCGGGCAGGCCGGCTTCTGCAAATGTCGGCACGGTCGGGAAGCTGGGGTGGCGCTCCTTGCCCGTGATGGCCAGCAGCTTGAGCTTGCCGCCCCTGATGGGGCCGGCCGCAGCGGGCAGGCCGTCAAACATCAGTTGCACCTGGCCGGCCAGCAAGTCGTTGTACGGACTGGTGCTGTTGTAGGGCACCAGGTTGGTCTTGACCTTGGCCGCATCGTTGAACCACACGCCTGACAGGTGCGAGTAGCTGCCTATTCCCGATGTCGCCACCGACACCGATTCAGGTTTGGCTTTCAGCTCTGCAATCAGTGCCTTCGCGTCTTTGGCAGACACGTTGGGGTTGGCAATCAGCCCCGTGTTGAGGATGCCCAGCAGGCTGACCGGCGCAAAATCTTTCTCGGCATTGAAGGGCAGTTTTGAAAACAGGTGCGGCACGACAGACAAGGAACTGGTTGTGCCGATGTAGAGCGAATAACCGTCGGGCGCAGCGCGGGCTGCGGCTTCCGTGCCGATGATGTTGGAGGCGCCTGGGCGGTTTTCGACAACAAAGGTCTGGCCGAGGATTTTGGTCAGTTCCGCAGCAATCTCGCGTGCATTGGCATCGGGACCGCTGCCTGCGGGAAAGGGCGCGATGATGCGCACCGGCTTCGAAGGATAGTCTTGCGCCTGCACCGCAAGTGGCGCGCAGAGCATGACTGCCGCTGATGCGAATGATGAGAAAAGAGCCGTGAATCGGGGCTTGAACTGCTTGCTCATGATGTCTCCTTTTAATATTTTGATAAAAATTGCACCATGCAATCTTAATAAAAACACGATTATTGTCAATATATGATAATATTTACATAAATTTGCAAGGCACAATCAACCTGCAACAGCCCCTTTGAAGGAGACATGGTGGAGACAAACCCAAAACCAGCTGGCCGCCTGAGCCTGCAATTCAGCCACCTGGGCATCTACGTGACCGACCTGCCGAAGATGGCGGCGTTTTACAAGCAGGCGCTGCAGTTCACGCAGACCGACTTCGGCGATCTGGGCCCGGTGCAACTGGTGTTTTTGAGCCGCGATCCGACTGAGCACCACCAGATCGTGCTGGCCACTGGCCGGCCTGCGGACATGGCCTTCAACGTCGTCAACCAGCTGTCATTTCGTGTGCCCGACCTGCAGACGCTGCGTGCCTTTCACCAGCGCACGCTGGACCACGGCGCATCAGACATGCATCCGGTGACGCACGGCAATGCGATTTCCATCTACTGCCGCGACCCGGAAGGCAACAGGCTGGAAATCTTCATGGACACACCCTGGTATTGCGATCAGCCGCTGCGTGAACCGATTGACTTTGCCGAAACCGACGAAGCCATCATGGCGCGCGCCGAAGCCATTGCCAAACGCCTGCCGAAATTCATGTCGCGCGAAGAGTGGCAAAGCGAAATCGCAAAACGCATGGAAGAAGACCAGCGTGCCTGAAGCCGGCGGCGCGAGGGTGTTCGATGTGGCCATCGTGGGTTATGGGCCCACCGGCGCAACGCTGGCCAACCTGCTGGGCAGTGCCGGGCTGTCGGTGCTGGTCATCGAGA
>JAZKHN010000223.1:0-1980 GCA_040385325.1 Pseudomonadota bacterium
GCGCACCCAAGGCCGCGCTGCGATCAGGCACCGGCACCTGTGCGAGCCAGTGCTCCGGGAAGGCCTGATCAGACACCGGCACGCCGCTGCGCTGCATGTGCCCGGTACAGGCGGCGACAAACAGCCGCGCAAAATCAGCGCCAGCAGCCGGGCCCATGCCGCCGAGGATGCCGACCACACGTGTTCCGTTCATCTTGTGCCGTCCTTTTAGAGAGCGTTGCGCAGGCTCACGCCCGCGCGAAGCGCGGCATGAGGTTTTACGCTGGGGTTTAAGGAGAGTTGCGCGGCCTTGCGTCAGGCCGGCGCAGTGGCAGGCTGGCTGCCATCAAATCACATCGCCGGCTTGTCGCTCAGCGCCTTCAGGTTGTCCTTGAGCTGCTGGCTCATGGGCAGGCCCAGGTTCACGCCCTTCGGTGGGATTGGCGACTCGAACCACTTGGTGTACAGCTTGGTGAACTCGCCGGACTTCATCATGCGGGTGATGGTGCCGTCGACCAGCTTCTTGAACTCAGGGTCGTCCTTGCGGATCATGCAGCCGTAGGGCTCGACCTGCAGCGAATCGCCCACCACCTGTAGCGAGGCCGGGTTCTTCGAGTTGGCCATCAGGCCGAACAGCAGGATGTCGTCCATCGCGAAGGCCACAGCGCGGTCGTTTTCAACCAGCAGCAGCGAATCGTCGTGGTCCTTGCCGAGAATCAGCTGCATGTCGAGGTTTTTGTCGGCGCTGTATTTGCGGATGACCTGCGCGTTGGTGGTGCCGGTGGTGCTGGACACCGTCTTTTTCGCCAGATCGGCGTAGTTCTTGACGCCCGAGGTCTTCTTGGTCAAAAGGCGCGTGCCGGTAAAGAAATGGCTGATGGCGAACTGCACATCCTTGCCGCGCGCCGAGTTGTTGGTGGTCGAGCCGCACTCGATGTCATAGGTGCCGTTGACCAACAGCGGGATGCGGTTTTGCGAGGTCACCGGCATGTAAGCCACTTCAAGATTCGGTTTTTTGGTTTTCTTGCGCACGTCGTCGACGATGGCCTCGGTCAGCTCGACCGAAAAGCCGACCGCCTTGGTCGAGCCGATCAGGTAGCTGAAGGGTACGGACGCTTCGCGGTAGGACACCGTGATCTTGTTGGCGTCAGCCACTTTTTTCAGCGTTTGCGCACTGGCGCCGGAGGCCACGGCAGCCAGGCCGGCGCCCAGCAGTACGGCATTCATGAGTGTCGAGATCTTCATAAAAATCCTCTTGAAAAAAGTGATGGGTCGGTGGTTGGGAAAAAGTTTGCAGGGCCAGTGTATGAACAAGCAGCCCACAGCGTCATTCATTTTGCTGACAAAGCCATGACTAAAACTCATGGATTACCCATGGCCAGCACCTGGCCCCTGCGGCCATAACTTCAGGTCATGGGCGGCCTCGCATTCGGCATTGTTCAAAAAGCGCGGCATTGCCTACAGTGGCCGCATCTGAAACAAAAGGGGTTGTCATGCGGGTGTGTGTGCTGGGTGCGGGCATCGTCGGGCTGGCCACGGCCTGGGCGCTGAACCGCGCCGGTCACGATGTCACCGTCATCGACCGTGCGCGGCCCGGCAGCGGCGCCAGCGGCGGCAACGGCGCGCAACTGAGTTACGCCTACGTGCAGCCGCTGGCCGATCCGGGCATCTGGCGGCAACTGCCCAAACTGCTGCTATCGCCCTCGTCGCCGCTCAAGATCAGGCCGCAACCCGACATGCACCAGTGGCTGTGGGGCCTGAAGTTTCTGGCGGCCTGCAACGCCCACACCTCACGCAGCACCACGGCCGCACTGCTGCGACTGGCCGGTGAAAGCCGCTTCGCTTTCGACACCATGCGCCATCAGGAAAACATCGCCTGCGACTTCACCAGCACCGGCAAGCTGGTGCTCTACCCCGATGCCGCAGGCTTTGCGGGCGCGCAAAGGCAGATGCTGCTGCAGCGCGAACTGGGCAGCGTGCAGGAAGCCGTCGATGCCGACC
>JAZKHN010000224.1:0-22695 GCA_040385325.1 Pseudomonadota bacterium
GAAGAAGTCGACAAGCTGGTCTGGTCGATTCGCTGGGGCGCAGACACCGTGATGGATTTGTCGACTGGCGAGAACATCCACGAAACGCGTGAATGGATTTTGCGCAACTCACCTGTGCCGATTGGTACGGTGCCGATTTACCAGGCCCTCGAAAAAGTAAACGGCAAGGCCGAAGACCTGACATGGGAGATCTTCCGCGACACGCTGATAGAGCAGGCAGAGCAGGGTGTGGACTACTTCACCATTCATGCCGGTGTGCGCCTGGCGTATGTGCCGCTGACGGCCAACCGCCTGACCGGCATCGTCTCGCGCGGCGGTTCCATCATGGCCAAGTGGTGCCTGTCGCACCACAAGGAAAGCTTTCTCTACGAACGCTTTGACGAGATCTGCGAGATCATGAAGGCCTACGACGTGTGCTTCTCGCTGGGTGACGGCCTGCGTCCTGGCTCCATCGCCGACGCCAACGACGAAGCGCAGTTTGCCGAACTGCACACGCTCGGTGAGCTCACGCAGATTGCGTGGAAACACGATGTCCAGGTCATGATTGAAGGCCCTGGCCATGTGCCGCTGCAGCTGGTGAAAGAAAACGTCGAGAAGCAGCTTGAGGCCTGCTTTGAAGCGCCTTTCTACACGCTCGGCCCGCTGATCACGGACATCTCGCCGGGTTACGACCACATCTCGTCTGCCATGGGTGCTGCCAACATAGGCTGGTACGGCACGGCCATGCTTTGTTACGTCACGCCAAAGGAACACCTGGGCCTGCCTAACCGTGACGACGTCAAGCAGGGCCTGATTGCGTACAAGATTGCCGCGCATGCCGGCGACCTGGCCAAGGGTTACCCGGGGGCGCAGATGTGGGACAACGCGGTCAGCAAGGCGCGTTTCGAGTTCCGTTGGGAAGACCAGTTCCGCCTGGCCATTGACCCGGACACGGCAATGGCCTACCACGATGAAACCCTGCCGAAAGAAAACGCCAAGGTGGCGCATTTTTGCTCCATGTGCGGACCGAAGTTCTGTTCGATGAAAATATCGCAGGAGGTGCGCGAGTTTGCACGCCTTAACCCCGAAACGACAACGCTTGCGACAACGCCCGGTGTGATTGCCATCAAGCAGGTAGATACTGGCTTTGAAGAAAAGGCCAAAGAGTTCCGCGAGGGCGGCAGCGAGATTTATTCCTGAAAGTGATCGCGCAACAAACATGAGAAAACTTCACGTCGGCATCGCAGGTGCGGGCCTGGCTGGTCGCACACTGGCCTGGCGGCTTTTACGTGCCGGGTGCCGCGTGAGCCTGTTTGATGCGCGACAGCGCGGCGACATCAACACCGCCTCCATGACAGCGGCGGCCATGCTCTCGCCGCTGGCCGAGCTGGCGGTGGCTGACGACGAAGTCTTTGCCATGGGCAACCGTTCGCTTGAACTGTGGCCAGAGTGGGTTGCCGACATGGCCTTGCAGGGTCATGAGGTTTATTTCCGCAGGCAAGGGACTCTGGTCGTCGCCCACACGCAGGACCAGAGTTCGCTGGAGCATTTCACGCGCCTGCTGCAACACAAGTTGCCGGATGCCTCGCGGGCGCAGCTTCACACGCTGGATGCGGCTGCTCTCGGCCAGATGGAGCCGGCGCTGGCCGGACGCTTTGGCGGTAGCCTGTTTCTGGACGGCGAAGGCCAGCTGGCCAATGACCAGTGGATGGCCGCGCTGGCGATTGAAATAGACCGGCTGGGCGGCGAATGGCATGAGGGACAGGAGGTGGAGCGGGTCAAGTCCAGACGCATCGTCTGCGTCGACGCATCACACGATGTAGATGTGGCCGTGGACGCACGCGGCGTGGGCAGCAAAACCCAGTGGCCACAACTGCGAGGCGTGCGGGGCGAGGTCCTGACGGTTGAGTGCGCTGGGGTGATACTGCAACGACCGGTGCGCCTCATGCATCCGCGTTACCAGCTTTACGTGGCGCCTCGCCCCAATCAGCAGTTCGTCGTCGGTGCCACGGAGCTTGAGTCAGAAGATGATGGCCCCATGACCCTCCGCTCCGCCCTGGAGCTTGGCAGCGCGCTTTACAGCCTGCACCCGGCGTTCGGGGAGGCGCGCGTACTCAGGCTCGCAGCAGCCTTGCGACCCGCGCTGGACGATCACCGGCCTGCCATCGCCTTTCGCTGTGGTGTCTGGCACATCAACGGTCTGTACCGACATGGGTACCTGTGCGCGCCGGCGCTGGTCGATCAGCTTGCCCGAAAGCTGCTGAACGAAACCGTATTGAACGAAAATGCAGGGCATGACGATGCTTGATATTTCCCTGAACGGTGAACGTGTGACGACCGATGCACCCACGTTGCATGCACTGTTGCAGGCGCGGGGCTACGACTTCAAGACCGCTTTTGCCTGCGCCATCAACAATGCGTTTGTGCCACGTCCGCAGTGGCCCGACCGTGCCTTGAAAAATGATGACCGGATTGACATAGTCACTCCAATCACAGGAGGTTAGGCATGACGACTAATGATGATTCTTCAACCGCACACGGCAGTACATGGACTGTCGGGGGCACCGTACTGAACAGCCGCTTTTTTCTCGGTACATCGCATTACCCGTCACCGCAAATCCTGGGTGATGCCGTCGCGGCTTCAGGCACCGAGGTACTCACCGTCGGCCTGCGCCGTCTGCAACCCGAAAGTGGCGGTGGCAACAGCTTCTGGCAACGCATACAGGCGCTCAAGTGCCACATCCTGCCCAACACAGCAGGCTGCCACAGCGCCGAAGAAGCCATCACGCTGGCGCAAATGGCACGCGAGATTTTCGGCACCACCTGGATCAAGCTGGAAGTCATCGGTGATGACTACACCCTGCAACCGGATCCACAGGCCACGTTACAGGCGGCTACCGTTCTTGCCAGGGAAGGTTTTGCCGTCTTCGCTTACACCACCGATGATCTTGTGATCGCACAGCGCCTGCGCGATGCGGGTTGCGCTGCTGTCATGCCCTGGGCTGCGCCCATAGGTACGGGTCGCGGGCCGCTGAACCCCTACGCACTTGAAACCATGCGCCGCCGCCTGCCCGATGCCGTGCTTGTTGTGGATGCCGGCCTCGGCCGGCCGTCACATGCCGCGCAGGTGATGGAGATGGGTTTTGATGCCGTGCTGCTCAACACCGCGGTGGCACAGGCCGGCGACCCGGTGCGCATGGCACGCGCGTTTGCCGATGGCATTGCAGCAGGCCGGGCGGCATATGAATCGACCCCCATGCCGGAGCGTGCTGCGGCGCAGGCTTCCACGCCGACCGTAGGCGTTCCTTTCTGGCATTCACCATGAACCACAACGCATTTCCTGCGCTCACAGGACCGATTGGTTTTTACCCGGTTGTGCCCACAGCTGAATGGGTGGATCGACTGCTGGGCTGGGGCGTGCGCACAATCCAGCTGCGCATCAAGGCGGCAGACCATGCTCCAGACGACATTGCCCGCGAAGTCAAGGCTGCGATTGATGCAGGCCGCAAGGTGGCAGGTGCGCAGGTCTTTATCAACGATCACTGGCAGCTCGCACTTGCGGGTGGTGCTTATGGCGTTCACCTGGGCCAGGAAGACCTCGACATCGCAGACATCGAGGCCTTGCGAAAAGCAGGTGTCAGGCTGGGGCTGAGCACGCATACCCTGGCAGAGCTGGCTCGCGCGCATGCGGTAGCGCCGTCCTATCTGGCAATAGGCCCAATCTACCCCACAACACTCAAGGTCATGCCCTATGAGCCTGTGGGTCTGGAGCGTCTCAAACTATGGGTGCCTCATGCGGCGCCCTATCCTGTGGTTGCCATAGGCGGCATTTCGCTGGAGCGCATGCCCGGCGTGATGGCCTGCGGCGTGGGCGGTGTGGCTGTAGTCAGTGCCGTCACGCTTGCTACCGACCCACAGCAGGCGGCGACAGAAGGAATGAAAAGCGCCCGCGCCTGAGCGCGAGCACTGCAGTTTTAAACGAAGTCTTCTTCACCGGCCAGCTCACTCACGCGTGCCGGCATTTTTACCTTGCCGAACCATGAAACGTAAAGCGCAGGCAGCACCACCAGCGTCAGCAGCGTTGCGGTGATCAGTCCGCCTATCACCACGATAGCCAGCGGCCTTTGTGTCTCCGAGCCTATGTCATGCGACAGCGCCATGGGCAGCAAACCCAGTGCGGCCAGCATGGCCGTCATCAGCACCGTGCGCAGGCGCTGCATGGATCCCAGCCTGACCGCATCGAGCGCTGTGTGACCAGCGTTCTGCAGCTGCTGGAAAACCGACAGCATGACCACGCCGTTGAGCACCGCCTGACCTGACAGTGCGATAAAACCGATCGCCGCGGACACCGACAGCGGAATTGAAAAAATCCATAGCGCCACAAACCCGCCAATCAGCGCGAGCGGCACATTGATCAGGATTAGCGCCGCCATCTTGAAAGACTTGAAGGCGTCGAACAACAGCACAAAAATCAGCAGCAGCGAGATGGGCACCACCACCGTCAGCCGCTGCATGGCGCGCTCCTGATTTTCAAATTCGCCAGACCAGCCCACGGTGTAGCCGCTGGGCAACCTGACGTTGTCAGCCACCCGTTTTTGCATGTCCTTGACCACCGAACCCATGTCACGACCCTTGATGAAAATGCCGATGGCTGCCGTGCGGCGTCCGGCCTCGCGTGCGATGTTCATGGCACCGCTGGTTTCGCGGATCGTTGCAACGCTGCCCAGCTGCGCATAACCACCGTCAGGCGTGGGAATCAGCGTTTGCGGCAGGCTGGAGATAACGCGCCGGTTTTCCGGCAGACGCACGGCCACCGCAAACTTGCGCTCACCCTCCCAGATCTGTGTCGCAGCCTTTCCGGCAAGTGCGGCCTCAATCACGTCCTGTATGTCCTGCACATTCAGGCCCAGACGGGCCGCGCGGTCGCGGTCAATGTCGATGACTAGTTGCGGCAGGTCGCCAGCACGGTCGATTTCGGCGCGGTACACACCCTGCACCTGCTTGATCTCCCTCTCAATCAGTTCCGTTACGCGCTTGATTTCGATCAGGTCGTCACCCGACACCTTGATGACGATTTGCCCGTCGATCTGTGAGATGGATTCGAGCACGTTGTCGCGAATCGGCTGTGAGAACGCAGGCTCCATGCCCGGTAAAGCAGACACCGCCTTGTCCATCTGGTCAATGAGCTGCGCCTTGGTCAGGCCCTTGCGCCATTGGTTTTCGGGTTTGAGGTCTACAAACACCTCGGCCATGCTGATGGTTTTGGGGTCTGTGCCGTCCTCCGGCTGACCCGCCTTGGAAACCGTGGTGCGCACCTCGGGAATCGTCATCAGCGCCTTGCGCACATTGCGCAATACGCGTGTGGCCTCATCGTTGGACACACTGGACGGCAAGCGCAGGTTCACCCAGATGGTGCCCTCATTGAGCTCGGGCAAAAACTCCGAACCCAGGCGCGAAGCCGCCACCATGGCCAGCGCAAACACACCAAGCGCGATCACAACGACCGTGCGCCTGCGTTCCAGCGCCCAGTTCAGGATGGGGGCGTAAAAGCGCTTGCTGCTGGCAACCACACGGTTGTCACCATGCGGCAGTTTTTTTCGCAGCATCCAGTAGGCCAGCAGCGGCACCAGCGTCAATGAAAAGATCAGCGAGCCGACAAGTGCGGTGGTGACGCTAAGCGCCATGGGCTGGAAGATGCGGCCTTCATGCCGCTGCAGCGCAAAGATGGGGATGTGCGCCGCGATGATGATGAGCATCGAAAACAGCGTGGGCCGGCCGACCTCGTTGGCCGCATCAATGATGGTGGTACGCCGTTCTTCATCGCTCATGCCTTCTTTTTTCTCGGCCAGGCGGTGCATGATGTTTTCAATCACGATCACCGCACCATCCACAATGATGCCGAAGTCCATCGCCCCTAGGCTCAGCAGGTTGGCCGGTACGCCCATGATCTTCAGGCCGAGGAAGGTCGACAGCAGCGCCAGCGGAATGATGACCACCACCGCCAGGCTGGCACGTATGTTGGACAGAAAAAGGTAAAGCACCAGCGCCACCAGCAGCGCACCTTCGACCAGGTTTTTGAACACCGTGGTCAGGGTCTTGCCCATCAGCCATGTACGGTCGTAGTAGGGCACGATCTGCACACCCTTGGGAAGGCCGCGCGTATTGAGCTCTTCGATTTTTTCCTTCACACCCTTGAGCACCACGCTGGGGTTCTCGCCCTTGCGCATGATGATGATGCCCGTGACCACGTCATCGTCCTGGTCCTGTCCCACGGTGCCGAGGCGGGCCACCGCGCCAATTTTTACCTGCGCGATATCGCGTATCAGTATGGGCGTGCCGCCCTTGGCCGAAACAACAATGCGGCCAATGTCGTCGGACGATGTCAACAGGCCAATGCCGCGAATCGCATACTGCTGCGCACCTTGGGCCACATAGCTGCCGCCGGCATTGGCATTGCCCCGCCCCAGCGCATCAAGCAGGTTCTGGAAGGTGAGTTTGTAGGCGCGCAGTTTGTCGAGGTCGGGCTGCACTTCATATTGCTTGATGAAGCCGCCCATGGCCACCACGTCGGCAACACCCGGCACCTGGCGCAGGGCGCGTTCGACCACCCAGTCTTCCAGCGTGCGCAGTTCTGTTGTGGTCTGCCCGTCACCGCGCAGGCGGTAGCGCATGATTTCACCGACCGGTGTGGCGTTGGGCGCAATGTTGGCCTCGACACCTGCAGGCAGGTCTACAGCCCGCAGGCGCTCGCTGACCTGCGCGCGCACCTGCAGCACATCGGCCTTGTCGTCGTAGGTCACCACGGTGAAGGACAGGCCGAACTGTGTGTGCGAAAAAACACGGATGGAGTTGGGCAGGCCCGACAGCGCCACCTCGATGGGCAGGGTGACCTGCTTTTCAACCTCTTCCGCCGCACGGCCAGGGTAGAGCGCAATCACCGTGACCTGTGTGTCGGTCACATCGGGAAAGGCCTCAACTGACAGGTTCTTGAACGCGATCACACCTGCCATCACAAACAGCAGGGTGCCGAGAATGATGAACAGCGGCTGGTGCAACGCGTACTGAATCAGCTTTCTCATGGTTTGTCCTGCGCGACTGGTGCAGAGGCGGCGGCGAGCTTTTTATCTGCCGTGGAAGCAGGGCGCGCATCCTCCTGCGCGTTGCGGAAATGCCGCGCCAGCAGCAGCATGTTTTCATTGACGACCTGCTCACCTGCCTCCAGGCCGCGTGACACCACCGTCTCGCGCGGACCCTGATAGCTCAGGAAGACTTCCCGCGTTTCAAACACCCCGGGCTGCACCTGCACCAGCACCGTGTGTCTGCCGGCTATCAGCGATACCGACTGCGATGGAATGACGACCCCGGGGCCGATGATGCGTTCTATGCGTGCGGTCGCCAGCATCTCGGCCTTCAGCAGGCGGTCCGGGTTGGCAACCACACCCCTCACCTTGATGGTGCGGGTGGCAGGGTCGATGAAATCCGATGCAGCCGCGACCCGCCCTTCAAACTTCTGGCCTGGCAGTGTGGGGATGATCAATTCGAAGGTCGAGCCCGGCTTGAGCGTGCCGATCTCGGACTCGCGCGCATCAATCTGCACCCAGAGTGAGGTCGGGTCGGTCACCACAAACAGCGCAGGCACACCTGGGCCTGACTGGTCGGGCCGTACTTCCTGCCCGGGGTTGAGGTTGCGCTCGACCACCATGCCGCTGATGCTCGCGAGCAGTGCCAGCTGCTGGTTGACACTGCCGCCGCCCGCACCACCGCCATACAGCCTGGTGCGCGCTTCGGCGCGCTGGGTCTCGGCCTGCGAGCGGGCCGCATCGGCTTCAGCCACGTCAAGGTCCTTGCGGGCAATGATGCCGGCCTCGAACAACTCGCGCTGGCGCTGCACCGTTTTTCTCGTCAGTTGCGCATCGGCCATGGCCTTGGCGGTGTCGGCCTGCGCGATGCCGTAATCGGGTGAGGACAGCTGCGCCAGCAGCGTGCCGGCCTTGACGGCCTGCCCCACATCGGCCTTGATGGCCATGACGCGCCCGGCAAATGCCGGGTAGATGCGCTGGGTGCGCTCTTCATTCCAGACCAGGCGCGCGGGCAGGTCAACCGTGATGGCCTTGCCGGGTGCTGCGCTGGCCAGTCCGAGCAATGGCAATTGCGGGTGCCCGGGTGCAAAGCGCAGCTGGTTGCCCTGCAGTATGGGTGCCGGGGCTTCGGGCGCGGAGGGCGCGGGGGCGTCATTGCAGCCTGCGAGAAGCAGCGCAATCATCAGGGCGCCAACGGTCAGGGTGGGGGAATGGGTGCGGTTCACGATGTTTCCAGAAAATACTTGCGTAGGGATTCGTTGTCGGGCGGCATGGCTGGGCGTTGGGGTCAGGGCTGGCGCTGGTCCTGGCGAAGCTGCCAGGCCTGCGTGGCCTTGGCGTGTTCGGTGCGGGCAGCAAGGTCTTCAATCAGGATGGTGCGTAGCGTGCGGCGCGCATCAATCAGTTCGGTGAGCGACATCGCCCCCTTGCTGTAGGCGAGCTCGGCCATCTCTGCCACTTTTCTCGCGCGCGGCAATATGGTGTTTTCATAGCTCCAGGCGCGTGCGCCTGCGCCCTGCCTGTCCTGTTGCAGGCGCTGCAGTTCGGTGCCGGCGTTGCGGCGCGTCCTGTCGAGAATGTCCTGCGCCTGGTCCAGTTGCGCCTGCGCTTTGGCGATCTCGCCCTGAAAGTTGTAGCCGCCCAGAAGCCCGTAAAGCGGCATCTGCAACCGCAACTCCAGTTGCCTTGTGGACGTGCCGGGAAAGTGGTCGAAAGATGCGCCCACAGTGACGTCGGCTTTTTTCTGTGCAGAGGCCACGTCCAGCGCCGCGCGTGCAGCGTCAACACGTTGCAGTGCTGCGCGCACATCGGGGCGGCTTTCCACCGACAGATAAATGACCCCCGCATCACCTGCATCGGCCTTTGCCGCTGCGGGCCAGTCGGGCTGTGCGACCAGCATGCCCGCACCGGTGAAACCTGTCAGTTGCGCAAGCGCAAGTGCGGCACGTTGCCGGTCCAGCTGGGCGGAAAGCAAATCGGTGCTTGCACGTTGGGCTTCAATTTCGATGCGTGCGGCGTCCTGTGCCGCCAGGTCACCAGCCTGTACACGGCGGTTGGCCGTGTTCGCCAGTTGAGTCGCACTGCGGGAAATCTCGCCAACCTGCGCCATGCGCTCCTGTGCGGCCAGCAGGTCAAAGTAGGCAAAAGCTGTGGCCTGCTGCTGTTGCACCAGCATGTCTTCAATATCGGCCTGCGCCGCAGCGGCATTGCTTTGCGCCGCCTGGGTCCGAAGTTCACGTTTGTTGCCACGCTCCCAGGTCCAGTCCAGGCCCAGGGACTTGTCGATGCGCTTGTCGCGAAACAGGTTGCCGCCACCAATGCCACGCTGCAGGTCCATCTGCGAGGCCTTGGTGATCAACACGGGAGCGGGGGCGTGGTCTGCAGCGGTCACATCACCCTGGGCGGCAGCCAGCGCACGGCGGGCCAGTGAAACGTCGAGATTGTTGCGTGCGGACTGCATGGCCTGGACGAGTGTCATCGTCAGGGTCTGCGCTGGCGGGGCAGGCGGTGCGGCGAGGCCCTGCGCGAAGGCGGGCAGCACCATCGCGAGGCTTGCCGCCAGAAAGAATTGTCGTATGCTCATGCGGCGTTTATCGCCCGCAAGGGCTGACCGGTAACTGACCTCTAAACTGGTAGTTCTACGTACACCTCAAAATACAAGCGCCGCGTGCAAGCGCCCGGCCGGAGATACCCACCTCATGCGAATCCTTCTGGTTGAAGACGATGCCGTGCTCCGCAACGTGATGCTGCGCAGTCTCGTGGATGCGGGCCACCGCGTCGATGTAGCCACCACCATGGATGAAGCACGCCACTGGTGGCGCGTGCAGGTCTTCGACTCTGTGCTGCTGGACCTCAACCTGCCGGTCTCCCACCAGGAGCGCAGCGGCATGGGCAACGGCCTCACAGTCTTGCGCGAGGCGCGCGCCCGGGGTGACCGCACGCCTGTGCTGGTGCTGACCGCGCGTGACCGTACCGAAGAACGCATCGCAGGGCTTGATGCCGGCGCGGACGATTACCTCGGCAAACCGTTTGACCTCGCCGAGGTCGAGGCGCGTTTGCGCGCACTTGTGCGGCGCGTACATGGCACAGACGATCGGGTCGAGCAGGGCCTGCTTGCACTGGACCGCAAGGCGAGGCGGTTTTTTCTTGAAGGCCAGTCATGGGACCTGCCCGCACGCGAGTTTGAGGTGCTTTGGGAGCTCATGACACCGCCTGGCCGTGTCGTCAGCAAGCGTGTGCTGTCCGAAAAGCTTTCCGAGACCGATGGCGCACTGGGCGATAACGCGCTTGAAGCCTTTATCTCGCGCCTGCGCAAGAAACTGGCAGGCAGCCGGGTCAACATCAGGACACTGCGCGGCCTGGGCTATGTGCTTGAGGAAGATGCGTCGTGAGTGATTCAGGGGAAGCTGAAAAGTCGTCCCCGAAACGCAGGGGAAAACCTTCCTTGCGCAGTCGCCTCACACGGCATGTGGTGCTGCCGCTGGTATTGATGTGGGCGCTGGGCACCGCAGTAGCGCTGTCGGTTGCCAGCTATTTCACAGGCCAGGCGTTTGACCGCTCCATGCTCGACGATGCCTATGCCGTCGCAGCCAACGTGCGCGCCAGCACCGATGGCCCGGCACTGAACCTTTCGCCGCGCGAGCTGGGCGCTTTGCTTTTTGACCAGAGCGAATCGAATTATTTTGCGGTTCTCAGGCCGGATGGGGAACTGGTCGCCGGCCACGCAGGGCTCAGGCCCCCCCCTCTTGCCGAAGAAGCCAGTTATGGTTTTTCAGACATCCAGTTTCAGGGTCGCCAGCTGCGCATCGTCAGCCTGCGCCGAAGCGACCCGGTTGAATTTCTTGTGGTGATGGGCCAGACCTCTGCCAGCCGCAACAGCCTGCTGCACCGCATGCTCGCCTACACAGTTGTACCGCAGATATTGTTGTTGCTGTTGCTGGGCTGGTGGCTGCTGCGCGTCATACAGCGCGACCTCAAACCACTGGCCGAACTGCAACGCGCAGTAGACCGCCGTGATGCCCGTGACCTGACACCCGTACCGCCTTCAGCCACCACCTTTGCCAGTACGCGCGAGGTTGAGCGTCTGGGTTTGGCCGTGAACTCCATGCTCGCCCGGCTGGATGAAAGCATCAGCGCGCAGCGCGAATTCGCGGGCAACGTCGCACATGAGTTGCGCACGCCCCTGGCCGGCATACGCGCGCAGGCAGACTACGCACTCGCCCATGCCAACCCGCAGGTCTGGCGCGAGCAACTGCTGGGCATCATCCACGGCGAAGCACGTGCCAGCCACATGGTCGAGCAGTTGCTGGCCCTTGCCCTGGCAGACGAGGCGCGAGCGGGCCTGCGGCTGGAACCCGTGGCGCTCAACGAGCTGGTACGCAGCGTGCTGCTGCGTTACATGCCGAAGGCCGATGCAGCAGGGGTGGACCTCGGCGGTGAGGGCCTGGACGAAGCCGTAGTGGTGCAGGCCGATGCCGCCTTGCTGGAAGGCATTCTCGGCAACCTGCTCGACAACGCACTGCGCTACGGCAAGGCCGACCAGCCCCGCGTGACAGTCACCGTGTCCCGCGAAGGTGGCGAAGCCGTGCTGGCGGTCATCGACAACGGCCCCGGCATCAGCGAGCAGGACGCCGGCCAGCTGCGCAACCGCTGGACGCTGGGTCCTGCAGGTCAGCGGCTGGGAGAAGGCGCGGGCTTGGGGCTGGCGATTGTGAGCCGTTATGCAGAGCTGCTGGGCGCGCGCTTCAGCCTGGATTCAGTGGGGGGTGAGCCGGGTTTGAAGGCGAGTGTGCGTTTCGTGTTGCCTTCACCTTGACACAAAATGCCGCTAAGCTCGGCAGCTTTTGATGCGGGGTCGCCCCGGTAACCCCAGGTCAAATATGTATTGCCCGCGCGCGAGGCACGCGCATTTGCCGCCCGGCGAATGATGTGAACGAGGAGTAGTCTTGAACCATCTTTTTTGTTTTCCGTTTGCCTTGTTGCTGGCTCTAAGCCTGAGTGGCCCTGCTCAGGCGGCGCGACCGCTCAACACCGACGATGCGCGCATCGTGGATGCCAAGGCCTGCCAGGTGGAAAGCTGGGTGAGAAGAAACCAGGGCAGCACCGAATATTGGGCATTGCCGGGCTGTAATTTCACCGGCAACCTGGAGCTGACGGCCGGTGGTGCGCGCACCACCGATGGCACTGGCACACCGCTTGCAAGGACCGTCTTCCAGGCCAAAACCATTTTGAAGCCGCTGGACAAGAACGGATGGGGTCTGGGCCTGGCCGCCGGTACCGTCGGCCGTGTGCAGGGAAATACCAGCGGGCGCGACATCTATGCCTACCTGCCAGCCAGCGTGTCGTTTTCTGATGACCGGTGGCTGGTGCACACCAACGTCGGCTGGCTGCGGGATCAGTCGACGAGGCGCAGTTCCACAACCTGGGGCGTGGGCCTGGAGCACGAACTCACACCCACCACGTGGCTGATTGCCGAGACCTTTGGCCAGAGCCAGGAAAAGCCCCAATTCCAGATGGGTTTGCGTCGATGGCTGGTGCCCGGCCATGTGCAGCTTGACGCAACCTACGGCAACCGTTTCGGTGGAAGCAGCAAGGAGCGCTGGTTCTCTATAGGACTGCGTTTCCTGAGCGTTCCTTTTCTACCGTAGCCACACCGCGTCATCCTTTCACGCGTGCCGCGTAGCGGGCTCGCGCACAGGTTTCCAGAGTTGCCCTGGCTGCGCGTGCAGCTGCCACTTTTGACCTGCATCAAGACGCGCACAGGCGAGCCGTGGGATGCTGCAGCATCTACTTCCGGAGCCCGCCATGCCCCACGCCACACTGTCCATCATTCGTGATGAACACGCCTCGCTGTCTGCCATGCTGAGGTCCATGCTCATGCTGCTGACCCGCGGGCCCCATGATGACCACGAAACGTTTTTTAACGTGCTGCGCGCCATGCTGTTTTACATTGACGAGTTTCCTGAAAAGCAGCACCACCCCAAAGAGTCCGACCTGTTGTTTCCAAAAGTTGTGCGCGTGGCACCAGAGACCATGGCGACCGTCGAGCGTCTGGAGCGCGACCACATGAATGGCGAAGTGGCGGTGCGCAACCTGCAGCACCTGTTGCTGGCCTGGGAGCTTCTGGGCGATGAACGCCGCACCACGTTTGAAGAGGCTGCACGCCAGTACGTCACCTTCTATCTTGAGCACATGCGGCTAGAGGAAGCCGTCATATTGCCCGCCGCAGCCAGCGGCCTGGACGCGGCCGACTGGATCGAACTGGACGCCGCTTTCGGTGCCAACCGCGACCCACTGAAGCCCGGTGGCGTTCAGGACCCCTGCTATGACAGACTGTTTTCCCGCATCGTGCTCAAAGCCCCGGCTCCCATCGGGCTTGGGCCTTCACGCCGGGAGTCCGATCAGGCCATGGCCAGTTAGTACACCACCTGGTTCTTTTTCTTGCACATCGGGGACAGGCCACCACTTCACGGCGTCGTACGGAGACCGAGCGAGGAAAGCTCTGGTGACAGGTTGACCCACGGCACATCAAACCCGGGCTTGCTGCGTTCGGGCGGGGCGGCATGCTGGCGCAGTGCCCAACGGGCGCCTGAAAGCACACTGTCAATGATGGGCACGCTGACACCGGACTGAATGTCTGCAGCCATGCCGGCCAGGCCCGCACCGCCCAGAATGACGGCTTGGGCACCCAGCTGGCGAACGGCATCACGGCAGGCCTGGGTCAGAAGCGTGCGCGCAGCCACAGGATCGGCTGCAAGCTCGGCACCTGTGGGTACCACCGTGTGAATGCCGGCCAGCGCAGGCGCATGGCCCAGCGCCTGTGCCAGCCGCGCCAGCATCGGCCCCCAGCGTTCGCCGCCGGTGACGATGGCGAACCGCCCGTGGCGCGACGCTTCAATGAAAGAAGCTTCTGCGAGACCCGTCACTGGCACCGGGCTGCTCTCACGCAGTGCCAGCAACCCTGGGTCGCCGAAGCAGCCGATCAGCACCGCATCCGGCTTATTGCCAGGGCTGGCCAGGGCCGCGGCCCAGGCATCAAGCGTGGCGTGTGATGCCACGGCATAACTGGCTTCATCGGCAATATAGGGCGCACCAAAGCGTGCGGTGACAGTCTGCACAGACACATGCAAACCCGCTGCGGCCTGCACGTGGGTTTGCAGCAACGCACTGACGCTGGCCGATGTGTTCGGGTTGATGACCAGCAGCTGTCGCACGGCTTAAGCCTGGCTGAAAAGTTCAGAAAGATCTGGCGCAGTTTCTGCAGGCGGCGTGAACTGCAGCTGCGCCTCAAGCCTCGTCAGGTGATCATGCATGCGGCGCGCAGCTTCGCCGGCGTCGCCCAGGCGAATCGCATCGAGCAATGCGCGGTGTTCGCGGCAACCGCAGGCGGTGGCCTCCTCGCGTTCACGCGCATGTGCCGAGCTGTAGGTCATGAGGATGAGCGAGGTGCGCGAGGTCAGCTCGCGCAATATGCGGCCCAGTGTCTGGTGGCCTGCGCGCTCGGCGATGTGCAGGTGAAAGTCGCCGGACAGGCGTATCGCACGTCGCATGTCACCGGCCTCACGTGCGGCCTCCTCGCCGTCTATGCAGCGGGTGAGCAGGGCGATGTCGTCAGCGCTCGCCGATGCGATGAACAGGGTCACCAGCGTTGGCTCGATCAGGCGGCGCACCTGGAAGACCTCGCGCGCCTCCTGCTCGGTGGGCTGGGCGATGGTTGCGCCGCGATTCGGCGTGAGGGTGACCACCTGCTCGTTGGCCAGGCGCACCAGCACCGGCCTGATGCGGGTACGTGAGACACCAAACGCCGTGGCAAGTTTGTCCTCCACCAGCTTGGTGCCGGGCGGCAGGCGGTGGTCCAGGATGGCCGACACCACACGCTCGTACATCTCGCTGTCACTCAGAGGCGGCGGTGCCAGGGTACCGCTCATGGGCTGGCTTTTCTCTGCCGCTTGCCCAGCAAGGCGGCCAGCGCCACAGCGACACCAATGACCAAAAATGAGACGACGGTGGTCACCGTGCCCAGTGCATAGATCGAAGGCGTGGTGACGGTCGATGTCAGACCCTGCAGCTCCAGCGGCAGGGTGTTGACATCGCCAATGGCCTGCGAGGTGCGGGCAATCTCGTCCCAGCTCAGGGTGAAACCAAACATGCCGATACCCACGACCGAGGGGCCTATCAGCGGCAGCACGACGTAACGGAAGGTTTGCCACGGCGTCGCACCGAGGTCGCGTGCAGCTTCTTCATAGGCCGGGTTGAAGCGGTTGAACACGGCAAACATGATGAGCAGGCCGAAGGGCAAAGTCCAGGTGAGATGCGCCCCGAGTGCAGAGGTCATCAGGCCCAGCGCGGTGCCGTAGTTCTCAAGCATGCCCTCCGGCAGCATGGCCTTGATGCCCGTATCCAGCAGGCGGAACTGCAGGCCTATGCCCAGCGACACGATGATGGACGGCATGATGAGGCTGGCCACCGTGACGAAAAACAGCAGGTTGCCGCCGGTGAGCTTTTTGCGGAAGGCGAGGCCTGCCAGCACAGACAGCACCACCGTCAAAAGCATGACCACGCCGCCCAGCATCAGCGAACGCAGGAAGGCTGCGCCTATGTCCACCGTGCCCAGGCCCTCGGCCAGTTTGTAAAACCAGTGCAGCGAGACGCCGCGCAGCGGAAAGGTCAGTCCGCCCTCAGGCCCCTGGAAACTGAGTACAAAAATCGTCAGCATGGGCCCGTACATGAAGAGCACGAAGAGGCCAAACACAATGGCGAGCGGCCAGAAGCCGGCGGAGCGTTTTTCTCCTGTGCGTTGACTCACAGCTCTTTCCTTATGTCAACGAGCCGCGTCAGGCCCCAGATGATCATCAGCACGATCGCCAGCAGGATGACGGCGTTGGCCGCCGCCAGCGGAAACTGCAGGTAAGACGTCTGCACCTGGATGATCTTGCCGATGGACGCGATCTGCTGGCCACCCATCACGCCTATGGTCACGAAATCGCCCATGACGATGGTGATGACAAATATCGAGCCGATCAGGATGCCGGTGCGCGACAGGGGCACGATCACGTTCCGCAGCGTCTGCCAGCCCGATGCGCCACTGTCGCTGGCGGCTTCGAGCAGGCTGCGGTCTATGCGCATCATCGAATTGAAGATGGGCACGATCATGAACATGGTGTAGAGGTGCACAAAAGCCAGCACCACTGAAAAATCAGAGAACAGCAGCCACTCGACGGGTTGTTCGACCACACCCATGCCAATGAGCCCCTGGTTGACCAGGCCGTTGCGGCCCAGCAGCGGCACCCAGGAAATCATGCGTATGACGTTCGACGTCCAGAAGGGCACGGTGCACAGTACAAACAGCGCCGTCTGCATGCCCGGCGAGCGCACATGAAAAGCCAGGAAGTAGGCCACCGCAAAACCGATGAGCAGCGTGATGCCCCACACCAGCAGACAGAACTTCAGCGTGGACAGGTAGGTGGCCAGCGACACGCACAGGTCACCGTTGTCGGTCAGCTTGCCGCAGCCTTCAAAGATGGCAAAGTAGTTGCGGAAAGTGAAGCCCGGAATCAGCTCGTAGTCATTGAAGTTCCAGAAGCTCACCATCAACACCAGCGCCAGGGGCACCAAAAAAAACACCACAAACACAGCCGTAAAAGGCGCAGCCTGCCACCATGCCTTAACCGTGTGGGCGGGTAGGCTTGCAGAGTGAGTGGTGGCGGCAGGTGAGCTCATAAAAAAGAAGCGATGTCTTCCGGTCAATAAAGAATCGAAGCGGTGCCTTCACAAGTAACACCGCGGAACTGGCTATGCCAGGCCGCAGGTGTTGCCCCCTGGAAGGGGGTTCCGGCTACACGAAGTGAGCCGAGACAGGGGTGAACTTCATTTACGCGGCGACGAACTCGTTCCACTTTTTAACCATGTACTCGTTCTCGTCCATGATCGCGTTCCAGCAGGCGATGCCGCCCATGCGCGCTTCATAACTGCCGCCGTCGCGCACCGCACCGGTCTTGGCCAGCACGTCGCCATTCGGGCTCTTGATGTCCTGGCTGGCAGGTTTGCCTTCCATCCAGTAGGCCCACTCGTAGGCCTCCATCTTGGCCTTGGCAGTTTCCAGCACGGCGCTGTAATAACCCTGGCGGTTCAGGTAGGCACCGGCCCAGCCGTCAAGAAACCAGTTGATGAACTCATAAGCACCATCAAGCTTTTTGCCGGACAGGGTGGCGGGCAAACCGAAGCCGGCAGCCCAGGCGCGATAGCCTTCCTTGAGTGGCTGGAAGTTGCAGGCAATGCCCTTGGTGCGCACGGCCGTCACGGCGGGCGACCACATCGACTGGATCACCACCTCACCGGAAGCCATCAGGTTGACGGATTCGTTGAAGTCCTTCCACAGCGCACGGAACTGGCCGGCTTTCTTGGCTTCAATCAGGGTCTTGATCGTGAGGTCAATTTCCTTCTTGGTCATGTTGCCCTTGTCGGGGTATTTGTAGATGCCCTTGGCCTCGACCACCATGGCTGCGTCCATGATGCCGATGGACGGAATGTTCAGGATGGCCGCCTTGCCCTTGAACTCGGGGTTGAGCAGCTCGGCCCATGACGAGATGGGGCGCTTGATGAGGTCGGGGCGTATGCCCAGCGTGTCGGCGTTGTAGACGGTCGGGATCAGCGACATGAACTGCGTCGGCGTGGCCGAGAACTTCTTGCTCTTTTCGCCTTCGAGGTAAATCACCTTCTTGGGTGCCGTGCCCTGGTCGCCCACCTTCTTGCCGGCAACTTCGCCCTTGGTGAAGAGACTGGTGATCTTGTCGGCGTTCTTGATTTTTTTGGTGTCAATGCCCTTGAGGTTGCCGGTCGGCACGATCTTCTTGAGCGAGAAGTACTCGGTGTCGATCAGGTCGAAGCTGTTGGGCGCGGTGACGGCGCGCTTGGTCACGTCGTCGGTCGTGACAGCCACGTACTGGATGGTGATGCCGGTGTCGGCCTTGAACTTCTCGGCAATCGCCTTGTCCTGGTTCACGGCTGTGCCGAGGTAGCGCAGGGTGATCTTTTCCTGTGCGTGCACAAATGGCGCCACTCCGGACGCAAGAATGCCGGCCATGCCGGTCGCGCCCTTGAGCAGCGAGCGGCGTTGCACGCCGGTTTGAGGTTCGTTGGTGTCATCAGACATGGTGAGCTCCTTGCGGTTGGTGAAAAGAAACAGTGAGAAGGTCAGGCCGGCAGTGCATGGGCATGCGTGCCGGCCCAGGAAAGATGCACGGCCTCGCCGGTCTTGTAGGGCCGCGCGGCAAAACCGGCTTCGGGCAGCATGACGCTGACGCCCTTGGTGCCCACGCTGTCCTGCGCCTGCAGGCCTATCAATACATAGGTGCCCTGGTACTCGACATCGGTCACGGTGCCTGCAATTCCGGCGCCTGGTGAAGCCGCTGCCGCAGGCGCAATGGCCATGTGGTCGTTGCGTACGGCAATGCGGCCGGCCGGGGTGTCGAGCACGTTGTGGCCACCCATGAAGCGCGCGATGAATTCAGTGGCCGGCGCGTTGTAGACCTCGTGCGGCGAACCGACCTGCTCGATCAGCCCCTGGTTCATCACCACCATGGTGTCGGCCAGCGCCATCGCTTCTTCCTGCGAGTGCGTGACGTGCACAAAGGTCAGGCCCAGCTCTTTCTGCCAGTGGCGCAGTTCGGCCCGCATCTGTATGCGCAGGAAAGGATCGAGCGCCGAGAGCGGTTCGTCGAGCAGCAATACGCGCGGTTTGGTGATCAGGGCGCGGGCCAGCGCCACGCGCTGCTGCTGCCCGCCGGACAGCTCGCCCGGTTTGCGCTGCGCCAGGTGGCCCATGGCGACACGTTCGAGCAGGTCCTGCGCCTCGCGGTGGCGCTCGTTCTTGCCGGTGCCTTTCATCTTGAGGCTGAAGGCGACGTTGTCGAGCGCCGACAGGTGCGGGAAGAGCGCAAAGCTCTGGAACATCATGGCCGTGCCGCGCGCCGCAGCGGGCAGGGTGGTGATGTTGCGGTTTTCGAGCAGGATGTCGCCGCTGCTGACGGTTTCGTGCCCGGCAATCATGCGCAGCGTGGTGCTCTTGCCGCAGCCCGAGGGCCCGAGCAGGCAGCAGTAACTGCCGCTGGCGATGCGCAGGTTGATGCTGTCCACCGCGGGCGCGCCCTGCGCGTAACGCTTGGTCAGCGAGATGAGTTCAACGGCAGCCGGTGTGGGGGCGGTAGGGGCGGAAGCATCCATGCCCGCAACCCATGCATGAGCCGTGCCAGCTTTGTACGCAATTTTTCAGGGCATTGTGTACAAAGTGCACGCAAGCGGTGCAGGCCGGCGTGCGGCCGGCACTTTTTTGGAATTCGGCGGGGCCGTGCCCCGCCGAATCAGGCCAATCAGCCCGCCAGGGTTGGGTAGTCGGTATAGCCCTTGGCGCCGCCGCCGTAGAAGGTGCTCTTGTCGGGCGCGTTAAGTGCTGCGCCGGCTTTCAGGCGGGCGGGCAGGTCCGGGTTGGCCAGGAAGGGCACGCCGAAGGCGACCAGGTCAGCGCCGTCAGCCACGGCTTTTTCAGCCAGCGCCTTGTCGTAGCCGTTGTTCACCATCCACGCGCCCTTGCCGCCCGCTGTGCGGTAGGCCGCTTTCAGGGCCTTGTAGTCGAACGGGCGGTCTGCGATGTCACGCGGGCCGCCGGTGGCGCCTTCAATGATGTGGATGTAGGCCAGATCAAGCGTGGCCAGGTGCTTGACCACATATTCGAACAGCGGCTGCGGATCGGCATCGTGCGCATCATTCGCGGGCGTGACGGGAGACAGGCGTATGCCGGTGTGGCCGCCGCCGATAGCGTCGGTCACGGCGCGTGTCACTTCCAGCAGCAGGCGGGCACGGTTTTCGATGCTGCCGCCGTAGTCATCTGTGCGCTTGTTGGAGTTGCTGCGCAGGAACTGGTCCAGCAGGTAGCCGTTGGCGCCGTGGATCTCTACACCGTCAAAGCCCGAGGTTTCGACCGCATTGCGCGCGGCAGCCTGGTAGGTGTGAACGATGCCGGGCAGCTCGCCCACATCCAGCGCGCGCGGCTCGGAGGTCTCGGTGAACACGGCCTTGCCGTCCTTGATCAGCACGGTCTTGGTCTTGGCCGTGATGGCTGACGGCGCGACCGGCTTGCCGCCATCGGGCTGCAGTTCGGTATGCGAGACGCGGCCCACATGCCAGAGCTGCACCACAATTTTGCCGCCTGCCTCGTGCACGGCGTGGGTGACTTTTTTCCAGCTGTCGAGCTGCTCGGTGCCGTAGAGGCCCGGCACATCGGCATAACCCTGGCCCTGGTGGCTGATGGCGGTGGCTTCGGTGATGAGCAGGCCGGCGCTGGCGCGCTGCGCGTAATAGGTCTGGGCGATGTCGGGCGGGATCGCGTTGGGCGAGCGGTTGCGCGTAAGCGGCGCCATGACGATGCGGTTGGCAAGCTCAAGGTCGCCAGCTTTGTTGGTGTCAAACAGGGTGTTCATGAAGGGGGTCCGTAAATCGGTAGAGAGTCAGGCAGTTTGGCCCAATCCTGATTCACCTGTGCAAGACAGACTGCTGGATTTGTGTCAGCCCGGCAATCCGGCCCATCCTGCTGCACCCTGCATTGCTATATTTTCAGTAGCTGCTCACGCACGTATTTATTGGCCCGCAGCCGTTTTATGCCTCCAAAATGGCAGTTTTCAGGCTGTTTTTGGCCAAAAATACGGGGGCAGGCTTTCAAAACCGTCAGAAGTTAATACCCATATTAACTTTTGAGCAATTTTTAACGTGTACGTTAAATTTTTGCCGTACACGTTAAAAAATGAGTCTTGTTCTTACGGGGATCCCATTGCGGACCTGATCCGCAACCCATGACCCGGGTTTGTTTCAAACGGCGCGCGAAGTCATGGGGTGCGGGACTCAGGCGCCTACTTCAACAGACCTTCATGCTTGAGCGCCGCCTGCACGGCCGGGCGGGCCATCATGCGGTCGCGGAAAGCGGTGATGTTGGCAAACCCAGTGATGTCCACGCCCACCCGCGGCGCCCAGCCGGTGACGGTGAAGAGGTAGGGGTCGGCCACGCTGAAGTCGCCCATCAGGTACTGCTTGCCGGCCAGCTCGCCGTCCACCCATTTCAGGCGCGACAGCAGCTTGTCGCTCGTGATCTTCTTGAAGTCGTCTGGCGTCGCGGGGTTGAACAGCGGGCCAAAACCCTTGTGCAGTTCGGTGCCAATGAAGTTGAGCCAGGACTGCAGTTGCGCGCGGGCGATGGTGCCGTTGGCGGGCGCCAGCTTTTTCTCGGGTACCTGGTCGGCGATGTATTGCACGATGGCCGGGCCTTCGCGCAGGCGGGTGCCGTCGTCCAGCTCCAGCAGCGGCACATACCCCAGCGGGTTGATGGTGTAGTAGTCGGTGCCGTCATCAAGCTTGTGGGTCTTGGTCGGCGCAGCAAGGTGTTCGAACTTCAGGCCGGACTCATGCAGCGTGATGTGCGGGGAAAGTGAGCAGGCGCCGGGGGAGTAATACAGCTTCATGGTTTGTCCTTGATCGTTATGGGGGATGGCACAGGCCGCCCTGTGAAACAGGCGGCCAGCCCCAGATGCTAGCCGCTCACAGCTGTTCTTGCAGGCACCTTGCGGACAGGCACTGATTTGCCACAATCGCCGGATGACACGATATTTCAAATGGCTGCTCTGGGCCCTGCTGGTATTGGTTCTGCTGCTGGCTGCCGTGATTTTTGCGCTGCACCGCTGGGTGGGCTCTGACGACTTCAGGCAGCGTGTGGAGCGCGAGGCCGGCGCGGCACTCGGTGTGCCGGTGGTCGTCGGCAGCATGACGGTAGACGTCTGGCCCCTGCCCGCCGTGGCCTTTGGCGGCCTGACGGTGCAAAGCCAGCCGCCGGTCACGCTCGAGCGGCTTGAAGTACGCCCGCAGTGGCAGGCGCTGCTGCGCGGCGAGTTGTCGGTGGCCACGCTCATCATCCGCAAGGCGGTGCTGCCGCAGCGCGGCATAGACGCCATATTGCAGGCATTACAGAAAAAGAAACAGGTGGCGGTGGTGGGGCGGCCTGAGCCAGCGGCGCCCGCCGCTGCTACGGCAACGCCCGCTGGTGCGCAGAGGCTTGCACCTGCCCAGCCCGCAGCCCCTGAATCTTCAGACGAGCTCGCCTGGCTGCCGCGCCGCACGATTCTGGATGATGTGACATGGGTCAGCAACTCAGGCACCAGCACCGCGATTGAAGGTGAGGCACGGCTGGGCGCGGATGCCCTGCCCGACAGTGCCAGCCTCAAGCTGATACGCGGCAACCTGCAGGGCCTGACGGCGGAGCTCAGGCGCGAGCCGCGTGCCGCTGCAGACAGCACCACCGACCAGTGGGATCTGCGGGTCAAGGTGGGCGGCGGCAAGATAAGCGGCAAGCTGGGGCTTGAACGCAAGCTTGAAAAGTCCGGACCCGAACTGGTGGTGCAGGGCAAACTTGAAACACGCGATGTCGAGGTCGCAGCGCTGACCGCACCCAACAAACCCTTAAGCGGCAAGCTCGAAGCCAACACCACCCTCAATGCACGCGCTGCCACCACCGCAGCGCTGGTCGAAGCACTGCAAACCCAGACGACCTTCACCGTGCGCGGCGCGATTGTTCACGGCATTGACCTGGCCAAGGCCG
>JAZKHN010000225.1:0-18224 GCA_040385325.1 Pseudomonadota bacterium
CGGCCAGCAGCAGGCCCTTGTAGACCACGGTGCGGCTGGACATGCTGGGAACGTAATATTCCTTGCTGTGCGTGAGCTTCAGGCGCTGGATGGCTGCGCTGGCGGTCTTGCGTATTACATAAAGCTTGCGTTCCAGCGCGTCCTGAACGATGACGTCATTCCCTCGGCCAATAAAGATCTGGCGCAGGATAGGTTCTTTTTCGCGCACTGTCGGTGACATGGGCATGTCGCGGTTGACCGGCACATCGCGCCAGCCCAGAAGAACCTGGCCCTCGGCCTTTACTGCGCGCTCAAGCGCCTGCTCGCAGGCGAGGCGGGAGGCGTGCTCTTTCGGCAAAAACACCATGCCGACGCCGTACTCCCCCGGAGGCGGCAGCTGCACGCCGGATTTGGCCATCTCTTCACGGTAAAGCGCATCGGGCAGCTGGATCAGAATGCCTGCACCATCACCCATGAGTTTGTCCGCGCCGACGGCGCCCCGGTGATCCAGGTTCTCAAGAATCTTGAGGCCCTGCTGGACGATGGAGTGGGATTTGTGGCCCTTGATGTGGGCCACAAAGCCGACGCCACAGGCATCATGTTCGTTGGCACCAGAGTACAAACCATGGTCTTGAAGATCTTTAATTTCAGCAGCCGTGGTCATGGCGCACTCCTAATCAATTATTCGCGGGGATACGGATAATAAAACGCAGCAACAACAATGCCAAATCTATTAATCGGGGTCAGATTCCAATTAATTGTTTACAAATAAAGTCGGGATTTAATTGGGGACATATTAAAAATTCAAAAAATGCCAATTAAATCAACCATATTTTTCGTCTGAACTATCACTGATGGAAATAAATGGTCTCCCAGCCTGCATTTTATGAAGGCGTCGAATTGTCTGTTTTTGCAGCTCGGTAACAAATTCAAGCTCACCCAAAGCCCAGCCGCTGAGCACTGAGCGCGTCAGGGCATCCTGCTGAGAAACAGATACACCCGCGCGCACCAATTCGGCGTAGGCAACTTCACGAGCAAAAGGAGTGTTGCCAAGATTCCAGTACAGGGAGTGTGGCGTCACCAACCGGTCGGTGCGCAAGCCGCCATAGTGACCGTAGCTCGACCACGGGTAGTCGCCCGCCTCAGCCACCAGGCCAGCGCGTACCGGATTGAGGTCTATGTAGACCATACAGGCCAGCAGGTAGCGGTCTGTCTGGATCAGGGTAGAGCGATAGCGGCCCTCCCACAGCGTGCCCGAGCGTCCATGCAGGTCGTTGAAATACCGAACGTAGCTGCGACCTACCGCCTGCATCATGCCTGGCAACCCCTTGTCCGTCTTTGGCGTGACCAGCAAGTGGAAATGGTTGCCCATCAACACATAAGCGTGAACGGCAACGTCAAATTTTCTGGCGTTCTCATAAAGCAGGCCCAGCAGGTGGCCGTGATCGGCTGCAGTCTTGAAGATCGGCTGCCGATTGTTGCCCCGCTGTATGACATGGTGTGGGTAGCCAGGCAACGTCAATCGGGGAAGGCGGGCCATGTGGATTGATCCTGGGTGGTACAGACGCCAGTTTAATTGGAATCTGACCCCGATTAGTTTTGACTCCGTCTGATGAATCAACTGGCCCCTGGCTGGCTGCGCGCTTGCCCTGCCGGTCAAATTGACCGAAAGTGTCGTAATGATCTCAGCGAACGACCTTGCCGTCGGGCGTGATGGTGACCAGATCGACCGCCCTGACCGACTCGTATTTTTTGGCACGCAGGTTCACACGAAAACCACTCATGTCGTAGTCTGTCATGCCCTCGAACGCTCTCTGCAAACCGGCGCGGTCCGGCTTTCCGCTACCGGAAGTGCTGCGCCTGACGCCTTCCGAAAATGCACGTGCTGCCACATATCCTTCAACACTTTCGTAACTGGGCGTCTGGTCGGTCTGATTGAGCACGTCAAGGTACTCCTTTATCAGTGGGGTGCCCACACTGCGCGGCGAAGGGACCACCTGCGAGATCACCACGCCGCCGATTTCCTTGCCCAACGCACTGAACAGGGGGTCAATGCCGACAACAGAGAAATTGAGGAACTGGCCGGCATATCCGGCACGGCGCATCTTCCGGATAAAAGCGGCAGAAGAATTGAACAGGCTGACCTGAATGATGGCCTGCGGTTGCGCTTTCATCAGCGCAGCAACGGCAGCGTCCACCTTGTCACTGTTAACCGGGGACAGCGCGCTGGCTACCAGGGGTGGCCTCTTGAGGTCAAGCAACGCCTGGTTGACAGCAGCCAGCCCAGCCCGCCCCATGGCATCTTCTTCGGCAAACACGGCAATCCTGTCCTGGCTCAGGGTGGCGCAATGACGCACGACCTTGAAGGCCTCGTCAGCGAGCGCGGGCCGCACGTGAAACACGCTGGTGAGCGCCGTGTCATGGAGCGCATCTGACGCTGCGAATGGCGCGAAGAAAATGGTACTGGAAGCCTTCGCGACACCGTAGGCAGCGTCGCAGCTGGCCGTACCTGCAAACCCGAACAGACCATCAACACCCTCTTCAATGAGCTGTTTGGCATTGGCAGCAGCTTTTGCCGCGCTGTAGCCGTCGTCAAGTGCCTTGACCTCAATCCGGTAGCCACCTGCACCATTTTTGGCATTGATGGCATCAAAGTACATTTTTGCACCATTAAAGTAAGCCAATCCGATCTGGTCAGCGGCGCCGGTAAGCGGTACCGACTGACCTAAAACCAGCTTTCGGCCTTTCGCGGCCTGGGCCCAAAGTGCCGAGCTGGCCACGAGGGCACCCGCAGAAACACTGCGCAACACAAGTTGGCGGCGATTGATGGTCATGGCGTTCCCCCCGGTTTGGAAAATATATACAAGCATGTTTGATGCCCGTCGCCATGCGAACGAGCCTTGCAAGCTGTCGACGAATCACAAGCCAAGCAGCGTACGACCGAATCGCAGCGAAAAACACAGGGATGGATGCCGAGATGTCATAAGGCCATGCAACGGTGTTGCATGACCCGGCTTAAACGAAGTCAGGGTTGCATGGAACGCGCCAGTTCTCGCCTGATCTGAAACGCCAGCCAGAGGCCGGCCATGCAAAAGGCCGCACTGACACCTCCGGTCCATTGCCAGCCACCAGCAAGCACGGCGACCCAGGCCATCAAGGGCGGAACCGCAAACTGCCCCGCAGAAGACCATTGCTGCAGCCAGCCCACAGTTGCCGATACGGCTTCGGGACGAGGCGCCAGCCTGATAGAAAGGCTGAACAGGGTCGCGGGAATCAGTCCGCCCACTGCGGAAAAAGCCATGATCGCTGCAAACTGCCACCAGGGTTCTATATTGGTGCCAAAGGCCAGCAACGTGCCCGTGCCCATGACAAGAAAACCCGCCGACAGCAATACCGGTGCAGGAATGCCTTTCTCCAGCAGGCGCCCCGCCACTACATTGCCAACCATGTTCAAAGCCGCGGCCAATGCTGTGAGCCAGGCGGCCGTCGTACTGGCCACACCGGCTTTCGCGTAAATAGTCGGCAGAAAACCCACCACAGCCAGCCACTGACCAGAGTAGGCCGCAAACGTCAGCGCCATCAGCCAGACCGGTCTTGACCGAAGGGTCAGCGCCAGCAATGTGCGGGTCTCTGACTTATCCTGCGTACTGGGCTCAGAAGGCTTATGCGCCCTGCGATCAGAGGGCACCCGCCATGTCACCAATGCCGCCATCAGTATGGCCACGCCAGACAATAGACACCACCAGATGCGCCAGCCGCTGTCATGCGAACCGAGAAGCATGGCCCAGGGGCCCAGCAACAAGGCCAGTGACGTTCCGAGTGGCATATATGTACCCCATACACCCATCATGCTGTTGATGCGGTCACGCGGCACCAGCAGGCGCAGCAGGCCAGGCCCGGGCAGTACCACCCAGAGAAAGCCCAGACCCTCAAGCGCGCGGGTGATCAGCAGCCAGGTCGCACTTTCAGCGAAGGTACCAAGCAGGCTGGCCGAACCGAGGACGAGGAGCCCACCTACCATGCTGCGCTTGAGCCCTACTCGCTGCACTGCCAGTCCTGTCATGAGCCCCAGGCACATGCCGGCAAATTGCACCAGTGACAGCAAAAAACCAGCTTGCAGCAACGTGATTCCCAGCACCCGTTCAAGTACAGGCACAGCCGGAGGTAACTTGCCGATGTGCATCGCAGCACCCAGGGCGGCGGCCACAACGCAAAACGCAGTTGGCATGCTGGGCTGGATGCCGCCCTGGCCAGCAATTCTGCTCATGCGGAAAATGCAGTACGTCCAGCCAGCCGTTCGTGCTCTCTGGACGCAAAGCGGTCCGTCATGCCGGCAATGTAGTCGGCCACCACACGTTCGGGCCTGGCACCCGGGGAATACGGCAGGTCAACGCCGTCGAAACGGTCAGTGTGCGCCTGTGGCATCTGCAGGGGGTCGGCCATATAGGCAGCGAACAACTCACGCACCACCTGCTTTGCCGACTCGGTGGTTTCGGAAACCTTGGGGTGTCGATAAAGATTTTTCAGCAGAAACTGTTTGAGCACAGCCGATTGCGCGGCCATATCCGCAGTGAAACAGATCAGAGGCGGCCCTTGCCGAACTGCATCCACATTCACGGCGCCCGCACGTGTGATGGCCTGCGTGGTTGCGTCTATCACGTTGTAGACCTGTGCACTGAGCATGCGGCGTATGGTCTCAAACAGCAGCCTGCGTCCTCTCAGCAAAGGGTGGGCAAGACTGGTCTCACGCCGGTAATAACTGAACAGCTCGACCTCTTCCAACTGCTCCAGCTGAAGAAGGCCCGAGCGTACGCCATCGTCTATATCGTGGGCGTTGTAGGCAATTTCATCAGCCAGGTTGGCGAGCTGCGCCTCCAGCGAGGGCTGCTGCCTGCGCAAGACGGTACTTTCTGCCGCCTGCAAGAAGCGGTTGGCCACCCCGCCCGGCTCGCGCGCCTCAATGCGCAGTGCATTGCGCCGCGAGCAATGTTTGAGGATGCCTTCACGGGTCTCGAAAGTGAGGTTGAGCCCGTTGTATTCGGGGTAACGTTCTTCCAGTGAATCCACCACGCGCAGGCTTTGCAGGTTGTGCTCAAAGCCCGCACTTTGCGGGTTGTGCGCCTTCAGGCAGTTGTTCAATGCATCCTGGCCAGCATGCCCAAAAGGTGTGTGTCCCAGGTCATGCGCCAGTGCAATTGCCTCAACCAGGTCTTCATTGATGTGCAGGGCACGCGCAATCGAGCGACCCAGCTGTGCGACCTCAAGCGAATGCGTCAACCGGGTGCGAAACAAATCGCCTTCATGATTGAGGAATACCTGGGTTTTATAAACCAGCCGGCGAAACGCGGTGGAATGCACGATGCGGTCGCGGTCGCGCTGGAAGTCCGAACGCGTCGGTGCTGCGGCTTCGGGAAATCTGCGTCCGCGTGACAAAGCCGGGTCGCAGGCGTAAGGTGCCAGGGTCATCGCCAGGTTTTAGCAGGAGTCAACGGCAGCAAGCGTCTATGACTTCACGAACCAGGGCATCTGGCGCAGCACGGACCACGGCCCGGCCGGGTTCCTCAATCAGCACAAACCTGATCTGACCTGCCTCTGACTTTTTATCGACACGCATCAATTCAAGGTAACGACCTGCATTGTCTTCGGTCGACATCACAGGGCCCCTCACCGGCAGACCAGCCCTGGAGACAAGCCTAACCAGGCGCTTCACAAACTCATCGTCCACCAGGCCCAGGCGCTGTGACAGATGCGCTGCCATCACCATTCCGCACCCCACGCCTTCGCCATGCAGCCACTCGCCATAACCGAGACCCGACTCAATCGCATGCCCGAAGGTGTGGCCGAAATTCAGGATGGCGCGCAAGCCCTGCTCCCGTTCATCCTGACCGACCACCCAGGCCTTGATTTCACAGCTGCGCTTGACGGCATGCGCCAAGGCTGCGGGGTCGCGCGCCAGCAAGGCATCCATGCTTGCTTCAATCCAGTCAAGAAAATCCGGGTCGGCGATGGGTCCGTACTTGATGACCTCGGCCAGACCGGCACTCAACTCCCGGTCCGGCAGTGTCTTCAGGGCATCAAGGTCACACACTACCAGTTGCGGCTGGTAAAACGCGCCAATCATGTTCTTGCCGAGCGGGTGGTTGATGGCCGTCTTGCCTCCTACCGAAGAATCGACCTGGGCCAGTAAAGTGGTTGGCACCTGCACAAAAGGCACACCGCGCATGTAACTGGCCGCGGCAAAGCCAGTCATGTCACCGACCACGCCACCGCCCAGCGCAAACAGGACAGTTTTCCTGTCACAGCCGTTATGCAGCAACGCGTCAAAAATCAGCTGCAGGGTCTGCCAGTCCTTGTAAACCTCACCATCAGGAAGGACTGTGAGCAGCACGTTGCTGTAACGGCCCATGAGCGCCGCCTGAAGCCGCTGGGCGTAAAGGGGTGCGACAGCAGTGTTGCTGACAATCAATGCCGTTGTCGCAACCGGAAGCTGCGCGTAAGTGGCGGAATCACCCAGAAGCTCCGGGCCGATGACGATTGGATAGCTGCGCTCTGCGAGGTTGATTTGAACCCGGGCGCTTGCAGGCAGGATATATGCTGGCATAAGCCCCAAGTGTAGAGGCTGGGCGAGTTGCCGGCACCATCGTGCCACTACCTGGTGCAACGGCTTAATGCGGCTGGACGACACCTGCGAGTTCAAGCTGCATCAGGATGGTATTGACCAGCGTCGAGACGGACGGTCGGCCCGTTTCGATCACGAAGCGCGAAGTCTCACGGTACAGCGGATCACGTACGCTGTAGAGCTCCTTGAGGCGCGCCAGCGGGTCGGAAACCTGCAGCAAAGGCCGATTCTGGTCATTTCGCAAACGCCTGAACACCTCTTCGGGCGCTGAGTGCAGATAGACCGACTGTGTTCGCTCACGGAGACGGATACGGTTGGCCTCGCGCAAAATGGCACCCCCGCCAGTCGACAGCACGCAAGCACCCTCCACTGTCAGCTCATCAATCAGCTCTGCCTCGATATCACGAAAAGCCGCCTCACCTTCGCGTTCAAAAAACTCACGAATGGAACAACCGATGCGCTGCTCTATGACATGGTCGGAGTCAACAAACCTGACGCCAAGACGTCTGGCGAGCTGTCGTCCAATAGTCGACTTGCCCGAGCCAGGCAAACCGACGCAGGCGATTCTGGCTGGGTGGTTGTTCACATTCTGATTTTAGGTTTATGAGTCGGAAACATCCGCGGCTCACGTATTCACGTCCCGGGAGTTACGCACATGACGAGGTGCAGCGCAAGCCAACCGAAAAAACCGGCGTCCTGCCTTGGGACATCACCCTCAGGCAAGAAATGGAAATCAGCGCAATGTAGCTCCGCTTGTGAGCATCCTGGGCGTGATAAACACCAGCAGTTCGTTGCGGGTAGCTGTCCGGGTTTTCTGCTTGAAGAGGTTGCCAATTCCGGGCAAATCACCGAGAAACGGCACCTTGGTTTCGTCCTCACGGTCGTTCTGCTCGTAAATGCCGCCCAACACAACTGTTCCGCCATTTTCGACCAGTACCTGCGTCTGGATGTGCTTTGTATCGATGGCAAAACCATTGTTTGTTATACGACCGACGCTGTCCTTGTTGACATCAACATTCAGGATGATGTTTCCCTCGGGCGTGATTTGAGGCGTCACCTCAAGTTTCAGGTTGGCCTTGCGGAACGCGATGGATGTTGCGCCACTAGACGTAGCTTGCTGGTAAGGCAATTCGGTACCCTGCTCAATCACCGCCCTGACCTGGTCGGCCGTCACGATACGCGGACTGGACACAATCTTGCCCTTGCCATCTGCTTCGGCCGCTGAAATTTCAAGATTAAGCAGGCGAGTCAGATTAGAACTGAACAAAGATACAGCAAATGTCGCAGCAGGGAAGCCGTTTTGACCAACCGCAGGCAGATTAATAAAGTCACCGGAAGTGGTGCCCACATTTCTTCCGAGTTGGGGAGCTGTTCCAGTGATCACACCAGTATTGGGATCTCTGGTTTGTCCATAATTTGGCGCTATGTAAGTGGTGCCAAACATCGAGTTTGAATTGTTATTGACAGTTACGGGAAACCCCCCCATCCGCACACCCAACGACTTTCCAAACGCATCCGATGCTTCCACAATACGCGCTTCGATCAGCACTTGGCGTACGGGAATATCAAGCTTGGCAATCAACGCCTGAACCTGCTCGAGTTTTGCAGGAACGTCGGTCACAAACAGCTGGTTGGTCCTGGATTCCGAGATCACACTGCCGCGCGGCGACAGGATCTTGGTGGCCCCGGCACCTGCGCCTATCAAGCCGGTAGCGATATCCCCCGCCTTGGCGTAGTTGAGCTTGAAATCCTGTGTGCGCAAGGGTTCAAGACTCTGTATGGCATTTTTTGATTCGAGATCAAGCTTCTCCTTGGCAGCGAGCTCATCCTTGGGAGCAATCAGCAGAACGTTGCCCGACTTGCGCATACCCAGGCCACGTGCCTGCAGAATAATGTCAAGCGCCTGATCCCAGGGCACATCCTTCAGGCGCAGTGTTACGTTGCCTGTAACAGTATCTGATGTCACAACGTTGAAATTGGTGAAATCAGCGATAACCTGGAGCAGGGAGCGGATTTCAATATTCTGGAAATTCAAGGACAGCTTTTCACCATTGAATCCCTGACCCTGGGTCAACTTGGCCGGATCAACCTTTTGCTGGCGGATTTCAAGCACAAACTGGTTATCGCTCTGATAAGCACTGTGCTCCCACAAGCCTTTCGGCTCCACGACCATGCGGACCTTGTCCCCAGACTGGAACGTGGTAACAGTTTGCACCGGTGTACCGAAGTCCGCCACATCGAGCCGGCGGCGCAATCCCTCTGGCAGTGCTGATTTCAGGAATTCCACAACAAGTGTCTGACCCTGCGGACGTATATCCACGCCAACCTGGTTGTTTGGAAGGTTCACAATAATCCGCCCGGAGCTGTCAATACCGCGCCGGAAATCAAGGTCCTTGATAGGAAGGATGTCCCTGTTACGGTTTTCCGCGAATACGGGCGCTGCCGCACTGGCGGGTGCCGCAGCAACAATCGGGTCAAGCGAAATAAGGAGCGACTTGCCCTGTATCTCGGCTTTGTAAGCCGTGGATGTCTTGAGGTTCAGCACGACGCGCGAACGCTCACCGGCCTGCACAACATTGGCCGAACGGAGGTTTCCCAGATTGATTTCCACCGCGGAGCGACCCATGGCATTACCCACACCCGGGAAGTCAAGCGCAATCCGCGCAGGCGTCTGAATGCTGAATCCGGTAGGAATAGCCGTCAGAGGCTCCGCAAGTTCAACGCGTATGACCTCAACGCCACCCTGTACCGAGCCGGTAACGGACTGGATTGAATTACCAGCAGCGGGGATCTGGGCATGCACTGAGAGTGTTACCGATACAGTCAACAGGGCTAACAGGCAGGCAAGCTGCGCGGATGCCCCATCAAGCAAACTGCGCAGGCCGCCCGCCGGGACAACTGCTTGTCGTGTCAATGTCTGCTTGTTCATTTTGATACCTCTTGAAGCTGTAATGTCGCAGTGCGTTCTATCCATTCGCCGCCACCGTCCTGCACGATTTCGCGCAAGGTCATGCCGGTGTCGGAGACTTTTGTGATGCGCCCATAGTTCTGTCCGAGATAACTGCCCACCCTGACTTGATAGAGCAGATTGTCTACGCGCACAAGCGCTACCGGCTGGCCAAGCTTGAACAAACTCCCCACCATGGCCACCGAATCCAGGGGATAGGCCTCAAGAGGTTCCTTGCGCCGTGCCAGCTCCGGCGCGATCAATGCAGCATTTGCTGCTGATTGAGTGGATTCGCGTTTCAGTGCCTGAGTCAGCTTCTGGTTGCTGAAAGGCTCAATAGCACCTTCGTCGGCATATGGCTGGGGAGAAAATTTCGTGGGCTCCGGAATACGGTCCACCCTGGATTTCGTTAGATTACGTTGTTCGGTCATCCAGCCCTGAAGCTGCTCTTCTTCAGAAGCGCCGCAACCGGACAGGCCCAGAGACACGACGGCAATCAGCGCAGCCAAACAGATATTTTTGCAGAGCGTCATTTCTTGGGCCCCGCGACCTTGCGTTGTGCTGACACTTCGTCATTGTCCAGATAGCGGAATGTTTTGGCCGTCGTATCCATGGAAAGGGTACCGTTTCCAGCGGGCGCAATGGTCAGGTTATTCAACGTGACAATCCGGGAAAGATTGGCAATGTCCGCAGCAAACAAACCCATATCGTGATATCGCCCGGTCACGCGGACTGCAATGGGCAATTCGGCGTAATACTCTTTGACGCTGACCTGTCCAGGTCGAAAAAGCTCGAACTGCAAACTGCGGCCGAGACCTGCCTGGTTGATATCAGACAGGAGCGCGTCCATCTCCGCCTTGCTCGGAAGCTGCTTTTCAAGCTGCGTCACATACTGCTGCACCTGTTCGCGCTGTTTCTTGAGGGCATCCAGACTGGCAGCCTGTGTCAGCTTTTTCGAAAAATCTCCCCTGAGCTGGACTTCCTTGGCACGCTCGGATGTCAACTCTTCATCGGAAGAACTCAACCAGACAAACCATAACGCGACCACCACAAATGCAGTGACGCCCACGCACAAGAGGTATCGTGGAAAAGCTGGCCAGGAAGGCGGATCGTTCGGGTTAAGTCCGACAAACTGGGACTTGAGGGCAGTCTGTACTGCCACCATATCTATATTTATTTTAGGAAGTTTTGCCATGGGCTACTCGCTTCAAATCTTGGCGCTTGACGCTGGTGTGGCCGGAGCATTGGCAGCGGCCGAGCTTGCCGGTGCCGAACTTGCGGGTTTGGGTTGATCACTGGCACGTTTCAACCCGATCCGCATTGAAAAATTTGACACCCGGCGCTGGTCGCGGGCACTCAATGCCACACTTGAAGCCGTGATTTCTATCAATTCCGGGCGTGTGAGCCACTGACTGTTATTGGCCAGGTTACGCAAAAGTTCGGAAACACGTTCATTCGACTGCGCTACACCGGTGATGAGAACCGTCTGGTTCTCCTGCCGCATGCTGTTGATATAAACGCCGTCGGGCAGTTGTCGGACCAGCTCCGACAACAGGTATACCGGCAGATTACGGTTGCCCTGAAGGTCTTCAACCGCATTCTGACGCGCACGAAGTGCTGCGATTTCAGCCTGCAATCCGGCAATATCCTTGATCTGCCCTTCAAGCCTGGTGATTTCGGTCTTGAGCAGCGTGTTTCTGTCTCGCTGCCCGGAAATCTGGGTCTGATACCAGGAGTAAATCGCGCCGCAAATCAGACCACCGATCAGGGCGGCAATACCCAGCGCTGTAAAAAACAGTTCCCGCTTTCGCTTGCGTGCGGCTTCGCGGTGAGGGAGCAGATTGACAAGAATCACCGCAGGAACCTCCGCAGGGCCAGACCGCAAGAGGTCAAATAGGACGCGGCTTCACGACGCATCTTCTTCTCGCGGACATTGCTGCCAATAGTCATGCCCTCAAACGGATCTGCGCACATGCTGGCAAAGGAGGTCTGCTGGGTCACGGATTCGGTCAGACCGGGAAGCGCAGATGAACCGCCAGCCAGCAAGACGTAGTCCACCTTGTTATGAGGCGTGCTGGTAAAAAAGAACTGAAGGGCGCGCCCGATTTCCTGCGCCATGCTTTCAACAAAAGGCTTGAGCACCCCCGACTCGTAGTCTTCAGGAAGGTCACCGCTTCGTTTTTTACTTTCCGCTTCCTCCGGTGAAAAACCATACTGCCTGACGATCAGTTGTGTGAGCTGGGCACCACCAAAAGCCTGGTCGCGCTCATACAGCACTTCATCGTTCCTGATGACCTGCATACTGGTCGTCAGCGCACCCACCTCAAAAAGGGCCACCATCGTATCCACCCCCTTGTTGGGCAGGTTTTCAATCAATCGCGCAGTAGCCAGCCTGGATGCGTAGGATTCGACGTCCACCACCACCGGCTTGAGGCCGGCAGCTTCCGCCAGGCCCTGACGATCCTGAACCTTTTCCTTGCGGGAAGCCGCAATCAGCACTTCAACATCACCTACAGATGTAGCGCTCGGTCCAACCACGCAGAAATCAAGGCTTACTTCGTCCAGTGAGAAGGGGATGTACTGGTTGGCTTCGGACTCGACCTGTATTTCAAGTTCAGACTCGCTCAAGCCACCGGGCAAAATGATCTTTTTGGTGATGACGGCAGAAGCTGGCAACGCCATGGCAACCTGTTTGGTCCTGGTTCCGCTCTTCTTGACCAGCCGGCGGACGGCTTCGGCAACTTCTTCAAATTTTTCTACATTGCCGTCCGTGATCCAGCCGCGTTCCAGCGGCTCGATGGCGCAGCGGTCAAGAACGAGGTTGCCTGCCTTGTCACGGCTCAACTCGACCAGCTTTACGCTGGACGAACTGATATCAAGACCGAGCAAAGGCGGTTCCTGACGGCTGAATAAAGACCCCAAAGAGATCAAAACGGTCCCCAAAAGACGGCTAATGAGTAGCCCTACGTACTTAAGAAATCACTTGAATACTATCAGTAAGCTCTTTGTACAGTAAGGATTTTTCCCGTTTTGAGCATTATTACCGTTGCCAAAAGCCGACGCTTTTGAGGAAGCTGCAGCAATCGCTACTGCGGCAAGCGGTTTACCCCAAAGGTAACAGTGCAAGTTCTGCCTTGTCTGGCACACTTTCCAGGTGCTGCCCATTTTTATAATGCAAGTGCACCCCAACGATTGCCTACATGCCGCCCAACACCCCTCCCGACACTGCCCCAGCCACGAAATCCGCCCAGCCTGGCCGACGCCCCTTGCTGCGCCTGCTGGCCAGGCTGGCGCTATGGACCGGTGGCATTGCAGCAGCGCTTGCCTTCAGCGTCATGATGGTGGTCGCAGTGGCATTGGCCGTCGCCTATCCCAACCTGCCTGACATTTCTGACCTGTCAGACTATCGCCCCAAGCTGCCGATGCGGGTTTATTCTGCAGACGGTGTCGTCATCGGGGAATTTGGCGAGGAACGCCGCAGCCTGACGCCCATCAAGGACATCCCCCAGGTCATGAAAAACGCAGTCCTGGCCATCGAAGATGCGCGCTTCTTCTCCCATGGTGGCGTGGACTACCTGGGCGTTATCCGCGCAGGCCTTGCCAACGTAGGACGTGCAAAAAGCCAGGGCGCATCCACCATCACGATGCAGGTCGCCCGCAACGTATACCTCTCGTCCGAAAAGACCTTTACCCGCAAGCTCTACGAAATCCTGCTGACCTTCAAACTTGAGCACTTGCTGACCAAAGACCAGATTCTCGAGATCTACATGAACCAGATTTTCCTTGGCAACCGCGCCTACGGGTTTGCGGCAGCCTCGGAGGCCTACTTCGGCAAGCCCCTGAAAAACATCAGCATCGCGGAAGCGGCCATGCTTGCCGGCTTGCCCAAGGCCCCTTCTGCCTATAACCCCATCAACAACCCCAAGCGTGCCCGGTCCAGGCAGCTGTACATCATCGAGCGCATGGAGGACAACGGGTTCATCACAGCCGCCCAGGCCACCGCAGCCAAAGCCGAAGAGTTGGCCATCAAGTCCGGGCCGGATGCCGGCAGGGTGCATGCTGAATACATTGCCGAAACCGTTCGGCAACTGGTATTCAACCAGTATGGAGAGCAAACCTACACGCGCGGCCTGAATGTCTACACGACACTGAATGCCGCTGACCAGACCATGGCATACAGGGCCCTGCGCAAAGGCATCATGGACTATGAGCGCCGCCAGATTTATCGTGGCCCCGAGCAGTTCATAGACATCCCGGCGGACCCGGCCCAGGCGGAGGAAGCGATTGACGATGCACTCACCGAAAGCCCAGATAACGGCGACGTGATGTCTGCCGTCGTGCTGGAGGCCAATCCCAAGCGCATTTTGGCAATCCGTCAGAACAGCGAAACTGTCGAGATTACGGGTGATGGCCTGAAACCAGCGCAATCGGGACTGGCCGACAAGGCCGCTCCCAACATCAAGATACGCCGCGGCGCGGTTATCCGGGTTGTCAAAACGCCCAAGGGAACATGGGAAATCACCCAGATCCCTGAGGTCGAAGGTGCTTTTGTCGCGCTTGATCCAAGAGACGGCGCCATCCGTGCACTGGTGGGCGGCTTTGACTTCGAGAAGAACAAGTTCAACCACGTCACCCAGGCCTGGCGCCAGCCTGGCTCGAGCTTCAAGCCCTTCATTTACTCCGCGGCACTTGAGAAGGGCTTCACGCCCGGAACAGTTGTCAACGACGCGCCCCTGTTTTTTGATGCCGGGGTGACCGGCGGTCAGCCCTGGGAGCCCAAGAACTACGACGGCAAGTTTGAAGGACCGATGAACCTGCGCACGGCGCTGAAGAAGTCCAAGAACATGATTTCCATCCGCATACTGCAGGCCATAGGCGCACCGTATGCACAGGACTGGATCACACATTTCGGATTCGAAGCCGAGAAGCATCCGGCTTACCTGACCATGGCCCTGGGCGCAGGCTCTGTCACGCCCATGCAGATGGCCACGGCCTATTCCGTGTTCGCAAACGGCGGATACCGCATCAACCCCTACCTCATCACCCGCATCACCGACCAGAAAGGCAAGGTACTGGTTGACATCAAACCACCCAGGCCGGACGAGTCATCGCGCGGCGTCGATGCCCGCAACGCCTTCATCATGTCCAGCCTGCTTCAGGAAGTGGCCCGCTCAGGTACTGCGGCGCGTGCCCAGGCCACATTGAAGCGGCCCGACCTTTTTGGCAAAACTGGCACCACCAATGACTCGATAGACACCTGGTTCGTGGGCTACCAGCCAACCCTGGCTGCAGCGGTGTGGATGGGCTACGACACACCCAAGAACCTGGGCGACCGCGAAACCGGCGGGGGCCTGAGCCTGCCGGTCTGGATTGATTTCATGGCCTACGCGCTGAAGAACGTGCCGGTGTCCGAAATGCCGGTGCCGGAAGGAGTAGTGAATGTGGGAGGTGAGTGGTATTACGACGAATACACCAGGGGCGCGGGTGTGAGCAGCGTCGGACTGCAGGACCCTGCAGCCGCGGCGCAGCAGGCCGCAGCCCCCGGCGCACCGCCAGGCGCACCGGGCACGCCGATCTCGGTCCTGCCGCCCGCAGACGAGAAAAAGCGGATTCTTGACCTCTTCAAGAACTGACCCATCGAACTTCAGGCTTCAGCCGCTCGGAGATTACAGGGATTCAAAGGGTAAAGGTAAGTGCCTGCCCAGCCTGTTCGCTGGCATAACGCGACAATCCGGCAAAGAACTCACTGGCGTCTTTGGTGTCGAGCCACTGGCTGCCATTGAACTTGTAGTGGAAGCCGCCAGCCTTTGCGGCCATCCAGATTTCCTGCAGCGGCTTTTGCAGGTTGATGATGATCTGGCTGTGGTTTGAGAAAGTCAGCGTCACCATGCCGCCGGTGCGCTGGTTGTCGATATCGGCGTCGGTGTCGTCGTTGATCCGGTCGCATGCCAGTTCAACGGCCTTCAAGGCAGCCTCGGCATGCTCCAGGTATTCAAGCTCGGTCATTACAATCCCATCATGGTTTCTTCACCCCAAATTCTAGGCTCCGCACAGAGCACCTCTTCACGCCATGGACTTGTGCTCGCGGCCCTTGCATTGTGTGCGCTGGCAGGCTGCGGCCAGAAAGGCCCGCTGTTTTTGCCCACCATACCCACACCGCCCGTGCTCAATGTGTCCGTACCCCAGACCCCCGTCGTTGCGCCACAGGTGCCTGCGTCGGCAGCGCGATGAGCACGTTGCCGCACGGTGCGGGCCAGCAACTGCCCGGCCAGCCCTTTGTAGCCTACCGTGACGGATCCCTGCATGTAGAGGGTGTCGCGCTTGACGCCTTGGCCGAAACGCATGGCACCCCGCTTTTTGTCTATTCAAAGGCAGCCATGCTGTCTGCCCTGTCCGCCTACCAGCGTGGGTTCGCAGGACGTGATGCGCAGATCTGTTACGCCATGAAGGCCAACTCTTCGCTGGGCGTGCTGCAGGTGTTTGCCAAGGCCGGTTGCGGCTTTGACATCGTTTCTGGCGGTGAGCTGGACCGCGTGCTGGCAGCAGGCGGCGATGTGAAGAAAGTCATTTTTTCGGGCGTTGGCAAGACACGTTCCGAAATGCGGCAGGCTCTTCTGGCAGGCATAGGCTGCTTCAATGTCGAAAGCGAAGCTGAACTTGACGTACTGTCTGACGTCGCCGCAGACATGGGCATGCGTGCGCCGGTCAGCATTCGCGTCAACCCGAATGTCGACCCCAAAACACATCCTTATATTTCCACGGGGCTCAAGGGCAACAAGTTCGGTGTGGCGCATGAAGACGCATTGCGCATCTACCAGCATGCGGCGTCGCTCAAGGGCCTGAAGGTGGTTGGCATCGACTGCCATATCGGTTCGCAGATCACGGATACCACACCCTATCTCGATGCCATGGACCGCGTGCTGGACCTCGTCTCGGCCATTGAAGGCGCAGGCATCACCCTGGACCACATCGACTTCGGTGGAGGCCTCGGCATCAATTACAACGGGGATACCCCCCCTGAAGCAGATGCGCTCTGGCAGCAACTGCTGGCAAAGGTCGATGCCCGCGGCTACGGCAGTAAAAAGCTCATGATCGAACCGGGGCGTTCACTGGTAGGCAACGCCGGGGTTTGCGTGACTGAGGTGCTGTATGTGAAACCGGGTGAGCAGAAAAACTTCTGCATCATTGATGCGGCCATGAATGACCTGCCGCGCCCGGCGATGTACCAGGCCTTCCATGCCATCATTCCGCTTGAGCCGAATACCAATGCAGCAAAGGCGACGTATGACGTCGTGGGCCCGGTCTGTGAAAGCGGTGACTGGATAGGCCATGACCGTGACCTGGCTGTGGCGGCTGGCGACAGGCTGGCCGTTCTGTCAGCCGGTGCTTATTGCATGAGCATGGCCAGCAACTACAACACACGGGGCCGTGCGGCCGAAGTGATGGTGGACGGCGCCCACGTTCACCTTATCAGGCAGCGTGAAAATTCGCAGGACCAGATGCGCCACGAGCGGCTGGTCGGCTAGGCACATTCACCAGCTTATTTGGCGCTGGCCTGTGTACCTGAGCGAGCAGGTTTGGGTTTCTTTTTCCTGATGTACTGCACGACGCGCCATCCCAGCAACACGGCGATGATGGCGGCGTAGACAAACACCTCGGCAAAGTTGTTCTTGCCTGAGCGCATCCAGAAAAAGTGCAGCAGACCGAGACCCGCAATCACATACACCAGCTTGTGAAGCGTCTGCCAGCGTTTGGCACCCATGGCCTTGATGGCGGCATTGAACGAGGTCGCGGCAAGTGGCGTCAGCAACACAAAGGCCGCAAAGCCCACAAGAATGAAGGGCCGCTTTGCGATGTCTTTGGCAATATCTGCCACATCAAAGCCCATATCGAACCCGCTGTAGCTCAACAGGTGCAGCACCACATAAAAATAGGCGAACAGCCCCAGCATGCGCCGAAAGCGCGCAAGCGCCGGTGTGTTGCTGATGACACGCAGCGGTGTGACCGCCAACACGATACAGATAAACCGCAAGGTCCAGTCGCCGGTTGCACGGATCAGGTATTCGGCCGGGTTGGCGCCCAGGACATTGGCATTGCCCATCTGGGCTTGCACAACATTCCACGCCAGCCAGGCAAACGGCAACAGGCACACGACGAAAAGAATGACTTTTGCGGCTGGATGCAGCAAAAGCTTCTGACGCGGCACCATCTAGAAGAATTTCTTCAGGTCCATGCCGGCGTAGAGCTGACCCACCTGCGCCTCATAGCCGTTGAACATCAAGGTCTTGCGCTTCTTGGCGAACAGGCCATCCTCGCCGATGCGGCGCTCGGTGGCCTGGCTCCATCGCGGGTGATCGACGTTCGGGTTCACGTTGGAGTAAAAGCCGTACTCCTGCGCAGCAGCCTTGTTCCAGGCGGTGCGGGGCTCCTTGTCGGTGAAGCGGATCTTCACAATGCTCTTGCCGCTCTTGAAGCCGTACTTCCATGGCAGCACCATGCGCACCGGCGCGCCGCTCTGGTTGGGCAAAACCTCGCCATACATGCCGAAGGTCAGCAGCGCCAGCGGGTGCATGGCTTCGTCCATACGCAGCGCTTCCACATACGGCCACTCAAGCACCCGCGAACCGACAAAAGGCATGGTCTTGGGATCGGCCTGGGTGATGAACTCGACGTATTTGG
>JAZKHN010000226.1:0-1680 GCA_040385325.1 Pseudomonadota bacterium
CTGCCACGCTGAATCAGCAGCGCGACTGATTTGTCAGACTTCGCCACCGCAGCACGTACCTGATCCACGTTCTTCACCGCCGTCCCGTTGATGGAAATCAGCACGTCGCCTGACTGCACGCCGGCCAGCGCTGCCGGGCCGCTGGCCTGCTGGACCACGAGGCCACTGTCAACGCCGGCTTCCTGGCGCTCATCGGGCTGCAGTGGGCGCAGCGCCAGGCCCAGCTTGCCTTGTGCAGGCGCGTCATTCTTGCCGACCACCTCTTTGGTCTTGTCGTTGGCATTCGCCAGGCGGGCAGAGAGTTCTTTCGACGCGCCCTGGCGCCAGATTTCCAGCTTCACGGTATCGCCGGGTGATGCCATGCTGATGACGGCTGGCAGATCGCCTGACGACACCACGGCCTGGCCGTTGACCTTGCGGATCACGTCGCCAGGCTGCAGGCCTGCCTTGTCGGCCGGGCCGCCTTTTTCAACGTTCGACACCAGCGCGCCTTCGGGTTTGTCGAGCTTGAAGGAGTTGGCAAAAGTCTGGTTCACCTCCTGCACGGCCACACCCAGGCGGGCGTGTTCGGCCTTGCCGGTGGCGACGATCTGGTCCTTGATCTTGGTGGCGATGTCCATGGGGATGGCAAACGACACACCCTGGTAACCGCCGCTGCGGCTGTAGATCTGTGAGTTGATGCCCACCACCTCGCCGCGCGAGTTGAACAGCGGGCCGCCCGAGTTGCCGGGGTTCACGGCCACATCGGTCTGGATGAAAGGCACGGCGCTGTCGTCAGGCAGTGAACGGCCTTTGGCGCTGACCACGCCGGCAGTCACAGTATTCTCAAACCCGAAGGGCGAGCCGATGGCCAGCACCCATTCGCCGACGCGCAGGTCAGACGTTTTGCCGATGGAGACCACGGGCAGATTTTTGGCATCAATGCGCAGCACGGCCACGTCGGTCTTGGGGTCGGAGCCCAGCACCTTGGCGCGGAATTCACGGCGGTCGGTCAGCTTGACGGTGACTTCTTTTGCGTCCTTCACAACGTGGGCATTGGTCAGGATGATGCCGTCAGGGCTGACGATAAAACCCGAACCCTGGCCACGCGTGGGCATTTCCTGGGGTGCACCGCGGCGCTGGCCGGGCGACATACCCTGGCCTTGCTGGAAGCGTTTGAAGAACTCCAGGAAGGGGTCCATGCTTTGGCCGTCTTCACCCTGTGCCAGCGCATCGTCGTCGGACACTTTGGTCGTGCCCGTCACGCCGATGTTGACCACGGCGGGGCCGTAGCGCTCGGTGATCTGCGGGAAGTCGGGCAGGGCAGAACTGCCGGTGATGCCGGTGGCACTGGAGACGATGGGCGACGGCGCGGCGATGGATGGCGAGTGCAGGGCATTGAGCGCACTCACACCGGCACCGCCTATTGCGCCGGCAGTCAGAAGGGCGGCAACCAGTGATGTGTTTTTAAGGGCTGCAGATTTCATGGGTTCATCCTTGACAGGTTAATGAGGCACGCGGCGTGTTGCCGCTACCCATAACTATGAGGATGGAGTCTTAGACAGACCTTAAGCGCACCCACGCTGGTTATTGGGGTCAGACGCCAATTTCGCTGCGGTGCACGCACCGCACCCTGCGGGCAAGCCAAAGGCTTGGCGATTTTGGACTCTGACCCAAAAACCATCTGCCCCCCGAGGGGGC
>JAZKHN010000227.1:0-16197 GCA_040385325.1 Pseudomonadota bacterium
CCAGCCCGGGCACGCCGTGCTCACGGGGTCCTTGAATGACGAAGTCACCCGCAGGTTCATCGGGCCCGTGCAGCTTGGGCCGTATGCCCGCGTAGCCGGGCTGCAAGGCGCCATCCGCAAGCGCGGGCCAGTATTTGCGAACCTCCGCATAAAAGGCCTGGCCGCGTGCCGGGTCAACCACCAGGTCGTTCGCAGAATCGACCCATTGCACATCGGGGCCGAACTTGGCCTGGCCACCGAGATCAATCGTCAGGTGAACGCCCAGCCCCGCCGCTTCGGGTACGGGGTAAATCAGGCGCGTGAAGGGTGACCGCCCGGCGAGGGTGAAGTAATTGCCTTTGGCGTAGTAGCTGACCGGTACAAATTCTGCTGATAGTCCCTCGAATTTGCCGGCCAGCAAGGGAGCCTGCAGCCCCGCCGCGTTCACCACGGTTTTTGCATTCAGACAGGTGCCGTCAACGGTTGTCAACAGCGCACCCGTCGGGCTGAAGACGGCATGCGCCAGCGGCGAGTTGAAAGCGATCATGCCGCCCGCGTTTTCAAGATCGCCTTGAAGTGACAGCATGAGCGCATGGCTGTCGATGATGCCGGTACCGGGCGAATGCACGGCCGCCATGCATTCCAGGGCGGGCTCCAGTGCCCTCGCCTCATCGCGGGTCAACAGCAACAGGTCATGCACGCCGTTGGCGGCGGCTTTTTCGACAATGGCTTGCAGTTGAGCCACCTGCGCGGCGCTGGTGGCTACGATCAGCTTGCCGCAGCGTCTGTGGCCAATGCCCCGCTCTGCGCAATAGGCATAAAGCAACTCCTTGCCTTCGACACACAGGCGGGCCTTCAAGGAACCTTTAGGGTAATAGATGCCGGCATGAATGACCTCGCTGTTGCGAGAGCTGGTGCCCGTACCGATTGCCGCCGCAGCCTCCAGCACCATTACTTCGCGGCCCTGGAGGGCAAGCGCACGCGCTGTTGCCAGGCCCACCACGCCCGCACCGATCACCACACAATCGACTTGTTCCATCCGTGTCCTGCGTTAAAGCTCGCGCGGGTCAACATGCAGAAGCCGTTCCACCAACGACCGAAGATTTTTCTTCAACCCGTCAAACCCTTCGTGCATCTCAAGGGTGTCTTCATTCATGTAGAGCCTGCGGTTGATCTCCAGCTGGATGCTGTGGCGATGCGCTTCAGGCTTGCCATAGCGCCGCACGAGCTCCACACCCTTGTACGGGTGGTTATAGGCCACGCTGTAGCCCAGCGAAGAAAGAAAATCACAGACCTGTTGAGAGAGCGCCGGAGTGGCCGTTGAGCCGTCACGGTCTCCGACCACAAAATCGGCGTGCGCCTCTCCGGGAAAGTCCGTGGCGCTGCTTGAGGCAATAGCCGGCATCGAATGGCAATTGATGTGAATGCTGTAGCCGTGCGCTCGGTGTGCGTCGGCAATCGCAGTCTCTACAGCAGCGTGGTAGGGCTTCCAGCAAAGTTCGATACGCGCCTTCACCTCTGCCACCGAGAGCTTGCGGCTGTACAGCGGCAGGCCATCATCCGTCGTGCGCCAGATCAGTCCCTTGCCAAGCCGGACTTTGGACATGATGCGCGGGTCGGTTTCTACCGGGTCTGGCCAAGCCTCATCGAAAAGCGTGACATCGACTTCTGTGGTGTTTCGGTTCGCATCCAGGTAGCTGCGCGGAAAAAACGCTTCAATCCAGTGCGCACCCAAAGCCGGTGCGAAGTCATAGAGTTTCTCGACATGCGTGTCTTCAGCCCGGCGCAGTACAAGCGGGTCACACGCATACATGAAGTCAGGGGGGTAATCGGTGCCGCTGTGTGGTGAGTCGAGCACCAGTGCGGAGTTTCCCCTGACGCTGCGAACAGGCTGCAAAGGTGAATTCATGCTGCCAATTGTGCATCCAGGCGTCAGCTGGAAGGACGCTGGTGGCCACGCTGCGCTGACGGCAGGCAGCCTCAGGTCAGACACCTCCTACAAGCACCGACTTTTCGCACCTACATAGGGCGCTGCTGTGCGCAAATACAGTGCACTCACCTCCAGCTGGTCTGGAGCAACGTGATCAGACAACCACGACACACCAAAGGACGAATCGTGACCAAAACCAAACTCAACCGCGCATTGACAGGCATTGCCCTTGTCGCCGGATCCCTGACTGTTGCCATGGGTGTACAGGCTCAAACCACGCAAACGACATCCAGTTCAAGTGGCTATTCGATGTATGCGCCGGGCTCCGCTTATGTGGGCCTCAACGCCGGCCGTTCGCGTTATGGCGACCGTACCCCCGGCCTGGGCGGTTTTATCAACGACCGAAACAACAACGCCTACAGCCTGTACGGCGGCAGCTATTTCAACAACAACTTCGGCCTGGAGCTGGGCTACAACGACTTCGGCCGTGTCAACCGCTTCGGTGGAAGCACCACAGCCAACGGCATCAGCCTGAGCCTTGTGGGCAAGGTACCCCTTGGCCAGACATTTAACCTGCTGGGCCGCCTGGGTGGCAGTTATATCCGTACCGACGTGTCCGCTGCACCCGCAAGCGGTGTGGCAGGTGGACGCGACAGCCGCTTTGATGTCTCTTACGGCATCGGCGCGGAATGGAATTTCACGCCGGCATGGTCAGCCGTTCTGCAATATGACGAATACAACCCGCGCTACAACGGCGGCAGCCGCGAACGCCTCAACACCACCACGCTGGGCGTGCGCTACCACTTCTGATTTTCCCGGAGTATTCCTGACCTCATACCTGCACGCCTGCAAGGGCCTGCAGGTTTTTTTATGGGTATGCGCACCCGGGCCTCGCCGGGAGCGGGCACATCAGGGCAGCTTTTTTACCGTGCCGGGCGCCTGCCCCGGCAAGGCAAGCATCTCCTGAAGAAGCCAGGTTCCTGCGCGGCCCAAGGGCCTCTGTCGTGACCAGACGGCATCCACCGGCACACGGCGTGGCCAGCCACGCGCGTCCAGTTCCTTCAGTTTGCCGGTAGCGAAACGGGTCACCATCCAGCGCGGAATGGCCGCCCAGCCCAGACCCAGAACAGCCATTTCCAGCAGCATCAGGTAGCTGGGTGCTGACCAGGATCTTCGCGCTGGCAGCATGGCCTGCGGTGTGGGCTTCAGATAGGTCTCAAGTCTTAACTCGCGAAACTCATTCAGCACGTCGGGTGTGATGTCTGCCCTGTTAGCCAGCGGGTGGGCGGTAGCGACGAAAAGCGTGATTTCAGATTGCTCGGGAATGGTGGCTGACCCGATATCCGGCGGATATACCGGCTGTGCAGCTACCACGCCAATCTGGGCGCGGCCTGTCTGCACCAGGGATACAAGGTCGCCGTGTTCGGCAATCAGGCATTCAAACTCAAGATCAGGGAACTGCTGGTCGAACGCCTTGAGCATTTCTTCAAACCGGTCGGACTGGTAGGTGTCTGACCACACCACCCCGAGTTTTACCTCCAGTTCCCCGCCGAGCTGGCTGGCGGCAAGGTCAAGCCGGTCGCTGGCAGCAAGAATGTCGTTTACCCGGCCAAGCAGCACACGCCCCTCGGGCGTCAGCCCCGGTTTGCGGCTGCTGCGGTCAAACAAGGTGACACCCAGATCAACTTCCAGGTTGGCAATGGCCGTACTGACCGTGGACTGGCTTTTACCCAGCTTGCGTGCAGCCGCCGAAAAAGAGCCAAGAACGGCAGCTTCAGCGAATGCCAGGAGGGCTTCGGGAGAATGGCGCATGGATAAAACACCTCATCTGTTTTTTAGATGATTAATGATTTTATTCTATTCATTATTTAGATGAAGATACAGGCTTCGGAGTTTGTAAACGAATCGTGACATGACCGCACAGAGATCGCTAAAAGAACGCTTTTTTCACGCCCTCGGTTTTGAGGTGCTGGCCATTGCCCTATGTGCGCCGCTTGGCGCCTGGCTTTTGGGCCACTCACTGGCCCATATGGGCGTGCTGACCCTGATGATTTCAATCGTGGCCATGACATGGAACATGGCCTTTAACGCGCTGTTTGACAGGGCCCAGCAACATTGGGGTTTTCGCCGTACCCTGGCTGCCAGAGCGGTGCATGCGGTGTTGTTTGAAATTGGCCTTCTGATCGCCGTCGTGCCGCTGGCAGCCTGGTGGTTGTCCATCAGCTTGTGGCACGCCTTTGTACTTGACATAGGAATCGTGCTCTTCTTTTTGCCCTACACCTTTGGCTTCAACTGGACATACGATTACCTGAGGCATGTCATCCTCAAGAAACACAGTGACCGGTCAATATCACGGACGGACATCAAAATGCCTGCCGCGGGGAGCGACAGGCTTACGGGCGAGCCGGCGACATCTACCTCATCTGGACCGAACCGCTGACGTTCACGAGGACGGTGCTTTTGCCAGCCTCTACAGACACCGGCGCGTCCGCCGTTTCGGATTTGGCCTGCATCGCCATCATGCGAGGGCGTGGTACCGGGCCCTGATCGTTGGCATTGATGGACACCTCGCGCAAGGTGTAGCCGGTGAAACCAAAGCCTCTGGAAATATCCAGGGCCTTGGCCTTGAAGCGCTCAATGGCCTGCGCCTGCGCCTCGCCTTCAACTTTCGCGCGTTGCTCCCGGCTTAACGAAAAGCTCACATTACCCAGCGTCAGGGTCTGGATTTTGCCGGCCGTCGTGGTGATGCGGGAAAAGTCCCTGCCCTCAAGAATCAGTTCAGTAGACCCTTGCCAGCCATTGATCTTGCCATCCTTGCCATAACGTGGATAAAGGCTGAAATTGCCGGTCCGTACATCAAGCTGGCCGGGCAGCGCCGCCTGCCTTGCCTGCGCCAGCGCCGCATCGAGCGCCTGTTTCAACTGGGTTTGCACAAGGGCGGCATCTGCGCCATCCCGGGTTGTGCTCAGGGAGATGGAGAGCACATCCTGCTGCACCTCGACGGAACCACTGGCAGAAAGCTGGGCGACGTTTTGCGGGGCCTCCCGAAAAACAGTCTGGGCAAAAAGCCCGGTTGTGCAAGCCAGCAAGGCAAAGCCGGCAATCAATCTGGAGGTGCGCATCAGGTTTCCTTCAATAGTTTTGGTCAACCGGACCGTCCACCATGCAGCCGGTCCCGGCATGAGCGCAGTATTTTCCCCCGCATCAAACAGCGGATTCTGTGTTGGCGAATTCTGACTACAAGCCATCGCGCCTGGTGGCCGTATAAATTGGCTTTTCCATTCAATCTTTGTAACAGTGTGTCAAAGTGAAGGGAAAATGCCACATCTCGCGTTTTCAGCCCTCAAAATGACCCTGTTACAAATTACCGGATCACCATGAACCAAGCTACAACGACTGCCCGTGCCGACAAAATCCTTATCCTTGACGATGATGCCCGTATCCGCGACCTTCTGAGGCGTTACCTTGCCCAGGAAGGGTTTGAGGTCATCCTTGCAGAAGACAGCAAGGCGCTCAACAGGATCATGCTGCGTGATGCCGTGGACCTGATCGTGCTGGACCTGATGATGCCCGGTGAAGACGGGTTGTCGATATGCCGCCGCCTGCGCGCAGCGAATGACAAGACGCCCATCATCATGCTGACAGCCAAGAGCGAAGACGTGGACCGCATCGTGGGTCTGGAAGTCGGTGCCGATGATTACCTCTCCAAGCCATTTAACCCCCGCGAGTTGCTGGCCCGCATTCATGCAGTGCTGAGGCGCCGCCCGACGGCCGAAGTACCGGGCGCGCCATCGGTCGACCAGGAAGTCATCACCTTCGGTCCTTTTTCCTTTGATATGGGCCTGCGCACGCTGCATAAAAACGGCGAGGAACTCCCCCTTACCACTGGCGAGTTCGCCATGCTGAAAACGCTGGTACGCCATCCCCGCCAACCACTCTCCCGGGAAAAACTGGCCCAGCTCGCCCGGGGCCGCGAGTTCGAACCGTTCGACAGAAGCCTTGACGTCCAGGTATCCCGGCTGCGCAAGCTGATTGAAGTGGACGCAGCCGTCCCCCGATATATCCAGACGGTCTGGGGCGTGGGCTATGTGTTCGTGCCGGATGGTACAAACTGAAATGTCGCGTCCGCCTGATGTGGTGGCGCTTTACCAATAGGCGCCGCGCAGCATAAACTTGCGTGCGCAAGGAATCCCCCAGAAGCGCGCCACAAGTACATGGATTTCACAAGCCCGGCTCCACTCGAGACTGCACCTGCACCGCTGGAGCTGCGGCCGCGCCGCGGCCTCAGCCTTTTCTGGCGCACCTTCTTTTTCCTGTCGCTGCTGCTCTTCGGGTCGATCGTTGCGTGGCTCCAGACCTTCCGCTCCCTTGAGTCAGAGCCGCGTGCCATCCAGAGCGCCCAGCAACTGGCATCGCTTGTGAATCTGAGCCGTGCCGCATTGCGTTACTCCGATGCCATTGCGCGCGTCTCCCTCATCAAGACACTGGCGGATGAAGAGCGCGTGCGCATCACCATGCGTGAACCCAAGGACAGGTTCGAGGTTTTTGAAAGCGATGATCTTGGCGAGCGCATTACCGAAGAGCTCAAGACACGGCTGGGTCCCAGCACCATTGTTGCCAGCAGCGTCAATGGCGAAAAAGGCCTCTGGGTGGGCTTCACCATCGATAAAGACTCTTTCTGGCTCATGACCGACCTGTCCAGAGTTGGCCCTTCCAGAGGCAGCACCTGGGTGATATGGCTGATTACTGCAGCGGTGCTCTCGCTTGCCGGCGCTGCATTTATTGCGCGGCTGATCAATCGCCCGCTCAAGCAGCTGTCGTTCGCCGCAAGTCGCATGCGCGACGGCGATTTTGATGCCAGCCTGCTTGACGAAAAAGCGGCCACCAGTGAGATACGGGAGGTCAACATCGGCTTCAACCGCATGGCTGAGCAGCTTTCGAAGATTGAGCAGGACAGGGTCATCATGCTTGCCGGCATTTCGCATGACCTGCGTACCCCGCTGGCACGGTTGCGCCTGGAAACAGAAATGAGCGTCTCTGATGAAGATGCGCGGGCTCATATGGCGGCAGATATCTCCCAACTTGATGCCATCATCGACAAGTTCCTGGATTACGCCAGGCCCGACCCGGCCCAACTGGCACCGGTCTCGCTCAATGCAGTGGTGGAGGCTGCGGCGTATGCAGTTGCAGACTACGAAGATTTGAAAATCTCCATCACCATGCCGGACGACATGAACGTCCTGGCAGATGAGATCGAGCTGCTCCGGGTCATCTCCAATCTTGTAGAGAATGCCCGAAGATATGGAAAAACCCCTGAAACAGGTATGGCGATCGTCGACATTGCGGCCAAGGCGCGTGACCAGTGGGTACTAATCAAGGTGCGCGATCATGGCATGGGCGTATCGCCGGAGACGTTGCCAAAACTGACGCGGCCGTTTTTCCGCGGCGATGCGGCCCGGACCGCAGCTACCGGCGCAGGTCTGGGGCTGGCCATCGTCGACAAGACGATCCAGCGCATGGGCGGCATTTTCGGGCTTGCCAATACCGCCTCAGGTGGTCTTGCTGCCCATATCAAGTTGCGCAGGTGCTGAACCTGACTGTTCAGCGTTGAGGAAATCGCTCACTAGAATCAGGCATGAATTCAAGAACTGCCCGACAAGCTGTCAATGCCTCAGACGAATCAACCGACGAAGAGCTGTGCCTTCTGGGTGTCACCCGACTGCCTGACTTCATCGAGTTTGTGCGTCAGAAGGCCGTTGGTGGGCGGCACCTCGATGAAGGCGAACTGGTAGATGTGTGGCGCAAGGCAGCCGGCGTATTTGCCGGTTTGCAGGTTTCTGAAGGCGGCGTGGCCGACAAACCTGAAGTCAGACCGCTTTCGCGCAAACTTCAGGCCCATGTGAGAAAACTCAGCGCGTTGCCGCACTTTCAGGCGTCTTTTTCTGCGGTTCCCGTCTCGTTCGGGATGGTAGAGCTCGACAAGCTCATCGTGAGCCAGCAGCACATCACGCAATCCAGCGTGCAGAAGATGATCCGTTCGCTGAAGCCCCCGCTTGCCGAGAGCGCCCTGGCCGATCTTTGTCTGCCGCTGACGCCCGATACATCGGGTTTTGGCGTTGCCCTTGAGGAAAACGGCCGCTACATCTTTTCGTCCGACACCCACGATGCGCGTTTTCTGGGTGCCAAACTTGTCAAACCGTCAGATATCAAGGGGCATGTGGTGGGCGGACACATCCAGGCCGTGCTGGCGCTGAGTGTCGGGTTTACGACGAATGTGTTGAATGTTGTGAGATATGGGCAGCGCATGGTTCTGAACAATGGCTACCATCGGGCCATAGCGTTGAGACAGCTGGGCATCACCCATGCACCCTGCCTGATTCAGGTTTGCAGTCACTGGGAAGAAGTCGGTTTGGCGGGGTCGCAGGAGATTTACCACAATGCGCCTGTCTACTTCACGGCCCCGCGTCCCCCGCTGCTGAGAGACTACGGCAACACTTCGCTGACGAAGGCATTTGCCACTGTGCGCCGGAGAAAACAGATCACTTTGACCTACGAAGTAGACACGGCCCAGCTGGCCGTGTAGGCCAAAATCATGCTGAATATGTGTAAAACTGTGACATATTTGATATGTAACTAATTGCATCAATTGCAATTTGGGCTTTACAATCGCGTTGTCGTTTGATCAGAGAGACACATAAATCCTGAAGCCAAACGTAGTCGGGACCTGGTTGTACCGGGTTCTTCCGTAGTTTTAAAGAGGAAATTTCCATGCGTGTTCTGACTCTCGAAGAAATGGAACTGGTCGCCGGCGGCAGCGGCTGCGGCGGTCGTTCAAAATCCAAACAAAAATCCAAATCCCGCAACTGCGGCCCCAAGAAGCCAAGCCGTGGCGGTTGCGGCGGTGGTAGCAGCAACAGCAACAGCAACAGCAACAGCAGCAGCCAGGATGGCTGTGGCAATACGCCACCACCACCACCGCCGCCCCCTCCAGCCGAGCTTTGATACATATCTCCAGATAAAAAAGCCCCGCAAGGGGCTTTTTTATTTGGTCAACACAATTCGCCCAGCTGCAACTTCAAGCCTCAGCCGGGCTTGCGCTTGTGAAATTCGGGCCTGTGCAAATTGCGAGCGTGCGCTGGCAAACGCCACCTGCGTGGCAATCAGCTCGAGTATTGAGCCTACCCCTGCCTTGTAACGTCCAAGGGTGATGCGGTAACTCTGGTTTGCCGATGAAAGCAACACGGTTGCGGCCTCCATGTTCTGGCCTTCTGTTTCCAGCAGTTTGATATTTCGCCATAGTTCGGACTCAACATCACGCTCTGCCTGAACAATCGCTTCTTCACGACTGCCAATCTGCGCCAGGATCTGACCTTCCCTCGCCTGCTGCTCGACCTTGTTAAAAAGCGGAATGCTGGCAACCACCGAACCGCTCAGGCTGTTGTCAAAGCGACCGTTTCGTGAGCTGAAATCCCTTGTGCTCCCAGCACCAAGTGCCAGCGACACGCTGACCCCGTCTTCCGCACGAACAGAGTCCAGCCGGGATTTCAATGCGAGCACATCAGCACGGGCACCTCGGAGACGGGGGTGGTCGAGCTTTGTGCTTTTCATCCAGGCCGCATCAAACCGCCTGCCGCCACCTGCGGGAAAAGCCTCGGACAGCGGAGCGAGTTCGAGATCAATGGCGACGGGGAAACCCATGCCCACAGCCAATGCACCACGGGCTGTTTCCCACACACCTTCACCACGCACCCGGTCAAGGGTGGCCTGGGCCAGTGCGGTCTGGGTTTGAAGTTTTTCTGACAGGGATGCCACCTGGGCGTCGTACTTGGCCTGGGCTACCTGAACACTCTGGCGAGCCACCGCCTCTGTTTCCCTGAGCGCTTCGAGCCGCGAAAGCGCTGCGGCGGCCTCTACATACAGCCGCAGCGCCTCGTTGATCGCATTCAGCGCGGCATTTTGCTGCGCAGCCCTGGCTGAACTCAGTGTCTGGCGGGACTGTTCAAGGTTGGCATCGCGTATGCCCGAGTCAAAGAGTACCCACGATACGCCCAGCGACCCGGTGCCACTTGCGCTCAGGGAACCAGAGCCGCTGTTGCTGACGGGAATACGGTTGGTCGCAAGCTCTGCGTTGGCCGACATGCGGGGCCTGTAAGCGGATCTCGCCAGGTCAACCCCGGCCTGCTGCTCGTCGACGAGCAGGATGGCCTGGTTGTAGAGGGGCGTTTTGCACATCACATGCTGCACCGTGTCCATCAATGTGAGGCGCTTCAGCATAGAAGGGCTCAAGTCGCGACAGGAACTGCCGCCTGGCTCCTGGATGCTGATGGCCGGCGGCAGGGGCTCATCCTGCCCGGACAGGGGACGGGTGGCACCAGACATGCCCGGCAACCCAGCTGCAGGCGCACGCGTGAGCAGATTTAACGAGGTGTCCATGCGAAGCGGAATACTCGCGTCGACAGAAGTTTGTGCGTGTACCGCGAATCCGCAGGGCGCAAAAACCATCGCAACAAGCCCGGCTGTGCGCGTCAGCCTGACGCCCAGAGGCTTCACGCTGGCAAGGCGGGAGATGGGGTATCCATCTCCACCTGCACAAAATAACCCTCGGGAGCGCCGTCATAAACGACCTGCCCCCGTCTCATCTCTACCACCCGGTGCGCAGCACGGATGGTTTCTGGTCGGTGGGCAATCACGATGCGGGTGATGTTCAGGCCTGCGATGGATGCGTTGACCTGCATTTCGCGCCTGACATCGAGATGACTGGTGGCTTCATCGAGTATCAGTACCTGCGGCTTCTTGTACAGCGCGCGTGCCAGCGTGACACGCTGCTTCTGGCCCCCGGAAAGCACCGTACCCATGTCACCGACCAGTGTCTGGTAACCCATGGGCATGGCTTCAATATCCGGAGCAATGGCGGCCAGCCTGGCAGATTCCTCAATCTGGGCGGGGTCAGGCCGCGGGTCAAAAAAGCAGATGTTTTCTGCGATGGAGCCTGAGAACAGGGTATCGTCCTGCATCACCGTACCCACCATATCGCGCCACTCCTCGTGGCCCATGTGCTCAAGCGGGACGCCCCCGATATGAATGCTGCCCGATGTGGGCTTCAGCACACCCAGCAAGAGGTTGGCAAGCGTGGTTTTGCCACAGCCCGACGAGCCTGTAATGGCCACGGCCTCACCGGGTCTGATCAGCAGGTTCAAGCCATCCAGTACCCACGGGTCCTGCTCTGCGTACCTGAAGCAGAGATTTTCAATACGTATTTCAGGTGCCAGCGATGCAGATTGCGTGGTCAGGGTACGGCGTGTATTGACCTCGGCTGGCGTCAGTACAACATCAGCGAGACGCTCTCCATAAAGTGCGAGCATCTTCAGGTCAATGAACTGGTCAACCAGCCCGGTAAAACGTGCATCGAACTGGCTGCGGTAGGCCAGAAACGCCACCAGCATGCCCACGCTCAGGTTGCCTGCAAGAATCTGGGTAGCGCCTACCCACAGCAGGACGATATTAAAAACCCCGCTCAGGGTACTTCTGGCAAGACTGTAAAAAATGCGCAGTTTCTGGATCTTGATGGACGCATTGGTTTCATTGACCAGCAGCGTTTGCCAGGCACCGCGCCGCACAAGCTGGCGGGAAAACAGCTTGATGGTGCGCATGCCGCGAATCGTCTCAAGGTAATGGGTCGAAAGCGTCGCGGAACGCACAATCTGTTCTTCTGTCGCACGGTAAAGCGGTTTGAACCATGCCAGTCGAAGGCCGAGGTAGAGCGCAACGGCAAGAACCGAAACCCATGCAAGGCTCGGGTTGTACAAAAACATCATGCCCAGCGTCAGGATGACCATGAGGCCATCAAACAGGGCTTCGACAAAAGCTCCCGTCAGCACGCGCTGGATCTCGTCGATGGAATTGGTGCGCGAAACAATATCGCCAAGATGCCGCTTCTGGAAATACTCAAGCGGCAGCCGCAGGAGATGGCTGAAGATGTTGGCTTTCCATTGGACCCGGATTGATGTGCTGATCGACAACAACAGCCAGCTACGTATCAGGCCAATACCCTGCTGCACAAGCAGCAACAAAAGAAAGCCCAGCGCCAGTGTCGTCAGCAGGTTGGTGTCACGCGAGACAACCACCTGATCGACGATCAGCTGCATAAAGAGCGGGCTGACCAGCACAAATACCTGCAGCACCAGTGACAGCGTCAACAACTGGGCCAGGGACGGCAGGAAGCCGGAAACCTGGCCAATCAACTGCCCGAGCGAGATGGAAGTTTTCTCCTTGCGCGGCTCAAAACCGGGGTCTGGCCACAGCTCGAGGGCCACGCCCGTAAAAAGCCGCGACACCTCATCAAGGCGGAACTGGCGCTCACCCACATCCGGGTCGTGAATCGTGATGGTGTTGCCCGCAACGGCCTTGAGCACTACAAAATGGTTCAAATCCCAGTGCAGGATGGCGGGAAGGCGTAACTTGTCGAGGTCAGGCAAATCCAGCCTGACGGCCCGGAAGCCGAGTTTTTCCTCCTGTGCAAGTTTGCCCAGCGATGCGAGCGTGATGCCCTTGAGCGAAATTGCATGGCGTGCGCGCAGCGTCGCAAGATCGGTGATGACACCGTGATACCCCAGCACCATGGCAAGGCATGCCAGTCCACACTCTGCAGCCTCTGTCTGCAGGATGACCGGCAGGCGTCGGCGCAGGCCCAAAGACAGCGATTCAAGCCAGGCCACGGTGGTCCTTGTTCAACATCAAATGCGTCCCGAAATGCTGTAGAGCGGTTCCAGCATCCACTCGTACAGGCGCCGGGTTTCCTGCAGGATGTCTGCGTCCAGCCGCATGCCGGCCTGCAGCGGCAGCTCGGTACCGTAGGTCTTGACGCTTTGCTGGTTCAGCCTGACGGTAATTGAAAACACGGGCTCGCCCACGGGCGTATCAGGCAGGGTAAAACCGATCTGTTCTGTCGCAGGCACCGAGGCATTGGACACAGACTCCACCACACCTTCGTACTGGCCAAATTTCTGGAAGGGGTAGGACTGGTAACGCACAAGCACCTTGTCGCCCTTGCGCACAAAACCAATGGTACGGCTGGGCGCATAAAGGCGCGCTTCGAGCTTGCCGTCTTGCGGAACCACGTTGACCAGCGGACGGGTGGTGTCCACCGCCTGGCCGACTTCGCCTGCGACGAGGGTCGCACGGCCCGCCTCGGGCGCAGTGATCACCACGCGGCGGCGGCCTTCAACTTCCGTCAATTCCTGTTGGGCAGACGATATATTGCGCTGCAAAAGCGAGTTCTGATTGGCAAAGCGCATGCGTGTTGCCTCTATTTCGCGCACTGCAGTCGCCAGTTCCCGCTGACCCGTGAGCGACTCGCGCTGCAGTTGCTGCATCCTGGATTGCTGCTCGCTGAGCTCAGCCTCTTTCTGGTAAAGCTGCTCGCGCGGGATGTAGTCCTGGTCTGCAAGGCCCTGGTAACGGGTGCGCGCATCCTGCGCGATCTTCAAACGGATCTGCTGCTGCTCTAGCTGGCTTTGCAAAGCGGCAGCTTCGGCGCGGAGTATGCCGACCCTGCGTTCAAGCAGGCTGACGTCGCCGGTTTCAACGCTGCGGTTACGGATAATTTCCGCCTCAAGCGAGCGTTTTCGCTCATCTACCTGCGCGCCTATGTCCATCTGTATCTCGCGTGAGCCGGCACCCACACGGTCGCTGCTCAGCACGTAGAGAACGTCGCCTTTATTGACGATCTGCCCTTCAACAACCTTCTTTTCGACCACCACGCCCGGTTGAGGCGTGAAAACACGAATGACGCCCGCCGACGGAACAAGCTGGCCGGTCACCGTCGAACGGCGTGTGTAGCTGCCCAGCGTCAGGAACAGCACAACCACAAGGCCAATCACGGCAGAGATACCCGCAAACCACGACATCGACACGCGCGGGTTGAGGACAATCTGCCCCAAAGGGCTGGTGCTGCGCGCCTCCAGAACTTCCTCCCGGAAGAGCTTGTTATCTGGCTGCGGAGATGGAGGGGTTGGGGTCAAATCGAAGAACGATTGCAAAATGTTACAAATCGTCCGCCGATTTTAGTCGAGGGTCGCAGCTATGCAACCTGTTTGCATACCGCCGTGGTGCAAATGCTATTGCGGCTGGGGCAATGTTTTGGCGGGTGGGCCAGTCCGGGCCGCCTTGTCGCGCTCATACCTCGCCTGCCGCTCTTTGGCCTTTTCCTGCCGCTCATTGAATTTGCGTACTTCTTCGGCACTTTCAGCCTGTTTGGCGGATCGGTCAGATGCCTTCTGCTGGTTGCTTGTCACCCTGCCCGCAGCAGAGTCAGCATTGGATTTCTCACTCGACTTCGCCGCATCACGATCCGCTTTTTTCTGCGCGTCGCGTTCCATGCGGGTATCAAAGTCCTTCAGCGACGTCGCACGCCGGTCGGCCGCCTCCTGTTGCTTCTCGACCGAAGACTTCTCTTCCGTCTTGAGAATCTGCCGGGCCGCTTTGGCCTTGCGGTCCTGGTCGTCAAGCAGCACTTCCTGCCGCCTCAGGTCGGCCATGGCATCACGCCGCCTGGGCTTGATCTCGTCAAGACATCTGTTCACCAGGAATTTTTTATAGCAGGCAATCTCTTCAGTCACAAAGCCGGCTTCAAGGCTGGCACGCTCGGCATTGATGCGCGTCCGCTCAACATCGGCCATGGCGGCGGACGCCGGCAGGGACGCAGGTGGCAACTGCGCGTGCACGACAAGCGCCAGAGCGGACAACAATAAAAATAACGCTTTTTTCATGTCAACGTGGTGTCTACATCCCTGCGCTCGAGCGCAAGGTATTCGGCAGACTGCATTTCTTCAAGGCGTGAAACGGTACGGGGAAACTCATGGGCGAGAGGCCCTTCCGTGTACAACGCGTCCGGGCCGACCTCTGCCGACATGATGAGTTTTACACGCCTGTCGTAAAGCACGTCTATCAGCCATGTAAAGCGCCGTGCTTCTGAAGACATTCTCAGCGGCATGGCGGGCACATCGCTCAGGAAAACTGTATGGAACTGTGTCGCGATTTCAAGGTAATCGTTCTGTGACCTCGGGCCGCCGCACAGGGTTTTGAAATCAAACCACACCAGACCTCCCGCTTTGCGACTGGCCTGTATCTGACGCGATTCAATATGCAAAACCGGGTTTTCGTCGGGGGATTCGGCCAGCTTGTTGAACGAGTCCCGCATCTCGGCGTCGGCCTTTGCACCCAGAGGCATGTGGTACAGCGTCAGCATCTCCATCGTGCGGCGGCGATAGTCCGTGCCGTTATCAACGTTGACGATCTCGAGCTTGTCTTTGAGCAACTCAATGGCTGGCAGCACACGGTCGCGATGCATGCCGTTGGGGTACAGGTCGTCAGGGTGAAAGTTTGAGGTGGTAACAAACCCCACGCCATTTTCAAACAGGGCTGCCAGCAGGCGGTGAAGGATGAGTGCATCTGTGATGTCTGCGACGTGGAATTCGTCAAAGCAGATCAGCCTGTAGCGTTTTGACATCCGCTTGCCAAGCTCGTCGAGCGGGTCAGCCATGCCCTGCAGTTCACGCAACTCCCGGTGCACTTCACGCATGAACTCGTGAAAATGCAGCCGGGTTTTGCGGTTGAGCGGCACCACATTAAAAAAGCAATCCATGAGAAAGCTTTTCCCGCGCCCGACTCCGCCAAACATGTAAACGCCGCGCGGAACCTGCGGGCGGTTGATCAGCTTCTTGAAGGCATTGGAACGCTGCTCCTTGAACTCAACCCATTCGGAAGCGCAACGCTCAAGTGCAGCGACGGCACGCAACTGGGCGGGGTCACTCACGTAACCCCGCGCTACAAGTTCAGCGTCGTAAGCTGCGCGAACCGGACCTGTCACCCGTAAATGCCGTTTAGAAGTTCAGGGTGCGTTTGTCCACTGCCAGCGCAGCCTCTTTGGTGGCCTCGCTAAGCGATGGATGGGCATGGCAGATGCGCGCGATGTCTTCACTGCTGGCGCGGAACTCCATCGCCACCACGCATTCGGCGATCAGCTCGCTCGCCATCGGGCCAACGATGTGCACACCCAGGATTTCATCCGTCGCCGCATCGGCCAGCATCTTCACCATGCCGGTGGTGTCACCCAGTGCACGCGCACGGCCGTTCGCGAGGAAGGGGAAGCTCCCGGCCTTGTAGGCACGGCCCGCAGCCTTGAGCTGTTCCTCGGTCTGGCCCACCCATGCGATCTCGGGGTTGGTGTAGATCACCCAGGGAATGGTGTTGAAGTTGACATGCCCGTGCTGGCCGGCAATACGCTCGGC
>JAZKHN010000228.1:0-9944 GCA_040385325.1 Pseudomonadota bacterium
CTTGCCACCAGCCCCAGCCTGCTGCTGATGGACGAGCCGCTGGCCTCGCTCGATGTGCAGCGCAAGGCTGAAATCCTGCCTTACCTTGAGCGCCTGCATGACGAACTCGACATGCCCGTGCTGTACGTGAGCCATTCGCCCGACGAGGTCGCCCGGCTGGCCGATTACCTGGTGCTGCTGGACAAAGGCCAACTGCTGGCTGCCGGCCCTGCGCGTGAGCTGATGACACGCATGGATCTGCCCATGGCCCACGGCGACAGCGCCGCAGCCATCATTGATGCCACCGTCAGCGGGCTTGAGCCGCACTATCACCTCAGCCATGCCGACTTTGCCGGCGGACGTATCAGCCTGCTGAACCCGAAGCTGCAGGTCGGCCAGCGCGTGCGGGTGCGTATCCAGGCGCGTGATGTGAGCCTGACCCTGGCGAGGCAGGAGGGCAGCAGCGTGCTCAACGTCTTTGCCGCCGTGGTCAGCGGCCTGTCGCCAGACAACCCCGGCCAGGTCATGGTCAGCCTGGACGCGGGCGGCAGCACCTTGCTGGCGCGTGTGACCCAAAAATCGGCTGATGCGCTTGCACTGGCGCCCGGCAAGGCGGTTTTTGCCCAGGTCAAGGGCGTGGCGGTGCTGGGTTGATGGACCGGTTGGCAGCCTGATTGCTATTAAATCAGTAGCTGCTCACGCATGTATCTATTGGTCTGCAGCCGATTTAATGCCTTAAAAAGGCCGTTTTTTGGTGTTTTTGAGGCATTTTGACGACCTGAGCAGGGTCGAAAACCTCAAAAGTTAATATGGAAGTTAACTTTTTGGCATTTTTTAACGTGTACGTTAAAAAATAGCGGGATTTCCTGCAAGCGCAGCAAAAGTGGCATGGATCCCGGCTCAAGCCCGGGAGCGCCTTCAGTAAACCAGCCGCTCGGGCCTGATTTCCTGCAGGATGGTGGTCGCGATCTCTTCAATCGACTTGGTCGTGGTCGACAGCCAGCGAATGCCTTCGCGCCGCATCATGGCTTCCGCCTCATGGATTTCGTCACGGCAATTGGCCAGGCTGGCGTATTTGGAGTTGGGCCGGCGCTCATTGCGGATCTGCGCCAGCCGCTCCGCCGCAATCGTCAGGCCGAAAATCTTCTTGCGGTGCGGCACCAGCGCAGGCGGCAACTGGCGGCGCTCGAAGTCTTCAGGGATCAGCGGGTAGTTCGACGCCTTCAGGCCGTATTGCATGGCCAGGTAAAGCGAGGTCGGCGTCTTGCCGCTGCGGCTCACACCCACCAATATGACGTCAGAGCCTTCCAGGTCACGGTTGCTCTGGCCGTCGTCATGCGCCAGCGAGAAATTGATCGCCTCGATGCGGTCGTCGTATTCCTTGCTTTTTGAAGCATCAGAGAAGCGCCCGACGCGGTGGTTTGATTTGAGGCCCAGCTCGCTCTCCAGCGGCGCGACGAACATGCCGAACATGTCCAGCAGCATGCCGTTGCAATGCGTCTTGATGACGGCCAGGATTTCCATGTTCACCAGCGTGGTGAAGACGATGGGGCGTTTGCCCTCGACCTCACCCGTGTGGTTGATCTGGCGTATCGCCTGGTGCGCCTTGTCCACGCTGTCGATGAAGGGCAGGCGCACATGGCGCGGTGTCATCTCGAACTGGGCCAGGATGGCGTTGCCAAAGGTTTCGGCGGTGATGCCGGTGCCGTCAGAGATGAAAAACACGGTGCGGTTGGACATGGCGGCTTCTTGTTGGTGGATAAATACGAAAGACGGCAAAAAAGACTGCAGGAAAGGCTGCAAAAACTGACCGCACGGCAAGTACGCCAGCCCCCTACAATTGGGGCAATTATCCAGATTTGTCACACCATGTCCCGCCCCAACCCCTTCAAAGAACAACAAGGTTGCACGCCGCACGTGGTGGATTCGCCGGTTTTTAAACCTCCCGGAGTATTTTCATGTCCAACCTGTTTGAGGCGACCGCCCTGGTCGTACCGTTTGAAAACCTGAGAATGACAGATGTCGAGGCAGTAGGCGGTAAAAACGCCAGCCTCGGCGAAATGATCTCGCAACTGCCCACCGGACCCAAGGGCGTGCGGGTTCCCACCGGATTCGCGACGACGGCCCATGCCTTCAGGGCTTTCCTGGCCCACGACGGCCTGGACAAAAAAATCAACGCAGTGCTTGACGCACTCAACACCGACGACGTGAAGGCGCTTGCCGAAGCCGGCAGCAAGATTCGCGCACTGGTCGAGTCGCAGCCTTTCCCGGCCGACCTCGAAAAAGCCGTTCGCGAGAGCTTCATCACCTTGTGCGGCAGCAACCCGCAAGCCAGCTTCGCCGTGCGTTCATCCGCCACGGCTGAAGATCTGCCTGATGCATCGTTTGCAGGCCAGCAGGAAACCTTCCTCAATGTGGTCGGCATCGAGGACGTGCTGCACAAGATGAAAGAGGTCTTCGCCTCGCTCTACAACGACCGCGCCATCAGCTACCGCGTGCACCAGGGTTTTGCGCATGCCGATGTGGCTTTGTCCGCCGGTATCCAGCGCATGGTGCGCAGCGACAAGGGTGCTGCCGGGGTGATGTTCACCATCGACACCGAAAGCGGTTTTGAAGATGTCGTCTTCATCACCTCCAGCTACGGCCTGGGTGAGACCGTGGTGCAGGGAGCTGTGAATCCTGACGAGTTCTATGTTCACAAGCCCATCCTCAAGGCTGGCAAGCGCGCCGTCATTCGCCGCAACCTCGGCAGCAAGCTGCTGCAGATGGAGTTCACCTCCGCAGACGAGAAAAAGGCCGGCGGCAAGCTGGTCAAGACGACCGACGTACCGACCGAGTTGCGCAACCGTTATTCATTGACCGACGACGACGTCGAGCAACTGGCCCGCTACGCGCTCATCATTGAAGAGCATTACGGCCGCCCCATGGACATCGAGTGGGGCAAGGACGGCATAGACGGCGAGCTCTACATCCTGCAAGCACGTCCTGAAACCGTGAAGAGCCAGTCAAAAGGCAAGGCCGAGCAGCGCTACAAGCTCAAGGGCACGGGTACCGTGCTGGCAGAAGGCCGCGCGATTGGCCAGAAGATTGGCACAGGGCCCGTCCGCATCGTGCACGACATCAAGGACATGGACCAGGTGCAGGCCGGCGATGTGCTTGTCACCGACATGACCGACCCGAACTGGGAACCGGTCATGAAGCGCGCAAGCGCCATCGTCACCAACCGCGGTGGCCGCACCTGCCATGCCGCCATCATTGCGCGCGAACTGGGTATTCCGGCTGTGGTCGGCTGCGGTGATGCGACCGAGACGCTGAAAGACGGCATGCTGGTCACGGTCAGCTGCGCCGAGGGCGATACCGGCAACATCTATGACGGCCTGCTGGAGACCGAAGTCACCGAAGTGCAGCGCGGCGAAATGCCGCCCGTCGACGTGAAGATCATGATGAATGTGGGCAACCCGCAGCTCGCGTTTGACTTCTGCCAGATCCCCAACGAAGGCGTGGGCCTGGCCCGGCTTGAGTTCATCATCAACAACAACATCGGCGTGCACCCCAAGGCCATTCTTGACTACCCGAATGTCGATGCCGATTTGAAGAAAGCGGTTGAGAGCGTGGCACGCGGTCATGCTTCACCCCGTGCCTTCTACGTCGACAAGGTGGCTGAAGGCATCGCCACCATTGGTGCGGCTTTCTGGCCCAAGTCGGTCATCGTGCGTTTGTCGGACTTCAAGTCCAACGAATACCGCAAGCTGATTGGCGGTTCACGCTACGAGCCAGAAGAAGAAAACCCGATGCTGGGCTTCCGTGGCGCCGCACGTTACCTGAGCGCAGACTTTGCCGAAGCGTTTGCGATGGAGTGCGAAGCGCTCAAGCGCGTGCGCAACGACATGGGCCTGACCAATGTTGAAGTGATGGTGCCGTTCGTGCGCACGCTGGGCCAGGCCAAGGCCGTGACCGAACTGCTGGCGCAACACGGCCTCAAGCGCGGCCAGGACGGCCTGCGCATCATCATGATGTGCGAGATCCCGAGCAACGCCGTGCTGGCGGAGCGCTTCCTCGAATACTTCGATGGTTTCTCGATCGGTTCCAACGACCTGACGCAGCTCACGCTGGGCCTGGACCGTGACTCCGGCCTTGAGATCCTGGCCAAGGACTTTGACGAGCGTGACCCGGCCGTGCAGGCACTGCTGAGCATGGCCATCAATGCGTGCAAGAAGCAGGGCAAGTACGTCGGCATCTGCGGCCAGGGCCCCAGCGACCACCCTGACTTTGCCATCTGGCTCAGGGAGCAGGGCATAGGCTCGATTTCGCTCAATCCAGACACGGTGATTGATACCTGGAAATTGCTCGCCAAATAATCAGCCCGCAAAGGCCACGCCTTCCCCGGCCTGGCCTTGCGGTCCGACTCAGGTTTTGGCGCCGCGTGAGCGCACTGCCAGCCAGAGCCAGGCCAGCAGAAAAAGCGCTACCAGCCCAAGCCCGGCCTCAGTCGCGAGGTTTGCCCATTCCTGAGATTTCGAGATGTTAAAGGCGAAGGGCTTGAAGTTGATGAATTGTGTGGCTTCAACTTTCTGGTCCGCACGGAAGAGGTCGCCGGGCTTGCAGTTGTTTTCCTTCGGGTAAACATAGCAGGCAGGGTTCTTCAGGTTCAGAAAGCCATCGCGCTCCGCCAATACAGAACCTGTCTTGAGGTTCTCGGCCGAAAACTTCTCCAGGCGATAGCCGAAAACCGGGTTGTAGCAAAACACCTGCGAAATGCCGGCGACCAGCGTGTTGTTCTGCTCCAGAGGCCATTTTTCACCGTTCACACGGATCTCCCCGCCGGTACCGAGCTGGGTGATCTCGCCTTTGAAGTGGCCATCGCCCAGCATCCGGTCTGCCAGCATGATCGAGCGGGCGTCGTAAGCCTGCTCGAGGTAAAACTCTCGCGGCTCCGTACTGGTTTGTATCAGCGTGCCCAGCAGGCAGGCAGCAACTGCAGCCGTACCCCAGTGCCGCCAGCCGGCGTGCTCCAGCAGCAGACCGGTGCCAATGGCAATGATGGGGATGTAGACGATGGCCCAGCGAAGTGCTGTGCTCGCTGTATTGATGAGGGGAATGGTTTTGACAAAGGCGGCCCATTCGGGGCTGTAGTAGTTAAACGCCAGGGGCCAGACAAGGCCCAGAATCAGGAGGGCCAGCAACACCAATTGCCGGGCTCTTTTTTGGTTGGAACTGGTTGTACCGGTATCAGCGACAGTGCCGGTGGTGCTGTGGCGAGCGGGCCTTGCAAGCCTGAACACCCTGGAGCTGATCAGCGCTGCCAGCAACACGGCGCTCGCCATTCCGAAGTTGAAGGCCCACTCATGCGGTGCGAGCGAGAACTGCATGTTGGTCAACCGGGGCAGCCCGACCTCATAGGCCCACTGGGACGGCAGGAAAAGCGCGCTGCCCATGACGGCAAGCGCATCCCCCAGCGATGGCGCGCCGGGCAACTGGTAAAACGTTCTCGGAAACTGGGCAAGAAACGAAAAGGACGCCACCAGTTTTGACGCTGAAAGCGCCAGCCCCACCAGGCCCGCCAGCGTCGACCGGGCCAGGAACTGGGCAATCGAGCCGCCCCTCAGGCACTGCAGCACGCCTATCAGGAAGACGCTCAGAACGCCCGCGAGTATCAGCGTGCCGAACCCCGAATGCACCCAGTACGCCAGCATCACCCCAGCAAGCACGCTGGCTGCGGCCTGGTTAAGTATGGAGCGTGCCGGCATCAGCAGCAGCAGTGCAATCCAGGGCGCCAGTGCAAAGCCGTGATAGGTCAAATGGCCGACGACCGTGTGGTGCGGCAAAAAGCCATTGAACATCAGCATGCCGCCCGTCAGAACGGCAGCGACAGGCCCGGTCAAAAACACCTTGCGCATCAGGACATAGCCGCCCCAGAAAAACACGCCCGCCGAAATACACAAGGTCAGGTATGCCGCAGCGATGGGACCCCACCATATGGCGAAAAACTGTGGAAACGAGTAATAAACGGACTGGGGATCGGGGAAGAAAGGCTGGCCAGCGCAAAATGAGGGCGAGAACCAGGGAATGCTCAGACCATTGTTTGCGAACCAGATGTGTCCCTCCAGCCACGCTGGCAGCTGAAGCGAGAAATCGTGCCCCATGAGGCCACCGGGAAGCGGGAAAAAGACCTTGAAAGTGCTGCTGATGGCCACCAGCAGCAACGCAAACGTGAGCCACAGCAAGAGGCTTGCGCGCTCTTCGACAAAATCTTTCAGGCTGTCGGGTAAGGTCATTGTTGGAAGGCCCGAACAGGCCGGAAAGAGTCTTTGGTGAGCGGGATTGTAGGGTGGAAGCTGGCTGTTGCAGACCGGATTGGAAGTCGTGGCGCGGCGACCCTGCGCAGGTCATGCCAGGCGGGAGTTGCAGTTGACCCAAGGGAAAACCCCGGCTTTCAGGACACGGGTCAGGGAGCCATCCTCCCGTGACAATCAGGGGGTTATCCGCCTGCCCATGCTCACACTTGTCATCCTCATCAAACTGATTGCAGAAATCGCCTTGTTCGCCTTCGCGGCGCAAGCCGTGTTGGGCGTGCTGGCGGGTTCTGGCAGAGTGCACAACCCCATCTACCGTTTTCTGCAGGTCGCCACAAAACCCTGGGTGAGTGTGATGCGCAAGGTATTGCCACGTTCCATGTCTGAACGGAATGTCGCATGGATGGGTTTTTTTGCTTTGCTGGTTGTCTGGTGTGTGGCTGTGGTCGCCAAGATCAGCATCTGCCTGCAGATAGGCGTGGCGCTTTGCAAATGAGCATGGCCTTCGTCCAGTATGCATTTCTCAAACTGAAAGCGCGAACGCTGCTGGTGTTTGCGCAACCACAGCGCGCGCTGCATGTTTTTGAAAACATCATGCAACTCAGGCCGCATGACAGCCATGCGCTGGCCAGTTGTGCCCACCTGCATGCGGCAAACCATGATTTTCCCCGCGCCATTGCCTGTTTGACAGCACTGGTTCAAAGCGCCCCTGACGCTTCTGCTTTTTTTAACCTGGCGTATGTGTTGCAGCAGGCCGGTCTGCAGCGCGAAGCCGAGGCTGCTTTCAGGCAGGCCATTGCACAAGATGAGCGCATGGACCGCGCCTGGTACGGCCTGGGCCTTGCCCTGGTGCACAGGAAGCAGTTTGAGGAGGCCGCAGGCGCTTTCAAAAGGGCGACCGTGCTTCAGCCCCTGAGCCCGCACCCGTGGTACCGGCTCGCAGAAGTCTGCATGGCGCTGGGCAGGCATGGTGAAGCGCGTGACGTTCTTTTGCATTTGAAGCAGTTTGAGCCCAAAGTCGCAGCCCAGCTTGAGCGGCAGGCCTTCGCTGCTGGTCATACATGCATCACATCCCATGCCGCACACTGAAACCACGGCCAGCCATCGCAGCTACTGGCGCAAGAACCGCATCGTCATTGCGGTGTTGCTGCTGATCTGGTTTGTGGTCACGTTTGGTGTCAGCTACTTTGCCCGCGCGCTCAACTTCAGGTTTTTCGGCTGGCCCTTCAGCTTCTGGATGGGCGCGCAGGGCGCCCTGCTGGTGTACTGCCTGCTGATCGCCTTTTACGCCTGGTACATGAACCGCCTTGACATCGAACACGGTGTTGAAGAGGAAGAAGACTGATGGCCGGCTTTTTTGGCACACGGGACGGTATCAAGTTGTCCGGCCCCCAGTTCAGGGCGCAGCTCAATCGCGTCTACAGCTGGTACACCGCCGGGTTTGTGCTGTTTGTTCTGGCGCTTGCCATTGCCGAGCGCATGGGCCTGCCGCGTCTCTGGCTGGGTTTTACCTTCCTGATGGCCACCATCGGGCTTTATGCGGGCATTGGCGTCATGAGCCGCACCACGGAAGCGTCCGAGTATTACGTCGCCGGCCGCCGCGTGCCTGCCGTCTACAACGGCATGGCAACCGGTGCTGACTGGATGTCGGCTGCATCCTTTATCGGCCTGGCCGGAACGCTCTACCTCACCGGTTACAGCGGTCTGGCCTTCATCATGGGCTGGACAGGCGGCTACTGCCTGGTGGCGCTGGTGCTGGCCCCTTACCTGCGCAAGTTCGGCCAGTACACAATTCCGGATTTTCTGGGCGAGCGTTATGAAGGGCATCTGCCCCGCCTGATTGGCCTGGGCGCGGCCATCCTGTGTTCGTTCACCTATCTGGTCGCCCAGATCTATGGCGTGGGCCTGATCACCTCTTACCTGACGGGCATTGCGTTCGAGCTGGGCATCTTTCTGGGCCTGGGTGGCATCCTGGTGTGCTCCTTTCTCGGCGGCATGCGCGCAGTCACCTGGACACAGGTGGCGCAGTACATCATCCTTGTTGTGGCCTATCTGATCCCCGTCGTGTGGCTGTCGGTCAAGCAGACCAGCGTGCCGGTGCCGCAGCTTATTTACGGCTTCCAGCTTGAGAAGGTCACCGCCAAGGAAAAAGAAATCACGCTGGACCCCAAAGAGCAGCAGGTCAGGGCGCTGTTCCAGCAACGTTCTGAAGCGCTCGCAGAAAAATTGACGCACCCCACCCAGTCACTCGCAGAAGACAAGGCTGCCGCCATCCGCAAGATGGACGAGCTCAAGGGCGGCAACGCATCGGTCGCGGCGATTTCTGCGGCTGGCAAGCTCATGGCCAACATGCCCAAGGACGAAGCCGCCGCCGTCAAGGCCTGGACGGAAGCCAAGCTGGCGGCCGACGTCAAGGCCTTGACGCTCAACGGCATGCCGCCGCACGCGGCCCAGTTTTCGGGCGACCCCGACGGCACACCGAAAGAGCAGGCGCTGTACGACACCTCCCGCCGCAATTTTCTTGCGCTGGTGTTCTGCCTGATGGTTGGTACCGCTGCCTTGCCGCACATATTGATGCGCTACTACACGGTGCCCAGTGTGCGGCAGGCACGGCAATCTGTGACCTGGTCGCTGTTTTTTATCGTGCTGCTGTACTTCACGGCCCCCGCGCTGGCCGTGCTGGTGAAGTACGAGGTCTTCACCAATCTGGTCGGCATGCCGTTCGACCACCTGCCGGCCTGGGTCAGCTCCTGGAACCGGGTGGACCCGGCCTTGCTGTCGGTTGTGGACATCAACCGCGACAACGTCCTGCAGCTCAACGAGCTCACCATCAGCGGCGACATCATCGTGCTGCTTACGCCCGAGCTGTCGGGCCTGCCTTATGTGGTGTCAGGCCTGGTGGCGGCGGGTGGGCTGGCGGCTGCGCTGTCAACTGCCGACGGCTTGCTGCTGACAATCTCCAACGCGCTGGGCCATGACCTTTATTACAAGATGATTGACCCCAACGCCTCCACCGTCAGCCGGGTCACGGTGTCCAAGATCCTGCTGCTCATCGTCGCCCTGCTGGCGGCCTACGTGGCGGCGCAAAAGCCGGCCAACATTCTTTTCCTGGTGTCAGCCGCCTTTTCGTTTGCGGCGGCTTCGTTCTTCCCCGCGCTCAGCCTCGGCATTTTCTGGAAGCGCGCCACAGGCATCGCCGCCGCCCTGGGCATGATGTCGGGCCTGGGTATTACTTTCTACTACATGGTCGTCAACCAGCCCTGGTTACGGTCCACCTTCCGCATCACCCAGCCTGTGGAGCTGTGGTGGGGCATAGACCCAATCTCGGCAGGCATTTTCGGCGTGCCCGTAGGCTTCGCCGTGATCATCCTGGTCAGCCTCATCACCCCCAAACCCGGCCAGAAGTCCCAGGATCTGGTCGAGTACATCCGGTACCCGGACTTAAAGTCGCTTTAGCCTTCTTTGGCCTCAACGGAGGCAAAAACTCAGGTTTCAAACGCAGCGGTGTCCGTGCAAGCAGAGCCGCGGAACTGGCTTTGCCAGGCCGCAGGCGAACGGCCCCCTCGGGGGGCAGGGCGCTACACGCAGTGAGCAACCGTGGGGGTGCTATAATCATGGGCTTCGCCTTGCTGCACCCTACCCGACGCTGGGGCAGCTCAATCAACCCAAAAG
>JAZKHN010000229.1:0-4160 GCA_040385325.1 Pseudomonadota bacterium
ACGACACGCGTTTTTACGAACACATGCCGCAGATCTGGCACAAGCCCGGCGCGAAAGAAATGTTCGAAGGCAATGCACCCATGGCCGGTGGCACGGCCGTGCGCAACGGCACGCTCAGCGGCGCCTACTTCATGATCGCCGCACGCGCAGTCGGCCTCGACTGCGGCCCGATGAGTGGCGTTGATCTGGCCAAGGTCAATGCAGAGTTCTTCCCTGATGGCCGCTTCAAGACCGACTTCCTGATCAATCTTGGCTACGGCGACAACAGCAAGCTGTTCGACCGCAACCCGCGCCTGTCGTTCGAGCAAGCGTGTTCCGTGCTTTGAGCACGAAACACGCTTTCAGCGCTACTGACGTTCCCCCCACCCAACCCTCCCCGTCCGGGAAGGGCTCTCAAGAAAAGCAGTCGGTTTGAGTTTCCCTCTCATCACTGACCCGTTCTTCTACGCCGTCGCCATTCCCGCCGTTCTGCTGATGGGCATCAGCAAGAGCGGCTTTGGCGCGGGCTTCGGGTCGCTTGCTGCGCCCCTGATGGCGCTGGCCGTCACGGTGCCGCAGGCCGCAGCCATCCTCATGCCCATACTGTTGCTGATAGACCTGTTGGGGCTGGCCGCGTTTCGCAGGAGTGTTGATCTCAAGCTGCTGAAGTTCCTGTTGCCCTTCGGTCTGCTGGGCACGGTGATCGGAGCGCTTTTGTTCAAGGTGCTGGACGCCCGCATTGTTGCCGGCATTGTGGGCATATTGATCCTGATTTTCCTCGCGCAGCGGCTGCTGTTTCCGCCGCGCGCAGATGCGCCGCACCCACCGCGCTGGATAGGTGCCATCCTGACCTCGGTGTCGGGCTTTACCAGCTTTGTGGCCCATGCGGGCGGGCCGCCGGTCGCGTTTTACGTGATCCCCATGCGCCTGTCGCCTCTGGTGTTTGCATCGACGATGGCGTATTTCTTTTTCTTCATCAACCTCTCCAAGTGGATTCCCTATGCCTGGCTGGGGCTGATTGATGCGCGCAACATGGCGACATCCCTCGTGCTTTTGCCGCTGGCACCGTTGGGCGTCTGGGTCGGTGTGCGCCTGGCGAAAACCATGAGCGCGGTGCTTTTTTACCGGCTGCTTTATGCCGGCATGTTGCTGACCGGCTGCAAGCTGGTGTGGGACGGCTTCATACGCTAAGCGTGCGCCCGCCCCTTCGGCGGGCGCAGTATCAGCGCCGTCAATGCCGTTCATTGCCGAATTTGAATAGACAAGCCTCCGGTCGACCAATAACATCCTCCGGATGACGCACCGCAGTTTGCGGTCCGGCATATTAAAGCGATAAAAACCGACTGGAGACAAGATGATTCACGTATCGATGGCGCGTCGCGCCGCTTTGGCCCTGGCCGTTGCAGCTTTGGCCGCCGGCCCCATGGCTCATGCCCAAACCGCCGCCAAATGGCCCAGCGCACCTGTGCGCTTTGTCGTGCCGTTTCCTGCAGGCTCCGCACCCGATGTGCTGATCCGACTTGTTGGCGTCAAGCTGACCGAAAAATGGGGCCAGGCCGTCATCGTCGACAACAAGCCGGGCGGCAGCGGTGTCATCGGCATGAACACCATTCTTTCGTCACCTACCGACGGCAGTGTGTTCGGTTTTGTGCAGGGCTCTGCGATCTCGGTTGCGCCCAGCACCATCAAGGGCGTGAGTTACGACTTCAACCGCGACTTTGTGCCCGTCACGCTGGCCGCCGTGTTGCCATTCGTGCTGACCGTGCCTGCAGACTCGCCGTACAAAACCCTGGGCGAATTTGTCGCCGCAGCCAAAGCCAAACCAGGCAGCATTGAAGTGGCCGACAACGGCCGTGGCACTGCCCCGCACCTGGCTTCAGCGCTGCTCGGCCTGCAGTCGGGCGCGCAGTTTCTTGAAGTGCATTACCCGGGCGGTGCGCAGGCCATGCAGGCCACCTTGGGCGGGCAGACCAAGATGATGGTCGAGACCTACAACGTGGTCGCCGGCAATGTGCAGGGCGGCAAGATGCGTGTGCTGGCGTCCATGGGCGACCGTGTCGAGCCCGGCCTTGAGCAGTTCCCCCTGGCCAATGCCACGGTGCCTGGCGCCGTCGCCTACGGATGGTTTGCGGTCATCGCCAAAAAAGGTGTGGACCCCGCCCAGCTCGCGAAGATGAACCAGGACATGGGCGATGTGCTGCGCATGCCCGACGTGATCGCCAAGTCGCGTGAACTCGGCACCTACCCGCGCCCCGGCACGCCCGAGCAGCTGGTGCAGTACATCAACCAGGACCGCCGTACCTGGCAGGGCGTGCTCGACAAGCTCAACATCAAGCCTGAATAAAGCTGCGATGTCGCACGGCACCCTGTGTGCACCTTCCGGGGTGGGCACAGGGTGCTTTTTCATTTGTGCTGCTGCTATATTGCGGTAAAGCCTGCTGCCACCATGCCTCTCAACCCATGACCACTGTCGTATTTGCTGATCTTGTCGGCAGCACCGGCATGTACGAGCGGCTGGGCGACGAGGCCGCATCGCGGTTTGTCAATCAACTGATGGGCGTGCTGGGCCAGGTGTTCGCGCAGCACCAGGGGCGCGTGGTCAAAGTGCTGGGCGACGGGCTGTTCGTGGTGTTCCAGGCCGAGGGTGATGCGCTGGCAGCCTGCATCAACATCCAGAAGCGTTTGCTCGACAAACCCATACAGCCCGGCGGCGCGGGCGCGCCGGTGCAGATGCAGATCGGCATCGAGTCGGGCGAAGTTGTCGAGATTGATGGCGACTGTTTTGGCGACACCGTCAATTCGGCAGCGCGGCTGGCCGACCTGGCCGGTGCCGCGCAAATCCTCACCACTGAAAACGTTTTCAAAACCCTGCTCCCGGTGCAAAAGGGCTCACTGCGAAGCATGGGCCCCATGTATTTGCGGGGCAGGGCCGAAGCCAGCCATGTGTACCGCGTCGAATGGCAGACCGGGCGTGATGAAGACGCCACCATGGCCGGCCGCTCGATGTTTGCGGTCAACCATGAAGTGTTTTTGCAGCTGGAGTTCGGCGGCAAGACTGTGCGGCTCGATTCGAAAAGCAGCAAGCTCAGCCTGGGGCGCTCGCCGGACGCGACGCTGTCGGTCAACGACCCGCGCGTCTCGCGCATGCACGCCACGCTGGACTGGCGCGGCGGGCATTTTGTACTGACCGATGCGTCGAGCTACGGCACCTGGGTCTACCTGGGAAACCAGGGCGAGCCGGTGGTGCTGCGGCGCACCGAGTGTTACCTGGTCGGCAGCGGGCGGATCGTGCCCGGTTGCGGGCAGGCCGACGACAACGCGCCGGTGATCGCGTTTTCCGTGCGTAATTAGCGGCTTTCGGGGCGCAATGGCCCGACAAAACCCGCGCTGTCACGGGGCATGCGGCTAGAATCTTTTTTGCTTCGAGGTGTAGCCTTCTGCCACATCCGGCTCCTTACCCGCCCACCCCATGAGTCTCAAAAAGCTTGGCCGTTACGATCTGGTCCGCGTGCTCGGCAAGGGCGCCATGGGGCTGGTGTACGAGGGCAGGGACCCCAACCTCGACCGGCGCGTCGCCATCAAGACCATCAAGGTCGAAAACCTCTCCGACGAATCAGCCGCCGAATACGAAGTGCGCTTTCGCACCGAGGCCCGCTCTGCCGCGCGCCTGCAGCACCCCAACATCGTCAGCGTCTACGACTCCGACCGCGACGGCGACATCGCATTTCTCGTCATGGAGTTCATCCAGGGCGATGACCTCAAGCACCACCTCGACAAGGGCGAGCTTTATACGCTGGAGCAAAGCCAGCGCATCATGGCCGACCTGCTGTCTGCGCTCGACTACGCGCACCGGCAAAACATCGTGCACCGCGACATCAAGCCCGCCAACCTGCTGATAGAGCCTGACGGCCGCGTCAAGCTGGCCGACTTCGGCGTGGCACGCATACAGGACTCCGGTGAGGCCACGCGCACGCAGGGCACCATCGTCGGCACGCTCAAATACATGTCCCCTGAGCAGTTGCAGGGCCGGCCCATCGATTCGCGCGCCGACCTTTATGCCGCGGGGGTGGTGCTGTACCAGTTGCTGACCGGCAAACGGCCCTTCGACGGCGACACCGACTTCGCGGTCATCCAGCAGATCGTCAACTACACACCACCTGCGGCGACCTTCTATAACAACC
>JAZKHN010000230.1:0-3986 GCA_040385325.1 Pseudomonadota bacterium
GCGCAATGGCGTCTTCGCGGCGGCGCAGAAATTAACCACCGAGCCAAACGGCCCGCTGAAAGATTTGTTGTCTGATCTGACCAATGCCTACACGCCAAGCTTTGGCCTGATGGGGCATGAATCGCTCATCATGCAGCAGAGCGATATCGGCGCGATTGCCGGCAGCGTCAAGGACTGCCTGCGCTGCGGCAAGTGCAAGCCGGTGTGCGCCACCCATGTGCCGCGCGCCAACCTGCTATACAGCCCGCGCAACAAGATTCTTGCGACATCTTTGCTGGTGGAGGCCTTCCTCTACGAAGAACAGACCCGGCGCGGCGTCAGCATCAAGCACTGGGAAGAGTTTGAAGACGTGGCCGACCACTGCACCGTGTGCCACAAATGCCTGACACCTTGTCCGGTGGATATCGACTTCGGCGAAGTGTCCATGAACATGCGCAACCTGCTGCGCAAGATGGGCCAGAAGTCGTTCAGGCCGGGCAACACGGCGGCGATGTTCTTCCTCAATGCGACCAGCCCGCAAACCATCAAGCTCATGCGCAGCGCCATGGTCGATGTCGGCTTCAAGGCGCAGCGCCTGGCTAATGACCTGCTGCGCCGTCTTGCACGCAAGCAGACCGCCCGGCCACCGGCTACCGTGGGTCGTGCACCTGTGAAAGAGCAGGTGATTCACTTCATCAACAAGAAGATGCCAGGCGGGCTGCCCAAGAAGACTGCGCGTGCGCTGCTGGACATCGAGGACAAGGATTACGTTCCCATCATCCGCAACCCGAAAAGCACGACGTCGGAGACCGAAGCGGTGTTTTATTTCCCCGGTTGCGGCTCGGAGCGCCTCTTCAGCCAGGTCGGTCTGGCCACGCAGGCCATGCTCTGGCATGCGGGCGTGCAAACCGTGTTGCCACCTGGCTACCTTTGCTGCGGCTATCCGCAGCGCGGCAGCGGCCAGTTCGACAAGGCTGAAAAAATCATCACCGACAACCGGGTGCTATTTCACCGCGTGGCCAACACGCTGAACTACCTGGACATCAAAACGGTGGTGGTGAGTTGCGGCACCTGCTATGACCAGTTGCAGGGCTATGAGTTCGAGAAGATATTCCCGGGCTGCCGCATCATCGACATCCACGAATACCTGCTTGAAAAAGGCATCACGCTGCGTACCGATATGCCGGGCGCGGGTTACCTGTACCACGACCCCTGCCACAGCCCGATGAAGCTGCAGGAGCCAATGAAAACAGTCAAGGCGCTGCTGGGCGACAACGTGCTGAAGAACGACCGCTGCTGCGGCGAATCGGGCACCCTGGGTGTGACCCGGCCTGACATCTCGACGCAGATCCGTTTCCGCAAGGAAGAAGAGCTGCGCAAGGGTGAAGACCAGCTGCGCACCATGGGCGTGGTCGACAGCAAGGAGAACGTCAAAATCCTGACCAGCTGCCCAAGCTGCCTGCAGGGCCTGTCGCGCTACGGCAATGACCTGAACAACGGCCTGCTCGAAGCCGACTACATCGTGGTGGAAATGGCCAACCAGATTTTGGGCAATGACTGGCTTCCGACTTATGTCGAGGCCGCCAATACCGGCGGCATTGAGCGGGTTCTTGTCTGATGGCTGGCCTGGCCAAGGATTCCCCCACACCCACGGCACTTACCGTGCATGGTCAGTCCCGAGTGCTTGAAGTTGCCTTTTCGGACGGTGCTGCGTTCAGGATTCCATTTGAATTGATGCGCGTTTACTCACCTTCTGCGGAAGTGAAAGGCCATGGGCCGGGCCAGGAAACCTTGCAGACCGGCAAGCGGGACGTAGGAATCAACGGCATGGAGCCGGTCGGCAACTATGGCGTGAAACCCATATTTTCAGATGGCCACGAAAGCGGCATCTTCACCTGGGACTACCTGTACGAGCTGGGGTCGGGGCAGGACAGGCTTTGGGCCGACTACGAAAGTCGCCTGAGTGCTGCCGGCATGAGCCGGGATGCACCCATGGTTGCCGCCGATGGTCACGCCTGCGGAAATCACTGAATTTCTGGCTGGTCGCAGTGATTGATCGCTGGCCATGCGCCAGTGTTGTTTTTCCAGCATAAAACCTTTGAATGCCCCGAACAGGTAAAGGGTTGTCGCGGTCGTTGGCGGCTTTGACCCCTAGCATTGGGGCATGTCCAGTACCCACTTCGGTTTTCAGTCGGTAGACGAGCAGGAAAAAGCAGGCCGCGTACGCAGCGTGTTCGATTCCGTCGCACCCAAATACGACGTGATGAACGACCTGATGTCCATGGGCCTGCACCGCGCCTGGAAGGCCTACACGGTGCTGGTCGCGAATGTGAAGGACGGCCAGTACGTGCTGGATATAGCCGGCGGCACGGGTGACCTCGCCATGGCCTTTGCGCCCAAGGTAGGCGTCAATGGCAAAGTGGTGCATACGGACATCAACGAGGCCATGCTGCGCGAAGGCCGCAACCGCCTGCTGGATGCCGGTGTCAGCGTACCGACGCTGGTCTGCGATGCCGAGCACCTGCCCTTTCCCGATGCGCATTTTGATTTGGTCACAGTGGCTTTTGGCCTGCGCAACATGACGCACAAGGACGCAGCCCTGCTTGAAATTAACCGCGTGCTCAAGCCCGGTGGCAAGCTCCTGGTGCTGGAGTTTTCCAAAGTCGCCAAACCACTCACAAAAATTTATGACTGGTATTCGTTCAAGGTTCTGCCAAAAATCGGCAAGCTGGTGGCCAATGACGACTCAAGTTACCAGTACCTGGCCGAGTCGATCCGCATGCATCCTGACCAGGACGAGCTAAAGGCCATGATGCTTAAAGGTGGTTTCGGCCATGTGGACTATCACAACATGTCAGGCGGCATCGTGGCATTGCATGTTGGAATCAAGTGTTAATCGCTAACAGTTCAAGAAAAACCAAACGAGACAAATTGCCCCAAGGAGACTTTTCATGAAAATCTGGTCCATCATTCTTTCCGCCATGCTGGCGCTCACATTGACATTGGCGGGTGCAGACGCACAGGCCAAGCGCATGGGCGGCGGCAAGTCCATCGGCAAGCAGTCGTCCAACGTAACGCAGCGTGAAGCTGCACCCGGCGGCGCGACTTCAGCCGCCAAACCGGCCACGCCTGCGGCGGCAGCGCCAGCCGCCGCGCCGAAACGTCCGTGGGGTGCAATGCTGGGCGGGCTGGCAGCGGGCCTCGGCCTGGCCTGGCTGGCCTCGTCGCTTGGTCTGGGTGGGGCATTCGGTCAGATCATCATGTTCGCCCTGCTCGCGTTGGTAATCATGCTCGTGATCGGTTTTGTCATGCGCAAGTTCAAGGGCCAGTCTGGTGGTCAGACGCAGACGCCTTATGCATTTCAGGGTGCCGGTGGTGCGAGTACGGCAACGACCCCCAAAAACTACAGCCCCGAAAACGTGGGCAACGACGCATCTGCCCGGCCCTGGGAGCGCAACAGCATGGCTTTTGACGCCACCAAGGGCGCTTCAGGCTCCATGATTGGTTCTGCATTGCTGGGTTCCCAGAATTGGGGCGTACCGGCAGGCTTTGACGCTGATGGCTTTCTCAACGCCAGCAAGACCAATTTTCTGACCTTGCAGGATGCATGGGACCGTTCCGACATCAGCAGCCTGCGTTCCATGATGACCGACGAAATGCTGGAACAGATCAAGGTCCAGCTGGCTGACCGCGAATCGCACACGGGTGGCGGTGCGAACAAGACAGACGTGGTCATGCTCAATGCGCAGTTGCTTGGCATTGAAGAACTCAACGACGTGTACATGGCCAGCGTGGAGTTCTCCGGCATGATCAGGGAAGATGCCTCTGCCGGTGCGAGTCCTTTCCGCGAGGTCTGGAACATGACCAAGCCTCGTAGTGGTGGGAGCGGCTGGCTGGTGGCGGGCGTGCAAGCACTTCAATAGCCCCCACGCTCCCCCACTTCGTGTGGGTCGCTGCCCCCCGAGGGGGCCGCCCGCCTATGGCCCGGCAAAGCCGGTTCCATGGCT
>JAZKHN010000231.1:0-2076 GCA_040385325.1 Pseudomonadota bacterium
AACGGCTCCAAATTGTTGCGATGCAGCAGAATGTAGGGCGCCTGGCCTGGACAATAAATAGCGATTTCGCTCATTCTTTATTTCACCATTGCAACAATGGGGCTTTAAATCTGGCGAATAATCGCTTCCAGCCCCAAAACAGCGCCATTTGCTGTCACGGCGGGCCATTCAAGAGGGAGCGACAAAATGGATAAATTTTCGGCAATGCAGGCTTTTGTGCGGGTCGTCGAAGCCGGCACCTTCACCAAAGCTGCGGATTCCATGGGTGTGCCCAAACCCTCTGTCACCCGCCTGATCCAGGACCTGGAAAAAGAGCTGGACACCAAACTCCTGAACCGCACCACCCGCAAAGTCACCGTCACGGTCGACGGCGCCGCCTATTACGAGCAGGCCAGCCGCCTGCTGGGCGAGGTGGAGGAGTTGGAATCCAGCATGTCACGCGCCAAGGCCAGCCCGCGCGGCAAGCTCAAGATCGACATTCCCTCATCGCTGGGTCTTGCCATCATCATCCCGGCGCTGCCCGACTTTTATGCGCGCTACCCCGACATTACCCTGCACCTCGGCGTGAGCGACAGGCCCATAGACATCATTGCCGAGAACGTGGATTGCGTGGTGCGCGGGGGCGAGATCACCGACCAGTCCCTGGTAGCGCGTCGCATTGGTGAATTGCACCTGATGGCCTGCGCATCGCCGGCTTATCTGAAGCGCTACGGCACGCCGACACATCCCAACGACCTGCACGAGTCTCACCAGACCATACGCCATGCTTCACCCCGCGACGGCAAGCTTTACACCGTCAATATGCACAGCGAGGAAGGCTCGTTTGAAATTGGCGGCAGGCACCAGCTGTCAGTCAACGATTCGAACGCAGGTGTGACTGCCGCACTTGCCGGACTGGGCGTATTGCATACCGCAAGCTTTCTGGTCCAGCATCACATCAGCACTGGCGCGCTAGAACCGCTATTTTCGAAATGGTGTACAGATACGATACCCATGTACGTCGTCTACCCACCCAACCGCCACCTGAGCAACAAGGTACGCGTGTTTGTGGACTGGATTGCAGAACTGTTCGCCAAACACGATTTGATCCAGCGCAAAAGCACATTGCCGGAGGCGATGTGCAAGGGGTGGAGTGCGCCGGCTGTGCCTGCTGCCATTGGTGGTGTTGAAAAGGCAAAAGCCGCAGTTCTCGAAACTGCCTAGCAGTTCAAAGCGAGTTGCAAAGCGGGTGTGGCTGGTGGCTTAAGTCGCCTGAGCAGATCGCATCATCACGTCGCACAAGAACTCCGCCGCCGGCGTCAGCGGCAGGTCCGGACGCCTGATCAGCACCACGCTCGGGGCGGGCAACACTTCTTTTACCTTGATCACACGCAGGGTGTTGCGCACGAAGGGGAAGACCTCCCACTGTGCGGGCAGCATGGCGACCAGGTCGCTGTTGGCCAGCGCCACCATCATCGAGACAGCTGAACGCGCGCGCAGCATGACGATGGGCGGCGGCAGTTTGTGGGCTTCAAACAGGCGTGCAATATCGTCGTCGGCGTTGTAGTCCACACCCGTCGTGGCCCAGTGGGCCGAGGCCAGGTCTTTCAGGCGTTTGGCATCCACCAGCGGGTGGCCCTTGCGCACCACCAGCGAGCGTGTGTTGTCGAGCAGGTGCTGCACAGCCAGGCCGGTGGCCGGCGCGATGCGTGGTTGTGCACCGATATAAAAATCGAGCCCGCCCTGGCGCAGCTCGCGCTCCACATCCGGGAACAGTCCTTCAACAATGTTCAGCCGCACCTTGGGATAGCGGCGCTGGAACACCGGCAGCGCGTAGGGCAGCATCATCACGTGCGGCATGATGGACAGCGCGATCGACACCGTGCCTTCATCTTCACCCGTGTCCTGTGAAATCGCATCGACCGCACGTCGCGCTTCATTAACGATGGCGCTGGCGTGCACATGAAAGCGGCTGCCCGCAGGCGTCAGCACCATCCCGCTGGCTTCACGCACAAACAGCGCGCAGCCCAGTTCGCGTTCGAGCGCACGCACGCTGCGGGTCAGCGCGGGTTGCGGCATGTCCAGCCGCCGGGCTGC
>JAZKHN010000232.1:0-5370 GCA_040385325.1 Pseudomonadota bacterium
CAGGTCCGGGACCGTTCCCAATTCACCGACTGACTGCACAAACCATGTCCAAACTTCCCGCGCCCCTCAACAACCTGCCGCTGCCCATCATCGGCTCGCCGCTCTTCATCATCAGCAACCCCAAGCTGGTGATTGCACAGTGCATTGCCGGTGTCGTCGGTTCCATGCCTGCGCTCAATGCGCGTCCGGCCGAGCAGCTCGAAGAGTGGCTGATTGAAATCACTGAAGCACTCGCCGCGTACAACAAGGCCAACCCGGACAAGCCCGCCGCGCCCTTTGCCATCAACCAGATCGTGCACAAGTCCAATGACAGGCTGGAACACGATATGGCCCTGTGCGTGAAGTACAAGGTGCCCATCATCATCACCAGCCTGGGCGCGCGCGAAGACATCAACGCCGCTGCGCACAGCTACGGTGGCGTGGTGCTGCACGACATCATCAACAACAAGTTTGCCCGCAAGGCAATCGAGAAGGGTGCTGACGGCCTGATCGCCGTGGCTGCAGGTGCGGGTGGCCATGCGGGCGTGAAGAGCCCGTTTGCGCTCATCCAGGAAATCCGCCAGTGGTTTGACGGCCCCATCGCGCTGTCAGGCTCTATTGCCAGCGGCGGCGCGGTGCTTGCCGCGCAGGCCATGGGCGCCGACTTTGCCTACATCGGCTCGGCCTTCATCGCCACAGACGAGGCGCGGGCGGTGGACGGTTACAAGCAGGCGATCGTCGACAGCAACTCTGACGACATCGTCTACAGCAACCTCTTCACCGGCGTGCACGGCAACTACCTGGCAGCGTCGATTCGCGCAGCCGGCATGGACCCTGAGAACCTGCCTGAAGGCGATGTGAAGACCATGAATTTCGGCGGGGGCGAGGGCTCCAAGTCCAAGGCCTGGAAAGACATCTGGGGCAGTGGCCAGGGCATTGGTGCGATTACCAAAGTCCAGAGCACGGCTGCCTTTGTTGCGCAGCTCAAGCGCGAATATGACGAAGCGCGGGCGCGGCTGAAGCTCGCCTGAGTTGCAGTGTTCAGGCCCTGCGCCTGAACATATCCAGCTTTAGTTTGTATTCATTACCCAGCCACGATGCATGCGTGGTGTGGTCAGCCAGGTCGTCACCGGTCTGCCCATGCACAAACACATCCAGGCCTTTGCGTTCGCTGTCCAGCCAGGGAATCACGTCATCAAACTGTGAGCGGTCAAACGACAGCTGGCAGCTCCACTTTGGATGCGGGCCGACCTCGCGCTCATGCACCCGGCCGACCGCGATGCCGAATTTCTCTCCTGCAGCCCTGCACAGCGCTCGCGCCTGCTCAACCGTGCCTGAGCCGAAGTACACGTGGGCGTGATAGTGGTCGTAGACGTTTTCAGGTCGTTGGGTCATGGCTGTATTAAATGGGGTTTGCGCCATTATGGTGAGTTTGGGCCGTATACCGCCCTCAAAACAGCTGTTATAGCTATAATAGCTGTTTTTGAGGGGGCTTTGATGTGTTGTAACCACCAAAACAAGGTATCTGGAACTCAAAAAAGGCCTAAAAACGGCATCAAATTGGCCTTCAGGCCAATAGATACGGGCGTGAGCAGCTACTAAATTTATAGCGAAGTGCCGTTGTGCATCTGATATGCAGTAGTTATTGTGCAAGTCGGCCCTGACCGTTAAACTGTATATTTATACAGTATTTGAGCCCACCATGACCGACGCCATCATCCCCATCCACGCCATCAAGGGCAGGGGCACGGCGACACGCATGGCGCACCGTTTTGAGAAAGATGCGCGTGTGGCCTATGACGATGGCTGGCGCACGCTTGAAGAAGCCGCAGACGGTGATGCACCCCGGCTTGAAACTGAGGTCATTTTCGAAGATGCACGCAGCGCCATCACCAGCAACGATTCGCCGGACATCTTTTTCGACTATGGCCTGAACCCTTACCGTGGCTGCGAGCATGGCTGCGTCTACTGCTATGCCCGGCCCACGCACAGCTACCTGAACCTGTCGCCCGGCCTGGACTTTGAAACCAAAATCATCGCCAAGCGCAACATTGCCGACGTGCTGCGCCAGGATCTGGCCAGAAAAAGTTACGTGCCGCAGCTGCTGAACATCGGCTCGGCCACCGATTGCTACCAGCCGGTCGAGCGGGAGTTGCGCCTCACGCGCAGTGTGATCGAAGTGCTGCAGGAGACTCGCCACCCGTTCTCACTCGTCACCAAGTCGGCCGGTGTGGAGCGCGACATCGACCTGATTGCCGCCATGGCCAAAGAAAACCTGGCTGCGGTCTACGTCACCATCACCACGCTTGACGCAGACCTCGCCCGAAAGCTCGAACCGCGTGCCGCTGCCCCACACAGGCGGCTACGCCTCATCAAGACGCTGGCCGAACACGGCATTCCCGTAGGGGTAAGCCTGGCGCCGCAAATCCCGTTTGTGAACGACGACATGGAGCAGGTGCTGAAAGCCGCATGGGATGCGGGCGCACGCAGCGCCTTCTACACGGTGATCCGCCTGCCTTGGGAACTGGCACCCATTTTCAGGGAATGGCTTGACCTGCATTACCCGCAACGCGCCGCACGCATCATGGCGCGCATTCACGACCTGCGCGGCGGCAAGGATTACGACAGCGACTTCGCTTCACGCATGAAGGGCCAGGGTTTGTGGGCAGACCTGATTCGCCAGCGGTTTGAAAAGGCGACGCAGAAGCTGGGCTTCAACCGCCAGCGTATTGAGCTTGACCTCAGCCGTTTCAGGCCTGCTGGTGCAAAAGGGCAGGGCAATCTTTTCTAGTTGCCCTTGATCTTGAATGCGTTATTCGAGGTCTTCAATGGCCAGCAAGTGGTAACGCTGGCCGTAAGAAAAAGAAGCCTTGCGTGCAGCATCCGTGACGCGTTTGGCATCGTCATCTGATGCCACCTTGGCCATGACGGCATGGTGTCCCTTGCGGGCCAGGTCCACATAGTTGTTGACCGTAGCGCCTTCCGTGCCGACCGAGGGCAGTGGGATCTTCGACTCCCCATCCACCCTGCCTATATCACGCAGCACCGTGGCCGGGCTGAGCAGCATCACCACCTCGTTGCCCGGATGCCCATCAATCTCGCGCGCGACCTGCTCAGCACCGGCCTGGTCGGGGAACATGATGAAGACATAGCCTTTGGGATAAAAAGCGCCGCCCATGCTGACCATATCGGGAGTGAGTTTGAATTCGTTCATGGTTTGCATCCTTGTTGTTGGGTGTCCGGGGTATCCGGTATCAGTCCCACCATTAAGGCGTAAATGCGTTGAAAAAGCCGTCAGGCTTGGCTGCCCGGACTTGTAAGACGAAAGCTTAAATCCGCCTTCCGGCGTTCTGATTTGTCAGTTCAGGTCTTCAAGCCTGAAGGCCGGCGGTGCCATCACGCGGGCGGTGTCTTTCAGTTCCTGAATAAGCTGGTTGGCAAAGAAGCTGCTTTGTGTGTCGGGCTCGAGCGCAGCAATGACAAGATTGCCCAGCGGCTGGTTGAGCGGCACGTAATAGCTGCCGCGTGGTACGTCCACCAGGCCGCGCGCGAGGCTCACCTCCACCTTCACGGCCTTGTTGTTGCCATCGGCAATCGTGCCGCGTACATCCTGCCGCTCTGATACCGTGCGTGAGGTTTCACGGTAGCTGTCGCCCAGCACCGAACCTGCCTCCAAAAGTTTTTGCACCTGAACCCCCTGCATGCGCAGTCGCTCTACCGCAGGGGATGACGACGCCGACAGCCAGTAGCCGCAGGGTCGGGCGCGGGTCTTGAGTGTGCGCAACGACAGCGCCGACTCCCAGTCGACCACCAGTGTTTTGTCTGCGCCTGTGACGGGGTCCAGCATGGTCAGTTCGTACTGGGCCGGTGTCGGGCCGGCTTCGACCACGGCTGCATTGCGGCAGGCGAGTGCTGCTACTTCCTTGTCGATATAGGGGCGCAACTGGTTGAGTTCTGACGCACGCTGTGCCGTGCTGTTGAGCACATTGGTCATGGCCGCAACCTGCGTGTGTACACGGCGCTGAATGTGCAGCCTGCCTATGCCAACGCCGCGTGTTTCTATCAGCAGGCTGACTGCATTTTTGAGTCCTTCAACATTGCGGCCTGTGTCTGCCTGGGTGCCGCCCATGGAGATTTTCTTGTCGGCCAGGTCGGTGGATGTGGTGTAGTACCACTCGGTGCTCAGGCCCTGGGTTTTGAGTGAGGCGACAAGCGGCCTGCGGTACCACTCTTCAGAAGCCTTTGTCAAAAACTCGGGCAGGTTGGCGGTGGTGGCGTATTGCAGAAGCGCATCAAACTTTTGAATCGTGCCGAATTTTTCGAGAAAGCGGCCGACGACCGTGTATTCATGCGCGTCAATGGCGACAGTCGGGCGGTAGTCGCGTGTGAGTTTTGCCAGCGCCTGCGCTTCGGGGGTGTTGAGCAGCAAATGATCGCGGTTCATGTCCACGCCATTGGCGGTTTCGCGCTTGTCGGCTGCTGCGCCGTCCGGGTTGGCGCGCGGCACGATCACGACGTTGATGCGATCCAGCAAGGAGCGTAGCAGGCCCTGCGTCAGCTCGCGTGAAATCACCAGCAGCGCCTCGCTGCCTGCGGGTTCGTTGCCATGCTGCTGCCCGACCAGGAACACAGTCGGCCGTCCGTTGGCCTGCAACGCAGCCGGGTCAGTTCCGGTGGCACGTGCCAGCACCAAGGCCTCAATGGCCTCACCGCGCTGTGAGGTGCCTGCAGGAATGACTGCCGCCGCCAGCCCGGGAACACGGCTTGCTGCAGCGGCCTGCGCACGCAACCACGACTGGATTTCTGCCTGTGATGTGTAGGTGGTGCGGCCACCCTGCAGGCCCGGCGTGCCGTAGGTAATGGGCGGTGGCGGAAACCGGGATGCGACGGACGCACTGTAGGGAAGAGGCTGCTCCTGCAGCGGCACCTGCGTGGCAGGTGGTAGCGGTGCAACCGGCGACACCCTCACTTCTGGCAAAGGCGCCACTGCAATTGCCTGCGGCACTGCGGGCATCACCACAGGCGGCCGGGCTGGCTGGGGTGATGTGGGCGGCGTTGCTGCAGGCCTGGACGAAAAGATGCTGCTCCACTCCGGCATCGGAGACGACGCGCAGCCGTACATCAGTGCTGCGGTGCACAGGCTTAGCGCCAACGTTGGGATGGACGATTGGCGACGAATACCGCGACGCTTTTTGAATGGACTGATAGGGGTGGAATTGGGCATCGCTGACTTCCTGTGGCGGTTGCAGTCTGTGGATCGCTGGCGTGTGCGCCTGCTGTCAGGCGCTTGCGAACATATTACCCGCCGCCCGGGTTTTGGGGGCTTTGCCTTTCTGGGAAAATAAGGCTTATGTCTGCCCCCGATCAACAAACATCTTCGCTGCCCGCCAG
>JAZKHN010000233.1:0-3165 GCA_040385325.1 Pseudomonadota bacterium
GCGCTAGTGAAACAATAGCGCCGCGTTAAGTCCGTGCGTGCATCCCACACCGTCAGAAATTTTTGGATACTACTTTTTACCTATTAGTATCTTTAGCCGAATTGATGTAACCTTCCATCCCTTGCCAAGCAGGCGGGACTGGATAAGCGGTGTGAGTTGGCGGAGTTTCGCAGCAGCAGCATTTCCGCTGACGAGCAGGCACCAGGTGTCGCCTTCGATAGGGCCTGCCTTGACGGCTGGCCTGAGGCTCTCGGGAATCAGGCTTTCGATGGCTTTCAGCCGGTCGCTTGACTCTTTCACCAGTTCAGTGAGGCGCCCGAGCGTGGGTGAGTTTTCAATGGCCTGATGGGCGGTAACCGACCTCACCGGTTGTGTGGGTCTGACGGGATATGGATTCTGGGTCACAAGGACAATCTGGTCTGAATGGCCTGGTTTTGTGAGGGACTACAAGTGCATTTGATTATCACGGATGCGTGGCTCGCCAAGAGCCGGGCGATTTACCTGAGTGGCACCAAACTGGTGGTCGCCGGTTTTGTGGCGGCGTTCGCCCTGATGCTGGTGGCTGCGGGTCTCTACCACTGGGTCTTCCTGAAGGGTGCCCGCGAAGGCTGGCCTGTGATCGGCTCGCTCGTCAAGCTCATGGTCAAGGATGAATTTGATCAGCGCGACCGCTTCATGCGGGAAAACCTCGACGTCATGGCCAAACGGCTGGGCGAAATGCAGGCCAAGATGATGCAGCTTGAGGCGCTCGGCGAGCGCGTGTCGGGCCTTGCCGGCGTCAGCCCTGCGGAAATCAAATCCACCATGGGAAGCGGTGGTGCGCTGGTAGGCAGCCGTTCGCTCACCATGGAAGAACTGCAGGCGACGCTGGCCGACCTCGACAAGCTGACGGATCAGCGCGTGGACCTCATGACCGTCATGGAGTCGCGCCTGTTTGACCAGAAGATCAAGAAGCTCATGGTGCCCACACAGCAACCGGTTGCCGGCGGCGTCCTGGGTTCGTCCTTTGGCTGGCGCATCGACCCCCTCAATGGCCGCTCGGCCCTGCATACCGGCCTTGATTTTCCGTCAGAGCCCGGCACGCCCATAGTCGCAGCGGCTGGCGGCATCGTGGTCACGCAGGAATATCACCCTGCCTACGGCAATATGGTCGAGATTGACCATGGCAACGACCTCATCACACGTTATGCCCATGCTTCAAGGGTGCTGATCAAAAAAGGTGACCTCATCAAACGCGGCCAGAAGATTGCCGAAGTCGGCACCACCGGCAGGTCTACCGGGCCGCACCTTCATTTCGAGGTGCTGGTACAGGGGGTTTTTCAGGATCCGCAGAAATTCCTGACGGCGGGCCGTGACGTGCCGGCCGCCAAAATGGCTGCCCTCAGTCCCGTCAAACAGCCCGTACCCGCGGCACAAATACCCCGTCCGAAATAGGACTGGCGTCACAGGTAAAATGGCAGGTTTGGCGCACAGTTGAACTTTGCTGGCGCGCCCATACCTGAGCACTGCAGTACCAGTCCGTATTCAATAAGGGATTTTGGCCGCGTTGCAACCCATGAGGGCTGCAGGGCGGCCTCGCATTTATGGCCTCCAATATCCTGACCAAACTCTTCGGCAGCCGCAACGACCGCCTGCTGAAAACCTACCGCAAAACCATTGAGCGCATCAATGCGCTGGAGCCGCAATACGAAAAGCTGGACGACGAGCAGTTGCGTGCCAAGACAGAAGAGTTCAAGACGCGCGTAGCTGCCGGCGAAACGCTGGATGATGTGCTGCCCGAAGCCTTTGCCGTTGTACGTGAAGGCAGCAAGCGCGTCATGAAGATGCGGCACTTCGACGTGCAGATGCTGGGCGGCATGTCGCTGCACAACGGCAAGATTTCAGAAATGCGCACCGGTGAAGGCAAGACGCTCACGGCGACGCTCCCGGTTTACCTCAATGCACTGACCGGCAAGGGCGTGCACGTCGTCACGGTCAATGACTATCTGGCCAACCGCGATGCGCGCTGGATGGGCAAGCTCTACAACTTTATCGGCCTGAGTGTCGGCATCAACCTCCCCAACATGCCGCGTGAAGAAAAGCAGGCCGCATATCGGAGCGACATCACCTACGGCACCAACAACGAATTCGGTTTCGACTACCTGCGCGACAACATGGTGTACGAAGTGGCAGACCGCGTTCAGCGCGGCCTGAACTACGCCATCGTCGACGAGGTGGACTCCATCCTGATCGACGAAGCGCGCACCCCGCTCATCATCAGCGGCCAGGCGGAAGACCACACCGAGATGTACCTTGCGATGAACAAGGTGGTGCCATTGCTCACGCGCCAGGAAGGCGAAGCCGACCCGCGCACCGGTGAGGGCGTGACCAAGCCGGGTGACTTCACGCTCGATGAAAAAACCCACCAGGTTTTCCTCACCGAGCAGGGCCACGAGAACGCAGAGCGCATCCTCTTCAGCCTGGGCCTGATACCGGAGAGCGCGACGCTGTATGACCCGGCCAACATCACGCTGATGCATCACCTGTATGCAGCGCTGCGTGCCAACAACCTCTACCACCGCGACCAGCACTATGTCGTGCAGCCCGGCGAGCAGGGCCCCGAGATTGTCATCGTCGATGAATTCACCGGACGCCTCATGTCTGGCCGCCGCTGGAGCGATGGCCTGCATCAGGCTGTTGAAGCGAAAGAAGGCGTGCCCATCCAGGCTGAGAACCAGACGCTGGCCTCGATCACCTTCCAGAACTATTTCCGCCTGTACGGCAAACTCGCCGGCATGACCGGTACCGCCGATACCGAAGCCTATGAGTTTTCGGAAATCTATGGGCTCGAGACGACGGTCATCCCGCCCAACCGCATCAGCAAACGTGATGACCAGCTTGACCGCGTCTACAAGACCACGCGTGAAAAATACGAAGCGGCCATCAAGGACATTCGCGAGTGTTATGACCGCGGCCAGCCTGTACTGGTCGGCACCACCTCGATTGAAAACTCCGAAATCATCGACCAGCTGCTGATCAAGGAAAACCTGCCCCATCAGGTGCTTAACGCCAAGCAGCATGCCCGCGAGGCCGATATCGTCGCGCAGGCAGGCCGCCCGAAGATGATCACGATTGCCACCAACATGGCAGGCCGCGGCACCGACATCGTGCTGGGCGGCAATGTTG
>JAZKHN010000234.1:0-35159 GCA_040385325.1 Pseudomonadota bacterium
GAATTGCTGGAGATATGCGAAGCCCTGCGTATCGTGGCCTATGAAGACGGTTTTCTCGCGGCTAACGGCGGGGACTGGCCTCGTTTCATACAGCGGATTGTTGCAATTCGCGAGGCATCTGGCGATGCAGTTACACCTGCGCCCGCGCGTTATGACCTGGCTGGCTCTGGGTAGAATGCTGGATACGCTTTCCGGCCCCTGCACAAGACCGACTGGTTGATTCCAGGACACTACCAATACCTTTCCAAGACATGAAAACCATTACTGGCAGCATCGTTGCACTGGCTACTCCCTTGCTTGAAGACGGCAAGGTCGACTATCCCAGCCTGCGAAAACTGGTGGACTGGCATATTGCGGAAGGCACCGATTGCGTGGGCGTGGTCGGCACGACGGGCGAATCGCCGACGGTCAATGTTGAAGAGCACTGCGAGATCATCCGCGTCGCGGTTGAGCAGGCCAACAAGCGCGTGCCCATCATGGCGGGCTGCGGCGCCAATTCCACCGCTGAGGCCATTGAGCTCGCAAAATTTGCCCGGGGCGTAGGCGCTGACTGCCAGTTGCAGGTGGTGCCCTATTACAACAAGCCCACCCAGGAAGGCCAGTACCAGCACTTCAAGGCGATTGCAGAGGCGACCGGCGACCTGCCGGTTGTGCTCTACAACGTGCCGGGCCGTACGGTCGCAGACATGGCACATGCCACCGTGCTTCGCCTGGCGCAGGTGCCGGGCATCATCGGCATCAAGGAAGCCACAGGCAATATTGAACGCGCGCAGTGGTTGATCAAGGAAGTACCCAAAGGCTTTGCCGTGTATTCCGGTGATGATCCGACCGCTGTTGCCCTCATGCTGTGCGGTGGCCAGGGCAATATCAGCGTGACGGCCAATGTGGCGCCGCGCCTGATGCACGAACTTTGCAAGGCAGCGGTCGCCGGCGACGCAATGCGTGCGATGGAACTGCAGATGAAACTGCTGCCTCTGCACAAGCACCTCTTCGTGGAAGCGAACCCCATTCCCGTCAAATGGGCCATGGCACGCATGGGCCTCTGCGGTCCCACCTTGCGCCTGCCGATGACCCCACTCGAAACATCGAATGAAGCAACTGTCGAAGGCGCGCTGCGCCTTTGCGGCCTGATCTGATTTTTAAGGAAACCCAAGTGAAGTCTTTGCAAAAACACAGTGGCCTGCGGGCAGCAAAAAAACTGGCGGGCCTGTCCCTGCTGGCTGCAGCCATGCTGTTGGCCGGTTGTTCAACCGTCAGCGACCTCATGTCGGGCGACAGGGTTGACTACAAATCCAACGGCAAGGCTGGACCTTCTCTGGATGTGCCGCCTGACCTGACACAACTCTCCCGCGAAACGCGTTACGTCGTGCCCGGTACCACAGTCAGCGCGAATTCGTTCCAGATCGGTCAGGCATCTTCGCAGGTTGCTCCGGTTGCCGCGACGACTGTCGGTGATGTACGCATCGAGCGTGCCGGCAACCAGCGCTGGCTGGTCGTCAATCGGCCGGCCGACCAGTTGTGGAGCCCGGTTCGCGATTTCTGGCTTGAGGGTGGCTTTCTGCTGTCCCTTGACCAGCAAAACATCGGCATCATGGAAACCGACTACGCTGAAAATCGCGCCAAGATTCCGCAGGATTTCATCCGCTCGACCATCGGCAAGGTTTTTGACGGTTTGTATTCAACCGGTGAACGCGACAAATTTCGCACCCGGCTTGAACGCAATGCGGCTGGCGGAACCGAAATTTACATCAGCCACCGCGGCATGATTGAGACAGTTCGCTCAAACAACACCAACGCAGGTCAGACCGGCGACAACACGATCTGGCAACCGCGTCCCGCCGACCCGGAACTGGAAGCTGAGTTCTTGCGGCGCCTCATGGTCAAACTGGGCGTGAACCAGGAACAGTCGAGGGCCTTGATCGCCTCGGCTGGCCCTGTCCGCCCGGGTTCCCGCATTGCGACGGTGAACGGCGCACCTGTCGTGCAGATGGACGAGGATTTCGACCGCGCCTGGCGCCGCGTCGGGCTTGCACTGGACCGCACCGGCTTCACCGTTGAAGATCGTGACCGCGCGCAAGGCACCTACTTTGTGCGCTACGTTGAACCTACTCCGGACAAGAAGGAGCCCGGTTTCCTTGCCAAGATCTTCAGCGGGTCGGAGCCATCGGTCGCACCGCTCAAATACCGCATCACCGTGAAAAGCCAGGGCAATGCCACCACGGTCTCGGTGCTGAATGCCCAGGGTGCCGCCGAAGCATCCGCCAATGCACAACGCATCGTGAAAGTCATCTCGGACGACCTGAAATAAGAAGGGCGGGCTCAGGCCCCTTCGGAAATCAGGCTCGCACAGCTACTGACACGGGTGTTGCGCTTCAAAAACCTGGGCAGCGGTAGCTCGGGCAACGCTACCGTCATTGAGGCAGGCGGCTTGAGTCCGCTCAGGCTGCTGGTTGATTGCGGCCTCGGCATCAGGCAGCTTCAGGCCAGACTGGCTGCGGCTGGCTTGAACGCAGAAGACATTCATGCGGTATTTATCACCCATGAGCATGGTGACCACATAGGTTGCGCCAGAGCCTTGTCATTGCGGTACAGAATTCCTGTATGGATGAGCCGCGGTACACATGTCGCCATGGGTTCACCCGATTTCGAAGGGTTGCTGCATTTTGCGCGCGATGGCATCAAAATTGACCTCGGCGGGATGGAGCTGACACCCTTTGCCGTTCCCCACGATGCGCGTGAACCCCTTCAGATCAGCTGCACAGACGGGTCAGCAAAACTGGCAGTGGTGACAGACCTGGGTCACGCTACCCCACATGTACTTCAACATCTCTCGGCCTGTGACGCGCTGATGCTGGAGTGCAATCACGACAGCGACATGCTGGCGCGGTCAGCCTATCCCTATTTTCTCAAGCGCCGCGTAGGCGGAGATATGGGGCATCTTTCCAACTCAGCCGCTGCCGTGATTGCCGCCGCCGTATGTCATCCAAAACTCAAACACCTGGTCGCCGCACACCTGAGCAGACAGAACAACCTGCCGGCATTGGCCCGGACGTCAATGGCCACCGCTTTAGGCTGTGAAGAGAGCGAAATCGTCATCGCGGACGCTGCCGGCGGCACGCCATGGCTCCACGCCTGATATAAGCAAGCCGCTGGCGGGAATGTCAGGACGTAAAAAAGCCACCTTGCGGTGGCTTTTTCACTGCGTCGGAGCGCGGTGTCTATTACTTTGCAGCAGCTGGGCCACCAGAGGTAGCGGATGCAGCAGCAGAAGCAGCTTGGCTAGCAACAGCAGCGCCGGAAGCAGGGCTCATTGCAGCAGAAGCAGCGCCGGCAGCAGCATCAGCAGCTGGAGAAGAAGCCATTGGCGCTGGAGCCGGAGCTGGAGCAGCCATAGGCGCTGAAGCCGCTGGAGCTGGTGCAGGAGCTTCTTCTTTCTTGCCGCAAGCAGCGAGAGCAACAGCAGCAACCACGGCTGCCAGGATGAGGGACTTATTCATTTTTACTATCCTTGATGATTAAAGAAAACAATTTCCGGAAATTGTCAGAACATGCCCGGAGCCCAGGCGCGTATGACCGGGCAAAAGGACTCGAGCTCTTTTACCCAACTTCGGATTATAGCCAGTATTCACCCCATGAAGAACTGCACCAATATGGTTTATGACCATCTGTGAAAGTCAATGATTCGCCCGACGAAGCCACACTCCCCAAATACTTGCGCACCTGACCGGTGCCTCAAATTCCAAGTGTCGTGGCAGGAAAGGCCGCCGAACTGCGGCGCAGACACTCATCCAGGCGCTCACGCAGCAACACGCGCCGGGCTGGCTCGACACCTGAAACACCAGTGCAGCGATCCAGATCCAGGCGCTGGCATACCCAGGCAGGGCTCCAGAGGGCGCTGGGAAAATCGTCTGCCGACATTGACGTGTTGCTTCGGCAATCGATGATGTGCGCCCATGTTCGCCGCCAGGTGACAAAGCGCGCGTGACGGCGGATCAGTTCGTCATAGTTTTTGGCCATCATGGTCAACTTGCGTCCGGAACGCGACCATTCATGGAGTGATTGCGACACTGCGCGCTCACCAAGAGGCCAGTCCTCAAAACTTCGGTCGCTGAGGATGATCTCCCGCCATCCCTCGACGGCGGCCACTTCAAAGGCCCGGCGAATCAGAGCTGCAAACTCCGTCGGCCCAGAAAAACGACCCTGAGGCAGCAGAGGTAAATCGGGTGAATCAACCACGTCCATTTCACTACCTTAAGCTCACTGATCCAAGTCAATTCTTATCCAGCCAGCGTCATGCCAGTCAGCCAGCAACTCCATGGCCGCAGGACTGGCTTTCGCCATGTCTGCCGCAGACAGGGCACGGCGGTCAGCAAACCGGCGCATGAGACGCAAGTCCGCACCACCCGCACGATAACTTTCACCGTTCAAAAACACGTGATGAGCGTCATACATCATCCGGCTTTTGACATCAAGGCAAACCCCGAACCTGGACGATGGCCAGTCCTCATCCGGCTCGTCAAACCATATCAGGGGCTTCGGTTCGGTCATGTATTCACCCAAAGCACACGTCAGCGAAAGCGGATCTTCAAGGGCGCTGCGCAGGACATTTTCGGCAAACCTGGCAAGACTCTGCGGTATTTCAGCAGGCGTGGAAGTGGCTTCCTGGTCGGGATCACGGTACAAAAAGGACATTACGGAACGACGGCCCATTCCAGAGTCTTCATCTGCAGCGTCCTCACCAAAGCCTGCAATACGGTGCAGTAACTCCGATGCGAGCTCCTGCCTCCCGGGCGCACGAAACCCTATCGAATAGGTCATGCAATCACCCCTTTTCCGCCCGGGTTCGACAGACTCGGCAATGCCGTCATGCGCATAGCGTGGCGGCAAATAAAGCATATCCCCCGCCTCCAGGACAAACTCCTGCTCTGGCTCGAAATTCTGCAATATTTTCAGGGGCACACCGCTTTGCAGCGTAAAGTCTTTTTGCCTGGCGATTTTCCAGCGACGACGGCCGCTGGCCTGAAGCAGGAACACGTCATAACTGTCAAAATGCGGACCTACACCACCATCAGGCGTGGCAAAGGAAATCATCAGGTCATCCAGCCGCGCGTCTGGTACGAACCTGAATTGCTGCAACAGCTCGTGAGCCTTCTGCACATGCAGATCTACACCCTGCACCAGCAACGACCAGCCGGACTGCTTGAGTGGAGGCAGGGCACGTTGCCCAAAAGGGCCCTGCTTCATATGCCAACCGGATTTCCCCTGTACGACAAGCCTGGACTCCACGCCTTCCCGGGCAGCAAGATCAAACAGTTCACTCCTGCTGAGCAGGGGCTTGAATCCGGGAATGGCACCGCGAATCAGCAATGGCTTTTTTTGCCAATGACGGCGCATGAATTTTGCGGGGCTGAGTCCAGCCAGAAGGGGTAATGCCTGATTTACATCCATGGGACAATTGTCCGATGAAAATCATCCCTCAATGCGTTGTTGCCCTTACGTGGACGCTGAAAGATACCTTGGGCGAAGTACTTGACGAACTCGATGAGCCAGTTGAGTTCCTGCTTGGGGGTAATGACCTCCTGGCAAAAATTGAAGAGGCCCTGCAGGGCCATGAGGCCGGCGACAGGGCAGATTTGCATCTTGAACCTGAAGAAGCTTTCGGCGACTATGACGAGAACCTGGTTTTCCTTGAAGCACGCAAGATATTTCCGGCAGAGCTGGAAGAAGGAATGACCTTCGACGGCATGGCGCTGCCACAGGGTTCGAGCCCTGAAACGCCGCAAGACAACATTTACACGGTGACAGAAATTTATCCCGAACACGTAGTGCTGGACGGGAACCACCCGCTCGCTGGAATCGCCCTCCGTCTGTCATTAAAAGTGGAGTCAGTACGGGAAGCGACCGAGAGCGAAATAGGCCAAGGTTCGCTGGGAACCGGATTTTTCAGGCTGGAATCCAGCCTTCCAGGCAACAGCACCCTGCACTGATGATAAAAAAAAGCGCCTTGAGGCGCTTTTTTATTAAGGTTCGAAAGTTCAGATCCGCTGGATCTGGCCATTCTCAATACGGACACGGTCACCGGCACGGAGGTCACCGGAATTGGACAGGTCATACGCACGGTATGCACCGCTGTCAACCTGCACTGAAACGCGATAGACATCGGTGACCGTGCCGCCGCCGTTGGCGTTGCGCTGAATGGCATTTCCCGCCACAGCCCCGCCGACACCGCCAGCAATGGTTGCCAGATCCTTGCCGGTACCACGCCCGATTTGATGTCCGATCACTGCACCGGCAATTCCGCCAATGATTGTTCCCGCTGCATTGTTGCCTGCGGGCGCTTGCGTGCGGACTACTTCAACATTGGTGATACGCCCGTATTCGACGGCAGCTGCTGGCGCACTTGATGTGGGGTAAGCAGTTCCTGAAGGATACACAGTTCCTGAGGGATACGCGGTACCCGCTGGATAGCTTGGGCCAGGGGGGGCGGCACATGCGGCCAGACCTGCAACCATGACCGCCGAAACGATAGCTGAACCAAAACGATGTGATGAGCGCATGAGAATTCTCCTTTGAAAAGATATCAACACGGCCGGAACCGCTGATGTCCTTATTCAAATCCCATCAGGAACCGGCGCACATCGGTCAACAGAGGATCCAGACCTAGGATATGCCTCAGCGTCGGTGTAGGCGAAAGACCATCTCACATGAACTGGAGGTAAAGCGTTTACTTTTTACCAGTAGACCCGTAGCCGCCCTCGCCCCTTTCGCTCGCTGGAAACTCGGTCACGACATTGAACTGCGCCTGTATGACCGGAACAATCATGAGTTGGGCAATGCGCTCCAGGGGTTCAATGGTGAAAGACATGTCGCTGCGATTCCATGCACTGACCATCAACTGCCCCTGGTAATCGCTGTCAATGAGTCCAACCAGATTACCCAGGACGATGCCATGCTTGTGCCCAAGCCCGGAGCGGGGAAGAATCAAGGCTGCGTAGGCAGGGTCACGAAGATAAATGGCAATGCCGGTGGGCACCAGTTGCCACGCATTTGCAGCCAGGGTCAGGGGTGCATCCAGACAGGCGCGCAGGTCAAGACCTGCACTGCCTGGCGTCGCGTATTCGGGAAGATTGCCCTGCAGGCGAGGATCGATGATCTTGACGTCAATTTTCATGAATACCTAAATGTTTACGTGATGGTTGCAAAACTGTACTGAATCAGGATTTGAGCGCGGCCATGCGGAGGGCTATCTCATTCACAAGCTGCCGCGCCAGCGCAAGCTTGGAAGCGTGTGGCAATTGCCTGGTGCCCTCTTCATCCACAAGCAGCAAGGCGTTGTGGTCTTTCCCAAAAGTGTCTGGCCCGATATTGCCCACAAGCAGTGGTACTTTTTTCCGCAGCCGTTTGGCCTCTGCGTTTTCCACCAGATTGTGGCTTTCTGCGGCGAACCCCACGCAGTACAGGTTGCCTGCTTGTGCCTGTGGCAGCAGGGCCACCGTGGCAAGAATGTCCGTATTTTCTTCAAACAGGAGTTGCGGGGTCTGACCCGACGCATCCTTCTTTATTTTTTGACCAGATGGTTGTGCCACGCGCCAGTCCGCCACGGCCGCAGCTGCAACCAGAACAGTCGCCGCTTCAACATGCGCCATCACAGCATCAAACATGTCTCGTGCTGATTTGACATCGACCCTGGCGACCCCACGAGGCGTGGCGAGGACAACCGGCCCAGCAATCAGGGTGACCTGCGCACCAGCTTCGTGAGCAGCACGAGCCAATGCAAACCCCATCTTGCCACTGGACAGGTTGGTGATACCGCGCACCGGGTCAATCGCCTCGTAAGTTGGCCCGGCTGTAATCAATACATGCTGGCCGGCGAGGACCTTGGGAGAAAAAAAACTGATGACATCTTCAAGTATCTGGTCAGGCTCGAGCATGCGTCCATCGCCGGTTTCCCCGCAGGCCTGAAAGCCGGTACCCACGCCCAGCACGGTTGAGCCATCCGCATCCAGTTGCACGAAGTTGCGCTGCGTTGCGGGGTGCGCATACATTTCCCTGTTCATGGCAGGCGCCACCAGCAGGGGCACCTTGTCGATGGGCCTCGCAAGGCACATCAGGCTAAGCAAATCATCAGCCCGGCCATGCAGTAGTTTGGCCATGAAATCTGCGCTCATGGGCGCAATGAGGATGGCATCTGCCTCACGCGACAGGTTGATGTGCGCCATGTTGTTGGGCTCGCGGCTGTCCCACTGGCTTGTATAAACACTCCTGCCGCTCAGTGCCTGCATGGTGACCGGTGTGATGAATTGCTCTGCCGCCTCAGTCATCACCACCTGCACTGTCGCGCCGGCTTTGATCAATGCCCGGCATAACTCGGCAGCCTTGTAGCAGGCAATGCCGCCTGACAGCCCCAGCAGGATGTGTTTTCCTGCCAGATCCAGGGACTCATCCGGATTGGCGCTGTCTGCCACCGTATTTGCTTGATTCGTCATGCCCCGCAATGTATCAGTTTGTCCGCGCGTGGGTCCCGGGTAAAAGCCACCCTCTATAATCTGCATTTCCCACCTCTGCGACCTTATCGGCTCGTACCTGACATGACCAAATTTGTCTTCGTCACCGGCGGTGTGGTGTCTTCCCTGGGCAAGGGAATCGCCTCAGCCTCCCTCGCTGCGCTACTCGAATCGCGAGGCCTCAAAGTCACCCTGATCAAGCTGGATCCCTACCTCAACGTGGATCCCGGCACCATGTCGCCTTTCCAGCACGGAGAAGTTTTTGTGACCGATGACGGCGCGGAAACCGATCTTGACCTCGGTCACTATGAGCGTTTTATCGAAACGCGCATGAAAAAGGCCAACAACTTCACCACTGGCCAGATCTACAAAAGCGTGCTTGAAAAAGAACGTCGCGGCGACTATCTCGGCAAGACCGTTCAGGTCATTCCACATGTCACCAACGAAATCCAGGATTTCGTAAAACGCGGCGCTGGCTATGAAACTGCAGATGCCGTGGACGTTGCCATTGTCGAGATTGGCGGCACAGTCGGCGACATCGAGTCCCTGCCCTTCCTTGAAGCCGTGCGCCAGATGAGCCTGCGCCTCGGCGCAAACAATACTGCCTTTGTCCACCTGAGCTACGTGCCATGGATTGCCGCCGCAGGCGAGCTCAAGACCAAACCCACGCAGCACACCGCCAAGCAACTGCGTGAAATCGGTATACAGGCCGACGTACTGCTCTGCCGTGCCGACCGGCGCATTCCCCAGGAGGAACGTAGCAAGATTTCGCTGTTCTCCAATGTTCCCGAATGGGGCGTCATCTCCATGTGGGACGTGGACACAATTTACAAGGTTCCGCGCATGCTGCATGAGCAGGGCCTGGACGGCCTGATCTGCGACAAGCTGCGCCTCAATACGCCTCCCGCCAACCTCAAGCGCTGGGATGACCTGGTGTACGAAACCGAGCACCCCCAAAAGGAAGTCAACATCGCCATGGTTGGCAAATATGTTGACCTCAGCGACAGCTACAAGTCCCTGAACGAAGCGCTGCGCCACGCTGGAATGAAGAACCACGCCAAGGTGGTCATTGAATACGTGGACTCTGAAACCATCACGCCTGACAACGTCTCGCGCCTGGCCAAATTTGACGGCATCCTGGTTCCTGGCGGCTTTGGGGTCCGCGGTGTCGAAGGCAAGATCTGCGCGGCACGATATGCACGTGAAAACAAGGTTCCTTACCTCGGCATCTGTTTAGGCATGCAGGTGGCCACCATTGAGTTCGCGCGGCATGTCGCAGGCTTCAAGGATGCCAACAGCACCGAATTCGATGCGAGTACGCCTCACCCCGTTATCGCGCTCATTACCGAATGGAAAGACCATGACGGCACAATCAAGACACGCGATGCCCAGTCGGACCTGGGTGGCACCATGCGCCTCGGTGCGCAGAGTTCGGACGTGGCCAAAGGCACACTCGCGCATAAAATTTACGGCGATGTCGTCACCGAGCGTCACCGCCACCGTTATGAAGCCAACGTCAACTATCTCGACAAACTCCGTGAGTCCGGTCTTGTCATTTCTGCACTGACACAGCGCGAACAATTGACGGAGATTGTGGAACTTCCACAAGCGACCCACCCTTGGTATGTGGGCGTGCAGTTCCACCCCGAGTTCAAATCAACTCCGTGGGCGGGCCACCCTCTTTTTAATGCCTATATCAAGTCCACGCTTGACCACCAGGTCGAAGGCAAGTCGCTGAAAGTAGTGGCATGAAGCTGTGTGGTTTCGATATTGGCCTTGACCAGCCGTTTTTCCTGATTGCAGGCCCCTGTGTCATAGAGTCCGAACAGCTGCAGATGGACACGGCTGGCACGCTGAAAGAGATCACGTCCTCGCTGGGTATTCCGTTCATTTTCAAGTCGAGCTACGACAAGGCCAACCGCTCCAGCGGCACCAGCTTTCGCGGTCCTGGCATGCACAAAGGCCTGGAGATTCTTGCCAAGGTCAAACGCGAATTGGGCGTGCCCGTCCTGACCGACGTGCATTCCGAAGCAGATATTGCTGCAGTCGCAGCAGTCGTTGATGTTCTGCAGACACCGGCCTTTCTTTGCCGCCAGACAGACTTCATTCATGCAGTGGCCCAGTCCGGCAAACCCGTCAATATCAAAAAAGGCCAGTTCCTCGCCCCAGGCGACATGAAAAACGTCATCGACAAGGCCCGAGCAGCAGCGCGTGAAAAAGGACTGGACGAAGACCGCTTCATGGCCTGCGAGCGCGGTGCCAGTTTTGGCTACAACAACCTCGTGTCCGACATGCGCAGCCTGGCCATCATGCGCGAAACAAAGGCGCCTGTCGTTTTTGATGCAACGCACTCGGTGCAATTGCCGGGCGGCAACGGCACCAGCAGCGGTGGACAGCGCGAAATGGTGCCGGTTCTGGCACGCGCCGCTGTTGCAGTAGGCGTCGCCGGCCTCTTCATGGAAACCCATCCAGATCCGTCAAAAGCCATGAGCGACGGTCCGAACGCGGTACCGCTAAAACACATGAAAGCCCTTCTTGAAACGTTGCTAGGACTTGACCGCGTGACGAAAAAGAATGGTTTTCTAGAAAACAATTTCGAGGCCTAAGCATGCCCAGCGCCTACCTGATCTCCAATGTCACGGTGCAGGATGCCGTGCAATACGAAGAATACAAAAAGCTCTCCACCATCGCCATGAAAGTCTATGGTGCAGAAGTTTGTGTGCGCGGCGGGAAAGTCGAAGTTCTTGAAGGCGACTGGTCACCCGAACGTGTGGTGGTGCTGAAGTTCCCGGATGTAGAAAAAGCCAGAGCCTTCAGCGATTCACCGGAATATGGCGCAGCCCGGAAAGCCCGCGAGGGCATCGCCATCATGCGCATGATTCTGGTTGAAGGCGTATAGAGCCGGCCATTTTGTTTTTGTTTGTTTTGATCTGAAAGAGTTAAATGAGCGCAATTGTTGATATCGTCGGCCGCGAAATTCTCGACAGCCGTGGCAACCCAACGGTCGAATGTGATGTGTTGCTGGAGTCCGGTGTGATGGGCCGCGCGGCGGTGCCGTCAGGCGCCTCTACCGGTTCACGCGAAGCCATTGAGTTGCGCGACGGCGACAAGTCGCGCTACCTCGGCAAAGGTGTGCTCAAGGCTGTCGAGCACATCAACACGGAAATCTCCGAGGCTGTTCTGGGACTGGACGCCAGCGAACAGGCCTTCCTGGACCGTACCCTGATTGACCTTGACGGTACAGAAAACAAGTCCCGCCTGGGTGCCAACGCCATGCTGGCCGTCAGCATGGCCGTGGCACGCGCAGCTGCTGAAGAGGCCGGCCTGCCCCTGTATCGTTACTTCGGTGGCAGCGGCGGCATGCAAATGCCCGTGCCCATGATGAATGTGGTCAACGGCGGTGCCCACGCCAATAACAACCTGGATCTTCAGGAACTGATGATCATCCCGGTGGGTGCGCCAAGCTTTCGCGAAGCCGTGCGTTACGGTGCAGAAGTTTTCCACGCGCTCAAGAAAATCCTGCATGACAAGGGCATGAGTGTGGCTGTTGGTGATGAGGGCGGTTTTGCGCCCAACGTCGCCAACCACGAAGCCGCCATACAGATGATCCTGGAAGCCATCGATGCAGCAGGTTTTGTCGCGGGTGAACAGATTGCCCTGGGTCTGGATTGCGCAGCCAGCGAGTTTTACAAGGATGGCAAGTACGTATTGGGCGCGGAAGGCCTGAGCCTGGATGCCACCCAATGGACCGACATGCTGGCCACATGGGTCGACAAATACCCCATCATCAGCATTGAAGACGGCATGGCCGAAGGCGACTGGGATGGCTGGAAGATCCTTACGGAGCGCCTGGGCAGCAAGGTGCAGCTGGTCGGCGACGATCTGTTTGTAACCAACACCAAAATCCTGAGGGAAGGCATTGACAAAAAGATTGCCAATTCCATCCTGATCAAGATCAACCAGATCGGCACGCTGACGGAAACCTTCGCCGCTATTGAAATGGCCAAACGCGCCGGTTACACCGCCGTGATCTCGCATCGTTCAGGCGAAACCGAAGACACCACCATTGCCGATATTGCGGTGGGTACCAATGCCGGCCAGATCAAGACCGGATCGCTGTCGCGCTCCGACCGCATGGCCAAATACAACCAGCTTCTGCGCATAGAAGAAGACCTGGGCGATGTGGCGTCCTACCCGGGCCGCGCCGCCTTCTACAACCTGCGCTGACCGGAAGGGCAGCTTTGGGAAATCGCTTCGTCCCGGCCATCCTGATTGCGCTGCTGGGCCTGTTCCATGCGCAGTTGTGGATGGGCAGGGGTAGTCTTCCCACAGTTCGCAGCATGCAGCAGCGCCTCGATGAGCAGAATGCGAAAAACACCAAAGCCCAGGCTGCCAACGAACAACTCGCGGCAGAGGTAAGAGACCTCAAGGAAGGACTCGAAATGGTTGAAGAAAAAGCCCGCAGCGAACTGGGCATGGTCAAGCCCAACGAGATCTTTGTCCAGGTCAACAAATAGCGCGCTGCCCACCCTGCGGGTGACGCTTCTTGGCAGCTCAACTCCGGGCAAGACAAAGCTTTCCCAGCAACTGCGCTCCCGGAACCCAAACATCAAGGTTTTCACGCAGGAATCGTCCGCAGGACAGGCCGGAAACGAAGGCCTGACATTCCTCCTGGGGCTGGGCAGCTCTCATGCCAATGATGTAGCTACCGACCGCCTGTTGAGATCAGATCTCGATCGCCATCACATCTCGTACCAGGTGCTTTACGGCACAGGCGAAGAATGTCTTGGCATGGCCTTGCAGGTCATTCAGAGCAAGTTGGGCATGCGGCCAGCTTCCGCGGGATCAACGCAAAAACTACCCGCAGACCAGTCCAGCGAGCAAAACTCAAAGTGGATCTGGGAATGCGATAAATGCAGCGACCCCGCATGCGAACACCGGCTGCTGACTGGCCTGCTTGCCAACCGCGGCATAAGGGCTACTGAACCGTTGCCGTAGGCGGTTGCTGCCGGTCAGGGTTCGTAAACAGCTGGGCAGCATCGACCGGATCAAAGTCGTACTGCGCACCGCAAAACTCGCAGGTCACGCCGACGCTGCCGCGCTCGGCAATGACACTTTCGATTTCTTCCGCACCCAGTGTGCGCAGCATGTTGCTGACGCGCTCACGGGAGCAACTGCACGCAAAAGCTGGCTGAAGCACTTCAAAGCGGGTGATGGGTTCTTCCCAGAAAAGCCGCCGCAAAATGGTATCGGCATCCAGCGTCAGCAGCTCTTCACGCTTGAGGGTGGCCGCCAGCATGGCAATGCGGTTGTAGTCTTCGTTGATGCCAATCTGGTCCTCATTGGCATCCCTGTCGACCTGGCCTTCAAGATTGCCTTCACCCTTCACGGGCAAACGCTGGATCAGCAAGCCGGCAGCGATGTTGCCGTCTGCGGCCAGTATGAGTTTGGTGTCAAGCTGCTCACTTTGCAGCATGTAATGCTCAAGCACCTCGCCGAGGTTTTCAATCTTTTCGTGCTGGTCACCAAACAGCGGCACCACGCCCTGGTAGGCCTGCTGCCCAGGCATCTTGTCTTTCGGGTCAAGCGTGATGGCGCAACGCCCCTCATTGTTGACATTCACCAGGTCGCTCAGCGTGGCTCCGGCATCCACTGTGCCGGTGATGGTTGCCGTGGCACGCACCGTCAGGTCGGGCTGAACTTCAGCGACCGCGATCTTGACAGGCCCATCACCAAAAATCTGCAGAATGAGCGCGCCGTTGAACTTGATATTGCCCTGCATCAGGGTGGCCGCTGCAGTCATTTCTCCCAGCAGGTGCATGACCTCTACCGGATAGCCGCCGGCAGCCTTGCGGCGACGCAGTATTTCCTGCCATGAGTCCGTGAGGCGTACCAGCATGCCGCGCACCGGCAGCCCGTCGAAAATGAATTTGTGCAGTTCTGACATAGGTGTTTAGAAGATTCAGACAGGCTCAATCGAGCTTTTTCAAGCCCGATTTGTAACGGGCTGCATTCTCTACATAGTGCTCCGCGCTGATTTTTAAACCCTGAATCTGCTCCGGGCTCAATTGCCGGACGACCTTCGCAGGCGTACCCATGATCATGGAACCTTCCGGAAACTCCTTGCCCTCCGTGACAAGAGAGCCAGCACCTACCAGACTGTTTTTACCGATCTTCGCCCCATTGAGCACGATGGCGCCGATACCGATCAGCGAGTTGTCACCAATCGTGCAGCCATGCAGCATGACCTGGTGACCTACCGTGACGTTTTCACCCACAGTCAAAGGCTTGCCTTCGTCTGCATGCATGACGCTGTTGTCCTGGATGTTCGACCCCTTTCCGACCGTGATGGTCGATGTATCACCACGAATCACAACGCCGAACCAGACACTGACATCCTGCCCGAGGGTCACATGACCCATGACCTGCGCATTGCCGGCCACCCAAGCGGAGGGATGAACGGACGGAACGAGATTTTCAAGTTGATAGATGGCCATGTCTGCTTTTTACTGTATGGGTGGGATTGGATACGCCAAACCATTGTAAAGACCGCAAGTCGGCGACAAGGTGTTTCAAGCACAATTCAGCCATGACAGTGACGCCTCCAGCACCCGAATTGCGCCAGCGAGCCCTGCAGGCTCTTGTTGAGAAAGATCCCGCCACCAAGGTACAGCTCACCCAAGGCCTGCAAGCCGAACGCACCAGGCTGCTGATCGCTCCCGGCAATGCAATGGAGGAACCCCAAGGGGTGCCGGGCTGCCCTGACCGGCCAGAACTGTGCGCCCATCTGGATGTACCCAAGCGTTCACCTTTCACGGCAGAAGGCCTTGCCGCATTGCTTCACTCGGTCACGCATATTGAGTTCAACGCCATCAACCTCGCACTCGATGCGATCTGGCGATTTGAAGGCATGCCGCAAGCCTACTACCTCGACTGGCTCACGGTGGCATCTGAAGAAGCCCTCCACTTTTCCCTTTTGCGTACACATCTGCAAAGCATGGGTCACGACTACGGCGACTTCCCGGCCCACACAGGCCTCTGGGACATGACCGAAAAAACGCGCGGCGATGTGCTGGCCCGCATGGCACTGGTACCCCGCACGCTTGAAGCACGTGGGCTTGACGCCACGCCACCCATGCAGGCCAAACTGCGCAGGGTGGGCAGTCCCCAGGCCCTGCGCGCCGTAGACATCCTGGACATCATCCTGCACGATGAAATCGGACATGTTGCCATTGGCAACCACTGGTATCGATATCTCTGCATGCAGCGCGGTCTTGAACCTGTTGCAGCCTATTCAGGTCTTGCCCTGCAATACGGTGCGCCGCGGAGCAAAGGCCCTGTCAACCTGGACGCGCGCCGCCATGCGGGCTTCAGCGACGAAGAGTTGATGCTTTTGACTGCACCTGGTCGGGGCTGAAACCCGACCCTGCTGAGGACCGGTTGCAGCAAAAAGGCCTGAACTTCGCTAAACTTTTGGGGAAAGAAGACCAGCTCGCCCTTGAAGACCTAACGAGGAATTTGCTCATGTTCCAGCGCCTGATTCCGGAGATCGAATCCCGCTTGACCCGGCTTTCTGCACCCGTCGCCCTGCAGCTTCCTGAGGGTAATGTTGTCGGGCCCAAAGACGCCTTGGTCAAACTCGACTTTTCAAGCTGGGCGAGCCTGGCGCGGCTCAAGGCCGGCGAGATCGGCGCCCTCGGTGAAGAATACGTTGAAGGCAAACTCAACATTCACGGGCGCATGCGTGATGTGATGAAGGTCGTTTCCGGCATGTTGCCGGGCAACCCTGTCGAAAGCGATATGGGCTGGTTTTCCCAATTGCTTCGCCGTGCCAGATCTCTTGCTGCGCACACGCATGCGAAAGACGCCGCGCAGATCCAGTTCCATTACGACGTGTCAGACGCTTTTTACGAACTCTGGCTCGATGCGCGCCGCGTGTATTCGTGCGCCTATTACAGTGATGCCGCGATGACGCTGGCTCAGGCACAGGAGGCCAAGCTGGACCACATCTGCCGCAAGCTGATGCTCAAGTCAGGCGAGCGTTATCTGGACATCGGCTCCGGCTGGGGAGCCCTGCTGATGTGGGCAGCCGAGCACTACGGCGTTGATGCGACCGGCATCACCCTGTCGAAAAACCAGCATGCCCATGTGCAAAAGCTCATCAACGACAAGGGCCTGAGTGGCCGTGTTCGTGTTGAGTTGCGCGACTATCGTGACCTGCCCGAAGACAAACCTTTCGAGAAGATCTCGTCGGTTGGCATGTTTGAACACGTGGGTCACGCCAACATGACTGCTTACTTTGAAAAAATCATGAGGCTTCTGGAGCCAGGCGGGCTGGTGATGAACCATGGCATCACGGCCGGGGGGCTGGAGAACAGCCAGTTGGGTGCAGGCATGGGTGACTTTATCGAGAAATACATATTTCCCGGTGGCGAGCTGTTGCACGTCAGTGCCGTTCTGGAGCACATGTCACGCGCCGGACTTGAGATGGTGGACACGGAAAACCTGCGCCCACATTACGCACGTACCCTATGGGACTGGTCAGACACGCTTGAAACAAAACTCGATGTGGCGCGTGAAGTGTTGGCCAGGGATGGCGGCGAGGAACGCGCAGAAAAAACGCTGCGCGCCTATCGCCTCTACCTCGCCGGAAGCGCCATGAGTTTTGAGCAGGGCTGGATTTCACTTCACCAGATGGTGGCGACGCGGCCCTCGGGTGACCTTACCGACGGCCGTCTCAAGGGGGCCCAGTCGGTGTATCCCTTCAAACGGGACTACATTTACCAGCCCGAAGTCCGGCATCAGCCGCGTGGATGATGCGCTGCATGCAGGTTCTTCAGCCGCTCACGCGCGACGTGGGTGTAAATGGTGGTGGTTGAAATATCGGCATGACCCAGCAGCATCTGAACCGCACGCAGGTCTGCACCGTGATTCAGCAAATGGGTGGCAAACGCATGACGCAGAGTGTGCGGCGACAGCGGTGAGTGAATGCCCGCCCTCTGCGCGTATTTTTTGACCAGCATCCAGAACATCACCCGGCTCATGCCGCTGCCGCGGGCGGTGACAAACAGGTCATCCGTCTGCTGACCACCCAGAATGGCCGGCCGCCCTTCTGCCATATAACGCACCACAGCATCACGGGCAACCTGGCCGAAAGGCACGAGCCGCTCCTTGTTGCCCTTGCCCATCACACGCAGCACGCCTTCATTGAGGCCCAGGTGAAAAGTCTTCATTCCCACCAGCTCACTGACCCGCAAACCGCTGGCGTACATCAGTTCCAGCATGGCGCGGTCGCGCAGGCCCAGCGGCGTGTCTTCAGACGGCGCAGCAAGCAGTGCCTCCACCTGTGACTCGCTCATCACTTTGGGTACACGCAGGGCCTGTTTGGCAGACTGAAGTTTCAGTGTGGGGTCGGCACTGAGCAGTCGCTCACGCAGGGCCCAGCGGAAATAGCGTTTGAACACCGTCAGCCTGCGATTGGCCGAGGTCGCTTTTGTGGCGGCATGCCTGACGGCGAAATAGCGGTTCAGGTCGATTTCAACCGTGTCGTCAATCTTGCGCCCCATCTGCTCTCTGGCACCGAGCCAGTCCGCATAAAGCGTCAGGTCGCGCCTGTAGGCGGCCAGCGTATTTTTCGAGAGCCCGTCCTCCAGCCAGAGGGCGTCAATAAAGGCGTCAATGCTGGACTGGCTGGCCTGGATTGAAAGGGGCATGCTGCCGACCATACCAAAATTCCGGGTCTGAATGCCGGGCAGAAAAAAGCCGCCGGGCAGAACCTGCGCGGCGGCTTGTTGAACTGAACGGTACGGCGTTCAGTCCAGTTTGAGCTTGGCGGAATCAACCACCTTTTTATAGACTTCGAACTCAGCCTTGATCTGCGCGGTGAACTGCTCAGGCGTGTTGGCGACGATCAGGGAGCCGGTGTCTTCGATGCGTTTGCGCACTGCCGGGTCTTCCAGCGACTTCTTCACGCCTGCGCTGACCTTGTCGACGACTTCCTTCGGCAGGTTTTTGGGACCCAGAATGCCGTAATAGGCCATGCGGTTCACCGGCTCCAGGCCGAGCTCCTTGAAGGTCGGCACATCAGGCAGAACCGCCAGGCGCTGGGGCGCGGCCACCACGATGGGGATCAGGCGTTTCTGCTGGATGAAAGGCAGGGCCGATGGCAGGTTGTCAAAAATCATGTTGACCTGGCCGGCGACAGTGTCGTTGAGCGCAGGGCCTGCGCCACGATAGGGAATGTGCGTGACGAATGCACCGCTCAGGCTTTTGTACAGCTCCATCTGCAGATGGCCAATACCGCCCGTGCCCGACGATGAATATGAGTACTTGCCGGGGTTCTTCTTGATCTCGGCGATGAACTCCTTGTAGTTCTTTGCCGGAAAGCTCGGGTGCACTGCAATGATGTTGGGCGTTGCAGCAATGTTGATGATGGGCGTGAAGTCCGTCAGCGTGTTGTAGGTGATTTTCGGATTGATGGCCGGGTTGGCCGCCGTGGTGGACACGGTAGCGACGCCGAGTGTGTAGCCATCAGGTGCCGAGCGCGCGATTTCAGTGGCACCGATAACGCCGCCGCCGCCAGCCTTGTTCTCGACAACCACGCTCTGGCCAAGCGCTTTGCCCAGCGGATCAGCGATGACGCGGGCCACGATGTCTGTAGTGCCACCAGGTGCGAAAGGCACCTGGAGCTTGACGACCTTGTTGGGATAAGCCTGGGCCAGCACGGAACCAGCAGATGTCGCCAATACGAGGGCGGAGAGTGTTGACAGGGCGAATACGCGGCGACGTTGCATGATCTGGTCCTTCAAGTAAAAAACAAGCTGAATATTACGTGCAAGAAATGCGCCTTGCAGTTGTGGATTACGCATAAGGGCAAACCCGGATTTGCCAGATTTTTTAAGGTTATTCTTGCCCGGTGAACTATGCCCAGCTCCTTTTTCCCGACTTCTCGCTCATCGTTTGCGGCTACCTGGTCTGCAGGTACACCGCACTCAACCGCTCGGTCTGGGAGAAGGTCGAAAGCCTGGTGTATTTCTTCCTGTTTCCGGTGCTGCTGTTCCAGTCCATCGTCAAAAGCCCGCTGGACCTTCGCGCCACCTCCAGCCTGATCAGTGCAGGGCTTGTGCTGGGCATGTGCGGCATCGCGCTGGCCTACAGCCTGCCCCACCTGCCCTGGCTGGGCAAACACATTGACCGGCGCGAACACGCAGCCAGCGCACAGATCGCATTTCGCTTCAACTCGTTCATCGCGCTGGCGCTGGCAGACAAGCTGGCCGGCGGCCAGGGCCTGCAACTGATTGCCGTACTGATCGGCGTGTGTGTGCCGCTGTTCAATGTGGCGGCGGTCTGGCCCATGGCCAGGCATGCCCGGCGTAATTTTGCAGGCGAGTTGCTGCGCAACCCGCTCATCATTGCCACCCTGACAGGGCTGGCCGCCAACCTGCTGGGTTTCACGATTCCGTTCTGGCTGGAACCCACCCTGACCCGCATCGGCGCCGCATCACTTGCGCTGGGCCTGATGGCAGCGGGTGCGGGTCTGCAGTTCGCCCACCTGGCCCAATCGAAAACCCTGAGCGTGTCGCTGCTCTCCATCAAGCACCTGGTGCTGCCGTTGCTGGCGTGGGGCTTGTCGCGGCTGTTTGGGCTGTCACTGGTACAAACCACCATGCTGATGGCTTTCTCTGCCCTGCCCACGTCGTCGAGCTCATATGTGCTGGCAGCGCGCATGGGCTACAACGGCGCCTATGTGGCAGGCCTGGTCACGCTGTCGACCATTCTGGGCGTGGTCAGCCTGCCGTTCGCGCTGGGAATCCTGCGCTAGCGACGGCGCAGGTTTTCGCTTCACAGCTCTGCAGGTTTCTGCGGGCGCAGAAGGGCCGGATTCCCGGCCAGCAAGGCTTCATAGTCCTGAATGGCCAGCACCACCACCGCCGGCCTGCCGTGCCGGGTGATGGTGACAGGCTGGCGCTGGGCGGCATCAATGATCTGGCCCAGACGGTTTTTGGCTTCGAGTGCAGAGAAGGTGCTCATGAGATCAATACCCTTAAAAACAGCTATTTTAGCTATTACAGCTGTTTTAAGGCAATGTGAAGGCATCAAAATCGACTGCCGTAGGTCCAAAAAACCCTGAAAAGGCCATTTTTAGGTGCCAAAAATGGCTGCAGGCCAATAAACACGAGCGTAAGCAGCTATCAAAAAAGTAGCACTATGAATGTACGGAATCCCGGGAAACCGCCTCGAGCGCCCATTCAATGTGTTCACGCACCAGCGGCGTGGCGCTGGCCAGCCTTTCCAGCAGGGCGGAACTGATAAACGCAAGCTCCTTGTCGCACTGGGCACCTTGCGTACTGGCGCGCCTCAATGCGTTACCCATGGCCACCGCGATGTTGCGCAACCAGCGCTCGTGGCCTATGCGGCGTATGGCGCTGCCTTCGGTAAAACCGAGAAACTCGGCTTCCGTCCATGCAAACAGCGTCACCAGTTGCTGGCCGGTCAGCCCCTGGCGCTCGTCAAAGTCGGGCAAGGCGCTGCGCTGCGCAAACTTGTTCCACGGGCAGATCAGCTGGCAGTCGTCACAGCCGTAAATGCGGTTGCCCAGGAGCGCACGCAGCTCCAGCGGAATGGCGCCTTCATGCTCGATGGTCAGGTAGGAGATGCAGCGCCGGGCATCCAGCTTGTGCGGCGCGATGATGGCCTGCGTGGGGCAGATGTCGATGCAGGATGTGCAACTGCCGCAGTGTGGCGTGACCGGCTCGCTGTATGGGAGCGCAAGGTCAACATAAATCTCGCCGAGGAAAAACATGGACCCGGCCTCGCGGTTCAACAGCAAGGTGTGCTTGCCGCGCCAGCCCTGGCCGGATCGTGCAGCCAGCTCGGCTTCGAGCACCGGGGCAGAATCGGTGAAGGCGCGGTGTCCCAAAGTACCCACATGTGCGGAGATGCGTTCCCCCAGTTTCTGCAGCCGGTTGCGCATCACCTTGTGATAGTCACGCCCCCTCGCGTACACCGAGACGATGGCCTCCGCAGGGCGATCCAGGCGGCTGAACTCCAGCGCCTGCCACTGCCCCGCTTCCGTCGGCGTCGAAGCCGGCAAATAGTCCATGCGTGCCGTGATGACGCTGACCGTGCCGGGAATCAGCTCTGCGGGCCTCGCCCGTTTAAGCCCGTGCGAGGCCATGTAATGCATGTCACCATGAAAGCCTGCTGCGAGCCAGGCTGATAATCCAGGTTCGGCAGACGAGAGATCAACGTCTGCAATGCCGATTTGCGAGAATCCAAGCTCGCGCGCCCAGTCCTGAATCTGATTGACGAGCTCCTGACTACCCTGATGACTGTTGACACTCACTTGCCGATTGTAAAAAGGATCGCCTGGCCAGACGAAGCGGCCACGCAGTCTTTCGCATCGGCACTCGCAGCGCGGCCTGCCATCGCCAATGCGTTGATAGAGCTGCATGGCGACCTGGGTGCCGGTAAAACCACTCTGGCGCGCCACCTGCTTGCTGCGCTGGGCGTGCAGGGCCGCATCAAGAGCCCGACCTACGCCGTGGTGGAGTCCTATGCGCTCGCCACGTCATCCCTGAATCGGCCTCTGGACATCTGGCACTTTGACTTCTACCGCTTCAACGATCCCGACGAATGGGAAGAAGCCGGCTTTCGCGACATCTTTGGCGCGCCAGGACTCAAGCTGGTCGAATGGCCGGAAAAAGCCGCCGGTCACCTGCCCAAACCGGACCTGTTGCTGGCCATCGAACTGCAGGCCGACGACTCACGCGCAGTGACGATGACGGCGCATACAGCCAATGGCGCGGAGCTGATCGCATGAGCCTGCCCCTGCCCCTGCCCCCGCCCGCACCCATCACCCGACGCAGGGCCTTGCAGCTCGGCAGCGTGGTGCTGACGCTTGGGGCGCAGCACATCGCGCGCGGCGCATCGATTGTGGCGGTGCGTGTCTGGCCCTCAAAAGACTACACACGCCTGACGATCGAGTCTGATGGCGAGATCAAGACCAAACAGTTTTTTGTGTCAGAGCCGCCCCGGCTGGCGGTTGATATTGAAGGCATAGACCTGATACCTGCCCTGCGCGAGCTTGTGGCCAAGGTCAAGTCGGATGACCCCAACATTCAGGGCATTCGTGTCGGGCAAAACGCTCCGGGTGTTGTGCGTCTGGTGATTGACCTCAAGCAGCCCATACTGCCGCAGGTCTTCACGCTGGCCCCTGTGGCCGCCTACAAATACCGGCTGGTGCTGGACCTGTACCCGGCGCAGACTGCCGACCCGCTGGAAGCATTGATCGCCGAAAAACTGGCCGACAGAAATGCGCCGCCTGCACGCACCGCAGGCAGTGATGGCACAACGCAACCCGCACCCGCACATGACCCGCTGGGCGATCTGATTGCGCAGCAGGCCGGCAGGGCGCCAGCACCTCGGTCATCAGGCCCTGCAAGCGCAAGGCCGGCAGACAAGGCAACCGGCCCGGCCGGCAATCCACCCCCAGCGGTCGCGTCAGCCCCCGGCGCCAAAACAGACCGCCTGGTCATCGTGGCACTCGACCCGGGCCACGGCGGCGAAGACCCTGGTGCCATCGGCCCGGGCGGCACGCGCGAAAAAGACGTGGTGCTGCAAATCGCGCACCGCCTGCGCGACCGCATCAACCAGCAGCCCAACATGCGCGCCTACCTCACGCGCGATGCCGATTTTTTTGTGCCGCTGCACATACGCGTGCAGAAAGCGCGCCGCGTGCAGGCCGACCTGTTCATCAGCATTCATGCCGACGCCTTTTTCACCCCGCGGCCCCAGGGCGCGAGCGTGTTTGCGCTCAGTGACAAGGGCGCTTCAAGCAGCGCCGCACGCTGGATGGCCGACAAGGAAAACTCTGCCGACCTGGTGGGCGGCGTGAACGTCAAGGTCAAGGACGCGCAGGTGCAAAAGGCATTGCTGGACATGAGCACCACGGCGCAAATCAACGACAGCCTGAAACTCGGTACCGCCATGCTTGGCGAGATAGGCGCCGTGGGCAAGCTGCACAAACCCAGGGTTGAGCAGGCCGGCTTTGCAGTGCTCAAGGCGCCTGACATCCCCAGCGTGCTGGTCGAAACCGCCTTCATCAGCAACCCCGATGAAGAAGCCAAACTGCGCAGCGATGAATACCAGATTCAACTGGCCGATGCACTGATGCGCGGCATTGGGCGTTACTTCGCACGCAACCCGCCCCTCGCACGCAACCGCCAGATATAAAACCGCAGCGCATGATTTCCCGCCTGTGACAGAGTGCACAGGATGTTGCATTTCACTACACAGGGCCGACAGTTTGCGGCGGTATTCTCCTACAGGTCAGGGCCGGTGCCACACCTACATTGGAGTCACAGGCAGAGCCAACACACCACTCGGTCGCAAGACACGGTGTGAGCAGTGAAAGAGCCTGAAACTCTTAACCAAAGGTGAACCAAATGAAATCGAAAATCATCATGTCAGCAGCAGCCTCCGCACTTGCACTCGCACTCGTCGGTTGCGGCACCAATCCAACCAATGCACAAATCGGTACCGGCGTGGGCGCGGTGGTCGGTGGTGTAGCAGGCGGCGCATTGACCGGTGGCAGTACCCTGGGAACCGTTGGCGGAGCAGCCGCTGGTGCCCTGATCGGTAACGAAGTCGGCAAAAAACGCTAAATGACTAAATGGTTGTTGGCATCGTGGTTTCGGCCACGAGTCAGCAGCCTGATAGCCAGGTCATCGGTCTGAGGGTGATCGTGAACAGTTAAAAGCAAACGGGCCAAAAGCCCAACATAAAGAGGAAAACACAATGAACACAAAATTTTTGATGGCAACCGCTGCATCAGTTCTCGCACTTGCAGGTCTGGTGGGATGCGGCACAAATCCAACCAATGCACAACTCGGTACGGGTATCGGTGCAGTGGCTGGCGGCGTTGCAGGCAACGTTTTGCTGGGTGGCCCACTTGCAACCATTGGCGGCGCAGCCGTCGGTGCAGTGATTGGCAACGAGGTCGGCAAAAAGCGCTAGGCGCTGATTGACATACCCTCCAGGTTAAACATATCAAAAAGGCGGCTCCTGAATCTCAGGAGCCGCCTTTTTTGCATTGACGACATGCTCTGGGACTTCAATCGGAGGCAGATGCCTTCCGCCCGGCCTTCCATGCGCCATAGATCACCAGCAGCCCCGGGATCAGAATCATCGCCCAGATGATCTTGTCAAGGTTGGCCTTGACCCACGGCACGTTGCCGAAAAAATAACCGGCGGTGATGATGCCGCCCACCCACAGCACAGCGCCGACGATGTTGTATGCAGAGAATTTGCTGCGTGTCATCTCGGACACACCCGCGACAAAGGGTGCGAACGTGCGCAAAAAGGGCATGAAACGCGCCGCAATGATGGTCACGCCGCCATAACGCTCGTAAAAAGCATGGGCCTGGTTGAATGCCTTTTTGTTGAAGTAGCGCGACTGCTCCCACTGGAACACCTTGGGCCCGAAATAACGGCCAATCATGTAATTGCACTGGTCACCCAGCACCGCCGCCACAAACAGCAGCCCGACGGCCAGCGGATAGCTCATCAAGCCGATGCCGCACATGGCACCCACCACAAACAGCAATGAGTCACCCGGCAGGAAGGGCATGACCACCACGCCGGTCTCTACAAAGATAATCAAAAACAGCAAGGCATACACCCATACGCCGTAGCTGGTCACAAAGGTTTCCAGGTGCTTGTCTACGTGGAGGATGAAGTCAATGAGGTAGGTCACAATTTCCATGGCCGTGATTCTGACAGGTCATTCACGCTCCGGCCTAAAATCCCTTTCCAATGACTGCCCTTCTTGCGGCCCGCCGCCCGATTCTTGAACTGCCCGACGAACTGATCAGCCAGATTGCGGCCGGTGAAGTCGTCGAACGGCCCGCCTCGGTCGTGCGCGAACTGGTCGACAACGCGCTGGATGCAGGCGCGCGCAGCGTCACTGTGCGCCTGATGTCGGGCGGGGTGAGGCTGATACTGGTTGAAGACGACGGCCAGGGCATACCGCGCGAGGAGTTGCCCATTGCCCTCAGGCGTCACGCCACCAGCAAGATCGCGTCGCTGCAGGACCTCGAAGCCGTGGGCACCATGGGCTTCAGGGGCGAGGCACTGGCCGCCATCAACTCGATTGCCGACATGAGCCTGCTCTCGCGCACCGAAGACGCCGGGCACGCCTGGCAACTCGATGGCCGCACCGGCGAGATCAAGCCCGCCGCACGCAGCCGCGGCACCAGCGTTGAAGTGCGCGAGTTGTTTTACGCCACCCCGGCCCGCCGCAAGTTCCTCAAAACCGACGCCACCGAACTGGCCCATTGCATCGAAGCCGTACGCCGCCACGCACTGGTCAGGCCTGACGTGGCCTTTGCCATCTGGCATGAAGGCAAACTGGTGGAGCAGTGGCGTGCCTGCACAGGCGAGGCGGCCCAAGAACAGCGCCTGGCCGATGTGCTGGGCAGCGACTTTGTAACGCAATCCGTCGCAGTCAACTACGAGAGCAGTGCGCGCCGGCCCGATGGCCAGCCTGCAGTCCGCATCTGGGGCCGCGCAGGCATTCCCGATGCCGCACGCTCGCGTGCCGATCAGCAGTTTGCCTATGTCAACGGCCGTTACGTGCGCGACAAGGTGCTCACGCACGCTGCACGCAGCGCCTATGAAGACGTGCTGCACGGCCACCGCCAGCCGATGTATGCGCTCTACGTTGAGATTGACCCCACCAGGGTGGACGTGAATGTGCACCCGACCAAAATCGAAGTGCGTTTCAGGGACAGCCGCGAGGTACACCAGGCCGTGCGCCACGGTACTGAAAATGCACTGGCGATACCGCGTTCAGGTTCGTCTGCAGCCACTGACGGCACGGCGGGTGCCATGCCATTCGGCACGCCTGCGTCAACGGCTTCATATTCATGGGCACAACCCGGCATTAATTTTTCGGCCCCGGCGAACTACAGCAACACAAATGGAAGCGCGTATCAGAACGGTAGCAGCCGCGTTTCGGATTTCGAAGCCATGTGGCCCGCCGTAACGACATCCCGGAGCAACGGCATTCCAGGTAAGTCCTATGCCCCTCCAACAGCGCCGCAGCAGGAATCCACCCTGCCCCCAGGCGACTGGCCACTGGGCCGCGCGATTGCCCAGTTACAGGGCATCTACGTGCTGGCAGAAAACACCCAGGGCCTGGTGATTGTGGACATGCACGCCGCCCATGAGCGCATTGTTTACGAGCGCCTGAAAAACCAGATGGACAGCAACGATGGCACAGGCATCACCAGCCAGCCGCTCCTGATACCGGCCACTTTCGCCGCCAGCCCGCAGGAGGTGGCCACTGCCGAGGCCAGCCACGAGGTGCTCGCCACGCTGGGTCTGGAGATCACGCCCTTCTCACCCAAAACCCTGGCGGTGCGTGCCGTGCCAACCAGCCTGGCGCAGGGTGATGCGGTCGAGCTGGCCCGCAGCGTGCTCGCAGAGCTGGCCCAGCATGACGCCAGCACCGTGATACAGCGCGCGCAAAATGAGCTGCTGTCAACCATGGCCTGCCACGGTGCCGTGCGCGCCAACCGCAGGCTCACCATCGACGAGATGAATGCCCTGCTGCGCCAGATGGAAGCCACCGAGCGCTCGGACCAGTGCAACCACGGCAGGCCGACCTGGCGCCAGGTCAGCATTCGCGAGCTGGATGCGCTCTTTCTGCGCGGCCGTTAAGTTAAGCCAGCGCTGCTTCCTCAGTCGGCCTTGAAGCCGGTCGCAGCAACGGCCTTGCCCCACTTTGCGGTATCTGCGCTGATGATGCGCACAAAGTCTTCGCGGCTGGTGCCGGTCACGCGAAAGCCCGCATCTTCAAGTTTGGTCTTGCCATCGGCAGAACGCACGGCTTTGACGATGTCGGCGTTCAGTTTGGCGATGATCTCTGGCGGTGTTTTTGCCGGGGCCACGATGCCGAACCACGAGCTGAACTCCAGTTCAGGGTAGCCCTGCTCCTTGAAGGTTGGAACATCAGGCAAGGCTGCCGAACGCACAGGCCCGGTGGTGGCCAGGGCCAGCAACTTGCCGGCCTTGACATTGGGGGCTGCAAGGCCAATGCTGGCAAACACGCCCTGCACATCACCGCCAAAGATGCCTGCCAGTGCGTCGCCGGTTGATTTGTAATGCACCGGCTCGGGCTTGATCCTGATGGCATCACCAAACATGTAGGCACCGAAGTGTCCCGGCGTGCCCGCGCCAAAGGTTGCCATGAACAGGCCTTTCTGCTGCCTTGACCAGTCGGCAAAATCCTTCACGTTTTTACTCGGCACCTTGAGCGGGTTGACCAGCAGGGCAAAGTCAGCGCTGACCACCTGGCTCACAGGCACAAAATCTTTCTGCGCGTCGTAAGGCAGCTTGTTGTAGCTGCTGGGCGCTATCGCCAGCTGGCCGGTTTCGCCCAGCATCAGCGTGTAACCGTCAGGCGTGGCGCGTGCTGCTTCGGTGGCGGCAATCAGCCCGCCCGCGCCGGGTTTGTTATCAACAATCACGCCCGTGCCCCAGGCTTCTGAAAGTTTTTGGCCCAGCAGACGGGCGACGATGTCGGGCCCGGTGCCCGCCGGGAAGCCGACGATCAGCCGCACGGGCTTGTTGGGGTATGTTGATTGCGCAAGCGCAGCCGGGGCGCTGGCCAGAAATGCGGTTGCTGCAAGAACGCATGCAGCAACACGTGCCAGGCGGTGAAGGGATTTGTGTGAAAGGGTCATGTCTGTCTCCGGTTGTCGTTATAAAAATCAGTCCAGCGAGAAGAAGCGCATCACCACCTTGTCAGGATGGCGCGCGCCCGTGCCCACAAACATGCGTTCGCCGATCCAGCGCAGGGCGGGTGAAGCGGTTTCAAAGCTGGGGGCGCAGCGAAAGTAGATCTGGCCAGGTTCAACAACTTCGCCGCGCAGCAGTTTGGCCATCTGTTCGGGCGGGCCGCTGCGAACGGCGCGGTTTTTGACGTAAATCAGGTCACCGCCATCGGTCTGCAGGCAATAACGGGCGTCCAGCGTGGCCATGCGGTCATTGACGATCAACTGGAAGTCAGCGCCGCCCGGCAGCACCTGGGCCGTCCAGCCCTCACCTGTAGCGCTGCCGCCTGTGATGGGAATCAGCCGCCGCAAGCCATGTGCAGCGGCGCCGACTTCCTGGGGCTGGCCGACGGTGACGGAGAGGTCGGCAAAAAAGCGCAATGCAGGGGCATCAAGCGGCTGGCGGGGTTCGGCCATCTGGTTTCTTTATAGTGTTTGTCTCGATTGGCAAGTCTACGGAGCCAGCCTGAAAATCCTGTCATCCCAGAAGACGACAAGCCACAAGCATGCACACCAGAAAGCAAACGCCATGAGGCAATGGGCCATGCCCTCCGGACCCCTTGCGACCAGCTCGCGGGCAGATGCGCTCGTGGGAGTGCTCACGGGCGCCATCGCCGACCTGGGCAACACGCGCTTCCAGCAGACCCTGCTTGACAGCGTGCATGCCGTGCTGCCCGCCGCCTCGTGTTCGGTGTACCGCACGGGCCCCTCGTGTGAACCGGTGATCTACATGTCAGCCAGCCACGGCGTGCCCGACACCACACGCGACTGCTGGCGCGCCTATCTGTCAGGCCCCTACCGCAGCGACCGCACGCTGCTGAGGAAGCTGCCCCACGCCCCGCTGGCCAAACAGATCAGCCACATCACCGCGCAAGAGGTCCCCGCCGAGCACCGTGCCCGCGTTTATGAGGCCCATGGCGTGTCAGAGCGCGTGTCGATTGTTGAACCGCAGGCCGAAGGCAGCCTGTTTGCCATCAACTTCTATCGCCACCAGCACCAGCAGCCCTTTGCCGATGCGCAGATTGACGCGCTGGGCCAGCTCGCACCCGCGCTGCTGGCGCTGGCGCACAAACACCTCGACATCCGTCTGCCCGGCCTGGGCGAAGAAAGCCGGGCCGACCAGCTCAAGCGCCTGACCGACCGGCTGCAGCAGATCAACACCACACTGACCCGGCGTGAAGCCGAGGTGTGCGCAGGCATTTTGCAGGGCATGTCTTTTGACGGCATTGCGTGCCAGATGGCGCTGTCAGTCAGTACGGTGAAGACCTACCGCAACCGTGCGTTCGACAGGCTGGGCATTCACTTTCGCAATGAGCTGTTCGCATTGATGCTTGAATCGTCGCGGCGCCCGCCTGCATGCTGAGCTGGCTGCGCGGCTTGTGGCCGCCGGGGTACGCAAAGTACAAGGCCATTCCTGATGCGCTTTGGGAAAGCGCGCTGCAGGCTTACCCCTTCCTGGCTGAACTCAAGCCCCAGGACCAGACACGGTTGCACCAGCTCAGCAGCCAGTTCCTCGCCCACAAGGAGTTCACCGGCGCACACGGCCTTGAAGTGACCGACGACATGGCCGTAGCGATTGCTGCGCAGGCCTGCCTGCCGGTACTGCACATCGGCCTGAAGTTTTACGACGACTTCAGGGGCATCGTGGTGCACCCCGGCGCCATGGTCGCCAGGCGACAGGCCACAGACGCGGCGGGCGTGGTGCATGACTACAGCGAGGTGCTGGCCGGCGAGGCAATGGAACTCGGCCCCGTCACATTAAGCTGGGAAGACGTGGCCGGCTCTGGCGAGTTGGCAGAACGTGGCCAGAACGTGGTGATTCACGAGTTTGTGCACAAGCTGGACATGCGCGATGGCCACGCCAACGGCTGCCCGCCCCTGCCCTCACGCGCCGCCAAAGCCGCGTGGCAGCAGACCATGCAGGAGGCCTTTGCGGCCTTTCGCGAAAGCGTGGCCATGTACGAGCGTTTTGGGGCAGACGCACCCTGGCTGGACAGCTATGGCGCGCAGTCGCCGGTCGAGTTTTTCGCGGTCGCTTCGGAAGCCTACTTCGTAAACCGCCAGCGCTTCACGCAGGAATTTCCGGCGCTCGTTCCCCTGTTTGACAGCTTCTTCAAACCATCAGCGCATTAAAGCCACGGACAACGGCGCTTTCGGGGTCTTGACCTACCTTGCATGGCATTGCGCGGCGCGAAGCTGCGGCCTTCAACAGTCACAGGAGTCACCATGCCCGGCAAAAAAACAGGTCTCTACGCCAACATCCACGCCAAACAGGAACGCATCGCCAAAGGCAGCGGCGAAAAAATGCGCAAACCCGGCGCTGAAGGCGCGCCTACCGCCGCAGCCTTCAAAAAGGCTGCCAAAACAGAAAAGCCGGCACCCAACACTGCGGGGCGCACCCGTAAAAAATAATTCAGGCGGTTTAACCCCTTTCACCGCCGCCGTTCGTTTCAGTCAGCTCCAACCACTTTTATGGAGCGATCATGAAACTTCGTTTGCTGCCCTTGTCGCTGTCTCTTGTTCTGGGCGGTGCCTGCCTGCAGGCCCATGCCATTGGCAACCTGGCTGACGTGACGGTTGTGGACCGCGACTCCGGCGCGACGCTGCCGGTGCACTACGCACGCGGCGAATACTGGGTGGCCGGCAGGCCCGGTGCGCGCTACGCGGTCGCGGTGCGCAGCAAGGCAGGCGAGCGCCTGCTGGCCGTCACGGCTGTTGATGGCGTCAATGTACTCAGCGGCGACACCGCTGCCTGGGGCCAGACGGGTTATGTGTTTTCACCCTACGAGCGTTACCAGATCACCGGCTGGCGCAAAAGCAGCAGCGAGGTGGCGGCCTTCCAGTTCTCTGATGCCCGTGACTCCTATGCCGGTGTGACCGGGCGACCCGGCAATGTGGGCGTGATTGGCGTCGCGCTGTTCCGTGAGCGTTTGCCTGAACCGGCGGTGCAACCCTATCCATCCATACAACCCCAGACCCAGCCACGCCGCTACGAACCCGGCATGGACCAGGAAAGCCGCCTGCGCAGCGCGCCCGCCCCCGCAGCTGCGCCAGCCCCATCAGCCCTGGCCGACCGCAGGGAGAGCGCCGCCGCAGAACAATCCACCGGCAGCAATCTCGCGAAAGCCGCGCCCTCGTTCGCCCCGCCCATGCCTTCACCCAAGCTGGGCACGGCGCATGGCCAGCGCGAGACATCGGTCATCACGCACACCCGCTTCGACCGCCTGCAACCCCAGCCCAACGAGGTCATACGCATACGCTACGACAGCCGCGAGAACCTGATTGCCAGCGGCGTGATACGCGAGCCGGTGGCGCGCCAGCCCGTGCCCAACCCGTTTCCGGAATCGGGCAACGCCTCATATGTGCCCGACCCGCCTGTGCGCCAGTATTGAGCGCAGCACATCCGCATAATGGGATGGATGCCGGCCACCACGCCCCCAAAACCCCTGACGGACACACCCGACGAGTCGCTGATGCTGCTTTATGCAGGCGGCGACCTGTCGGCGTTTGACGTGCTCTACACCCGGCACGAAATGTCAGTCTGGCGTTTTGTCTTTCGCAGCGTGCGCAACCAGTCCGTTGCCGATGACCTGATGCAGGATGTCTGGTTTGCCGTCGCAAGACAGGCCTCTGCTTATGAGGTGAAGGCGAAATTCAAAACATGGCTGTTCACCATCGCCCACAACCGCATGGTCGACCATTTCAGGACTGCGAAGAACCATTCGAGTCTCGACGCCAGCGATGAAGACAACACGCTGCTTGAAACCCTGGCCGCAGATTCCGGCTTTGGCCCGCTGCGGCAGCTGCAGTCACGCGAGCAGGCTGCCGCGCTGATTGCAGCAGTTGAAGAGCTGCCCGCCCCGCAGCGCGAGGCGTTTTTGCTGCAGGCCGAAGCCGGCATGAGTGTTGAAGAGATTGCCGCCACCACCGGCACAAGTTTTGAAACCGCCAAGAGCCGCCTGCGTTACGCGCGCAGCAGCCTCAAGCAATCCTTACGGGAGTTCGCATGAGCACGCACGACGACCGCCCGGATGACGAACTGACACGCCGCTACCGCGAGGCGAATGAACAGGAGATGGGCCGGCCGGGCGCGCAGGTCAGGCTGCGGGTGCAGGCGCATGCCCGGGCTGTTCTTGAAGCCCGGCAGCCGGCCAGCCCAACGCCTCAGCCAACGCCACAGCGTGAAGCCGCCAACCAGCCGCGCTGGAAGATATCCATGCTCGCCAGCATCGCACTGGCCGGGCTGACAGGGCTGCTGGTGCTCCAGTTTGACCGCGGTACAGGTGAGGAAAAAGAGCTTGCCATGGGCCAGCCGCGCGCTGCAGCGCCGTCACCAGAGAAAGCTGCTTCACAGGCATTCCCGGAGGCCGCCCCCGTACAGCCACAAGCCAGCATCAAAAAGCCCGCACCTGCCTTGAAGGCTGCCGAACCCGCCCGTCAGGCTGAGGTGGCGTCCGGGGCCGAATCCAGAGCTGCTCCTGGACGGGGCAGGCTTGAGCGCCAGGCATCTGTGGCCGAAGCGGCAGCGGTGCCCACACCCTTTCCCGCCTCACCACCTGCAGCAGCCCTGCCTCCCCCGCCAGCAATGGCTGATCGCGCCAGCCCTGCGCCGGCGCCCGCCATGGCAGCCGCGCCCGCACCAGAACCCCGCGCGCAGGCTGCAAAGCCGCAAGCCCGCTTCGCGGCGCCCCGCGCAGGAACCGATGCAAGAACAGATGCAAACAGCCTGGCTGATGCCCAGATGCGGCTGCTTGACGCAGCACGCACCGGGCACACCGCAGACATCACGACCCTGCTGCAGCAAGGGGCGCCCATCAACGCCACCGACACCGCAGGCCGCACAGCACTGATGCTGGCCGTCATCCATGGGCACGAAGCGGCAGTGCAACAGCTCCTGCGTCTGGGGGCGAATCCGGCCCTGGTGGACGCGGAAGGCCTCTCCGCCCTTGGCCATGCGCGGAAAAAGGGACTGGAGCGCATGGCCGCCATGCTTGAAGCGGCACGCTAGCTGGCGGGCAACCCGCGCTCCCGCCCGTCAACGGCGGGCATTGGACTTGCGCATTACACCTGCAAGACGATTGTGTGAGCAGCGCGTCCACAACAAGGTGCTGGACGTCAAACCACGTACAAAAACAATTGGTAACAAGTAGGTAGAATTTGTTATCGGAAATGCGCGCCACCCGTTTTAGAACACGGTCTGTGCGACTCCGTTGAGGAGCCGCCCAGGGAGAAAACAAAAACAGTTTGCTGGAGTACGCCTTCATGCCGTCAGCACCCGGTCTTTTTGAGCTCATGTATGTCAGTACCCTCGCGCCGGATGAGGATCCTGGCATAGTCGCCGCCATAGCCGCCCACGCACGCCTGGCCAACGAAATGCTCGGCGTCACCGGTCTGCTGGTTTATGACGGTCATCGTTTTGCCCAGCACCTCGAGGGCAGCGAAGAGGCGGTAACTGCGCTTTACGCACGCATAGAGGCGGACACCCGCCACACCGCTGTCAACCTGCGCCATCACGGCGCGTGCGGGCACAGGCGCTATCCGCAGTTCAGCATGGGGTTTTCCGACATTGGCAATGCCAGTGCGCTCCAAGAGCTTGAGGGCCTGTCCGGAGCCGCGGCGCTTGCTGCGTTTGCCGGGATCCGGAACACCGTCGAGCTTCTGTATATCTGACCGTATCTGGCCGGAGCGTTTGAGGCCTGTTAGATTGCTATTAAATCAGTAGCTACTCACGCTCGTCTTTATTGGCTTGCAGGCTTATTTAATGCCTGAAAGCGGCCTTTTGGAGACCATTTTTGGTGTTTTTGGCCTTTTGAACTCACCTGGAAAGGTCGAAAGCGGGTTTCACCGCAATTTTTTAACGTATACGTTAAAAAATGGGGAAAAGTTAACTTCCATATTAACTTTTTGCCCAGGCACACCCACTGGCGCCATCAGAAGGCGTAATAAAAGACTGCAATGCAGTGGCAGGCCGTGCCGGTGGCAACAAAGATGTGCCAGATGAAGTGGCCGTAGCGCACTTTGGAATCGGTCGCAAAAAATGCAACCCCAGCTGTGTATGACAGGCCGCCCGCCACCAGCCAGAACAGGCCCCAGCCGGGAATCAGCTCCCACATGGGTTTGATGGCGATGACGGCGATCCAGCCCATGGCCAGGTACAGAATTGTTGAAAGCCGGGGCCAGCGTATGCCCGCAAAAGCCTTTACCGCGACACCTGCCAGCGCCATCGCCCAGACCAGGCCGAACAGCGTCCAGCCCCAGGGGCCGCGCAACACGCCCAGCGTGAAGGGCGTATAGGTACCGGCGATCAGCAGGTAAATCGCGCTGTGGTCCAGCACCTGGAACACGCCCTTGGCGCGGCTGGCCCGCATGGGCAGCGCGTGGTACAGCATGGACGCGGCATACAGCACCACCATGCTCGCGGCAAACACTGCTGTGGCCGCGATATCAATGGTGTCGCCATTGCGCATAGCGGACACGATAAGGAAAGGCGCGGCGATCAGGGCCGCCAGCAACGCCACGCCGTGGCTGATGCTGTTGGCGATCTCTTCGCCGAGCGTTTGTGGACGCTCTTCATGCAGCACAACACTTGCAGGTTGTTCTGCAGGTATATCGCTCATCGTTTGAGCAATGCCTTCAACACGTTCTGCACACGACGTGCCTTGGCGGCATCAAAGTCGCCAGCCAGTACCTGTGCGGCATCTTCACCCCAGGTCTCTGTCGGCGCCGGTGCGTTGCGTTTGGTCAGCAGCTGCAGCTGCAACATGCGGCGCGCGCTGATGTGCTCGGCAGGCGTTGGCAGCTCGGCCGCGATTTCCAT
>JAZKHN010000234.1:35259-36617 GCA_040385325.1 Pseudomonadota bacterium
GCGGCATCGCCCAGGCGCGGGCCGCGCTCTTCAAACGCAGGGCGCGCATTGCGGTCGGCACCACGCGGGCCACGCTCTTCGCGGTCGGCACGGTAAGGCTCGAACTTGTTGTCGGTGCTCTGGCGCGGGCCACCGGGTTTGCCGCCAGGGCCGCCCGAACCGCGTGAGTCCTTGCGGTCACCAAACTTGCCGCCGCGGCCTGCTGGCGCAGCTTCGGGTTTGCGTGCACCGGGACGGTCGTCGCCGCGCATCGCCACGATGGGCTTGGGCGGGGCCTTGGGTGCGGGCGCAGGTTCGGCAGTGACCGGGTCGGGGTTGGCGGGTTGGCCGGCTTCAGCAAAATCTTCAGCGGCGGCCTCGGCTGCCGCTTCGAGTACGGGTTGCGCGGCCTCTTCAGCTGGCGCGTCGGCAGGTGCGTCGCCAGCGGCAAGCACGGCTTCGACAGATGGAGATGCATCCGCTACAGCCGATGCGGCTGGTGCAGGCGCAGCAACCGGTGCAGCAGGCGCTGGCACAGGCACCTTACCGGCAACAATTGCTTCAAGTGCTTTGGCGGCAGCATGAATCTGCTGCGCATCGCCACTGGCGGTGGCTGCGGCGACGGCTTTGGATGCTTCAAGCACCATGCGGTCGTACTCCCCCAGCGCAGAGGCAGCTTTTTCACGCTCTGCCGTCTTGCGCTGGAAGGCGTCGTCGATTGGTTTACGGAAGGCGTCCCAGAGTTTTTGCTCCTGCTTGCGTTCGATGGGCACGCCCTGCGCTTCATGCTGCCAGCGCTGCTGCAGCGACTTGACGGCATCGATGCGCAGCATGGGTTCAGCACCCAGCACGTTCGCCTCTTCAATCATGGCCTTGCGGCGTGCGAGGCTTTCGGTGCGGGCAGTGGTAAGCGCGGCATCGGCGGTTTCCATTGCGGCTTTCCACTGCGGCTGGATTTCTGCAAACGCTTTTTCGCTCAGGTGGCCGGCTTCGCGCCACTTTTCGACAAAACCGTTGAGGCTGCGGATATGCATCTTCCAGTCGGTGTTGCCCTTGTTGGCTTCAGCCCATGCCAACACTTCGTCAATCAAGGTCTTGCGCTGTGCCTTGGTGGCCTCGGTCTGTTCCTTGACGGTTTCAAGCCAGGCCTCGACAACCTTGTGTGCCTCATTGCAGGCGTCGTCAAAACGTTTCCACAGCGCGTGGTTGGGCGTGCCGCCCTGGTCGCTGGTCTTCCATTGTTCGCGCATGTTGCGCAGGGCGTCCTGCTGCTTGCGGCCGCCCATGGGCTTGGCCACCAGCGCTTCGGCTTTCACCACCAGTTCTTCACGAATCTGGTCGGCACGCCAGCGCTGCCAGCCTTCAAGTTCACCGGCAGC
>JAZKHN010000235.1:0-2143 GCA_040385325.1 Pseudomonadota bacterium
AGCCGCAGGCGAGTTGTTTGGACTGCCGCCGGAGTCGAGCAGCGCAGGTTGCCCGTAGCGAAGCGCAGGGACCCAGACGGCGGGTCGCCTTTCTTTTGGTTACTTTTCTTTGGCGAAGCAAAGAAAAGTGACTTGCCGCCGGGCAACCCCCGGCATCCGGCTTTAAAGCACGCGCTACCGGTTAAACAAGCAAAACCCGTCATGCAACTTCCTCAGGCGGCGGCAAAGCAAGCTGCGGCTTTTTAGCTTTGCCACTCCAACCTCTAACCCGACCAGCCAACCGGTCAAACCCAAGATAAATCACCGGCGTAGTGAACAAGGTCAACACCTGACTAACAATCAACCCGCCAAAAATCGCAAGGCCAAGCGGCCGCCGAAGTTCAGCACCCTCCCCAAAACCAAGCATCAGCGGAACAGCAGCAAAGAGCGCCGCCAGCGTCGTCATCAAAATCGGGCGAAATCGCAGTAGCGCTGCCTGGTGAATCGCCTCCTGCGCTGACTTGCCCTGGTTGCGCTCTGCATCAATCGCAAAGTCGATCATCATGATGGCGTTTTTCTTCACGATGCCGATCAGCAAAATAATGCCGATGATGCCGATCACTCCCAGGTCAGAGCCGCTGATCATCAGGGCCAGCAGCGCACCCACACCAGCCGAGGGCAGGGTCGAGAGAATCGTCAGTGGATGGATGTAGCTTTCATACAGCACACCCAGCACGATGTAGACACATACCACGGCCGCGAGAATCAGCCAGAGCTGGTTGGACAGCGAGTTCTGGTACGCGCCCGCTGCCCCAAGAAAAGTCATGGTGACGCTGGCAGGCATGGCGATGTCTTTGGCGGCCTGTTTGATCTGGTCCACCGCCCTGCCCAGGGACACGCCGGGCGCCGTGTCAAAGCCCAGCGTGGTGGCCGGGAACTGCGCCACATGTGTGACCTGCAGCGGCGCCGGGCGCTCGGTGATGGTGGCGATGGCCGACAGCGGTGTCGTGCCACCTGTGCCGGTCTTGAGCTGCAGGTTGCCCAACGCCGCCGGTGTGGCGAGCTGGTCGGGCATGGCCTCCAGAATCACGCGGTACTGGTTGGTCTCGGTGAATATGGTCGACACAATGCGCTGGCCAAAAGCGCTGTAGAGCGCATCGTCAATTGACGAGGTGGTAATCGCCAGGCGCGACGCAGTGTCGCGGTCTACCGTGATGTAGGCTGATGCACCGCTGGAACCCGCATCGGAAGCAACATTGCGGAGGGCAGAGAGCTCCTGCATGCGTGCCGCGAGCTTGTTGGCCCACTCGACCACCACGTTGTTGTCAGAACCCTCAAGCGACAGGCGGAACTGTGTAGGACCGGTTTCGGCATCAATCGTCAGATCCTGTGTAGGTTGCAGGTACAGCGTGACCCCGGCAATCTTTTGCGCACGTTCGCGCAGTCGGTCCATGGTTTCCTGCTGGCTGCCGATGCGCGAGCTTTTGAGGTTGATCAGCATGCGGCCGGTGTGCAGCATGGTGTTGTTGGCGGCATCTACGCCGATGAAGGAGCTCAGCGTGTCGACATCGGGATCTTCAAGCACAGTCGCAGCAACAGCCTGCTGCAGCTCGGCCATGCGGGTATAAGAGACAGACTGTGCAGTTTCAACACGAGCCTGCAGCTGGCCCGTGTCCTGCGTGGGGAAGAGGCCCTTGGGAATCACCACATACAGCAGCACGGTCAGCAGCAAGGTACCGAGTGCCACCAGCAGCGTCAACCCCTGGCGCTTGAATACCCAGGTCAGCCAGATGTCGTAGCGCGCAATCACGCCATCAAAAAACTTCTGCATGCGTGCACCGAATTTGCCGCCTTCGGGGTGGCCTTCCGGCGCCTTCTTCAACCAGCGCGCGGCCATCATGGGCACCAGCGTCAGTGACACAACGGCAGAGATAAGAATCGTGATGGCCAGCGTGATGGCAAATTCACGGAACAGCCGCCCCACCACATCACCCATGAACAGCAGCGGGATCAGCACCGCGATCAGCGACACGGTCAGCGAGATGATGGTGAAACCAATCTGTGTCGCGCCCTTGATGGCGGCGGCCATGGGCTCTTCGCCTTCCTCGATGTAGCGCGCGATGTTTTCAATCATCACGATGGCGTCATCGACCACAAAACCGGT
>JAZKHN010000236.1:0-4473 GCA_040385325.1 Pseudomonadota bacterium
TAGTGCCCATCGTGGCCGATGAAGCGCGCACCTTTGGCATGGCCAATTTGTTCAAACAGGTCGGCATCTACTCCAGCGTCGGCCAGCGTTATGCGCCGGAGGATATCGGCTCGGTGCTGAGTTACCGCGAAGCGCTCGATGGTCAGATTCTTGAAGAAGGCATCAGTGAAGCCGGCGCACTGGCCAGCTGGACGGCCGCCGCCACCAGCTACAGCGTGCACGGCCTGGCCATGCTGCCCTTCTACATCTACTACTCGATGTTCGGCTTCCAGCGGGTCGGCGACCAGATCTGGGCCGCTGCCGACCAGCGCGCACGCGGCTTTTTGCTGGGTGCGACATCCGGCCGCACCACGCTGGGCGGAGAAGGCCTGCAGCACCAGGACGGCACCAGCCACCTGATCGCCGCGACCATCCCGAACTGCAAGGCCTACGACCCCGGTTATGCCTGCGAGTTGTCCGTCATCGTCGACAAGGGCATGCAGGAGATGATGGTCGATCAGAAAGACGTGTTTTATTACGTCACGCTGATGAACGAGAACTACGCCCAGCCCGACCTTGTCGCCGGCAGCGAGGCCGACATCATTCGCGGCTGCTACCAGTTCAAGCGCTTCGCTGCAAAAAGCGCATCAAAAGAGGTCACGCTCATGGGCTCAGGCGCCATCCTGACCGAAGTCGTCAAGGCCGCGCAGCAGCTGGCTGACCAGGGCGTGAGCGCCACGGTGTACAGCGTGACCAGCTGGAGTGAACTGGCGCGTGATGGCGCGGCCTGCCAGCATGCGGCGCTTGATGGCGAGGCCAGCGCAAAAACTTTCGTGGCGCAACAGCTTGAAGCCAGCAAGGGCCCTGTCATCGCGGCGACCGACTACGTGCGCGCCGTGCCCGAGAGCATTCGTGCCTTCCTGCCCGAAGGCCGCAGCTACCTGACCCTCGGCACCGACGGCTTTGGCCGCAGCGACACACGTGCGGCGCTGCGCAATTTCTTTGGCGTGGATGCAGCCAGCATCGTGAAGGCTGCCCTGCACCAGTTGGGCTGACGAGAGGCAAACAAAAGCCCCGCATGGCGCAAACCATGCGGGGCTTTTTTCATTTCATGCAGGCCCCGAGAAGCGGGACCGGCAGAAATTATTTGGGCAACAGGACCTTGTCAACCACGTGGATCACGCCGTTGGACTGGTACACGTCAGCGATGGTCACGGTGGCAGAGCCGCCTTTTTCATCCATGACCATGACCTTGCCGCCAGCTGCCGATGCGGTCAGCGTGCCGCCAGCAGCGGTCTTCAGCATGGCCTTGCCGCCACCAGCCGCGATGGCTTTGGTCAGTGCAGCTGCGTCCATCTTGCCGGGCACCACGTGGTAGGTCAGCACGCCGGTCAGCGCACCCTTGTTTTCCGGCTTGAGCAGGGTGTCAACCGTGCCGGCCGGCAGCGCTGCAAAAGCGGCGTTGGTCGGTGCAAACACGGTGAACGGGCCGGCGCTCTTGAGCGTGTCCACCAGGCCTGCAGCCTTGACGGCTGCCACCAGCGTGGTGTGGTCCTTGGAGTTGACGGCGTTGTCGATGATGTCCTTGGATGCGAGCATGGGCGCGCCGCCAACCATCACCTGTGCGAAGGAAGATGCTGCGCTCAGGCCCATGGCGATGGCCAGACCGATGGAAGCGATTTTGTGTTTTGTCTGCATGTGAAGTCCTTTGGATGTGGTTGAAACTAAAAGCCGAAACCGGTATTGGTTCAAGCGGCTGAACTGAATACGGACGTGGGTACGGCAACGGATGTCCAAACCGGTTTTGGCCTTGCGCGCGGCTTGGACATTTCGCCGTTTGAATCCAAAAGATGAAAACTTGCGAACGCGCGACCTGAGGCAGTCCGCGAATCCCGTGCCGGCAAGCCTTCAGCAACCGCCAGGAATGTCTTCCCAGGCGCCGGGCGTGAAATTTAACGTATACGGCAAATTTTTAACGTGCACGTTAAAAATTTATCTTCAGAGCTTGTTTGGGTAGCGTCAAAGCGCCTGAAACCTCGAAAAACAGCCGGAAAAAGGCCATTTTGAGGCATCAAAATGGCTGCAGCCCTTTAAATATAAGCGTGAGCAGCTATGAAATGAATAGCAATCAGCTTGCCGCCAGCAGCGCGCGAACCGCCGCGGGGTAGACCCGGTGCTCCTGCGTGAGCACACGCGCCGCCAGCGCGGCCGCGTCGTCGCCCGCCAGTACGGGCACCACCGCCTGCGCAAGGATGGGGCCGTGGTCGAGGTCAGCCGTTACCAGGTGCACGGTCGCCCCGGCGAACTTGCAGCCGGCATCGATGGCGCGCTGATGCGTATTGAGCCCGGCGAAGGCCGGCAACAGTGAGGGGTGGATGTTGACCAGCCGCCCGGCGTAGTGCGTTACAAAGCCAGGCGTCAGGATGCGCATGAACCCCGCGAGCACGACGAGTGCAGGGTTGAAGCTGTCGATCACCTGCTGCAGCGCCGCGTCAAAGTCCTCACGCGATGCAAACTGCTTGTGGTCCAGCACCTGTGTTGAAATGCCCAGGGCTTTGGCAGAGGCCAGTCCTTCCGCATCGGCGCGGTTGCTGACGACACAGGCAATGCCGGCACCAAATTTGCCCTGCCAGTCTTCCTTCTGCGCCGCCCCGGCAATAGCAACCATGTTGGAGCCGTTGCCCGAAATCAAGATAACAATGTTCTTTTTTGTTCCAGCCATAGTCCGCTAGTTTATTGGCACTTCCCTTCCCAACTTTCGTTTCATGACCCTGAAGACCCTCACCCCCATCGAAGCCCGCGTACTCGGCACGCTGATGGAAAAAGCCCGCACCGTGCCTGACAGCTACCCCCTCAGCCTCAACGCACTGGTATCGGGCTGCAACCAGAAGACCAGCCGCGACCCGCTGATGGAAGTGGGCGACGACGAAGCGCGCGCCGCCATCGACAGCCTCAAGCAGCAAAGCCTGGTGTTTGAAGGCAGCTCCAGCCGCGTGCCGCGTTTTGAGCACAACTTTCAACGCGCGGCAGCTGTCAGCGAGATGCAGTCTGTCGTCATTGGCCTTTTGATGCTGCGCGGCCCGCAAACCCCGGCCGAGCTGCGGACCAGTGGAGAGCGCTGGTACAAATTCAGCGATGCCGGTGCTGTCGAAGCCGTGCTGCAGGAGTTGCAGCAGCGCGGCGAAGACGGCGGCCAGGCCATGGTGCTCAAGCTGCCGCGTGCGCCCGGTGCCCGGGAGCAGCGCTGGGTACACCTGCTGTGCGGCGAACCCGACATCGCCGCCTTGGTGGCGTCAGCACCCGGTGCATCAGACAGCTCCGACCTGCTGGCCCGGGTGACGGCCCTTGAAAACATGGTGGCCCGCCTGAAAGCCGACAACGCGCAACTGCGACAGCACATCAGCACCATCAGCGAACAGCTGGGCATCACGCTGGCAGATGGTGACGCGCCGGCGACCTGATTTGTCCCCGCCTTGACATGGCGAAAAGCACATTCGTGCTAAAACCTCACCCACATCACAGCGCATAGCCAGAAAACGGAGACAAGCATGGATTTAGCGTTCACCCCTGAAGAGCAGGCCTTTCGCGAAGAGATTCGCGCCTGGGTCAAGGCCAACCTGCCGGCTGACATCGCGCACAAGGTGCACAACGCCCTGAAGCTGTCGCGTGACGACATGCAGCGCTGGGCCAAAATCCTCGGCAAAAAAGGCTGGCTGGGCCACGGCTGGCCGAAAGAGTTCGGCGGCCCGGGCTGGAACGCGATCCAGAAACACCTGTTTGAAGAAGAATGCGCACTTGCCGGCGGCCCGCGTGTCGTGCCTTTCGGCCCGGTCATGGTGGCGCCCGTCATCATGGCATTCGGCTCGCCCGAACAGCAACAACGCTTCCTGCCCGGCATCGGCAGTGGCGAGGTCTGGTGGAGCCAGGGCTACAGCGAGCCGGGCTCAGGTTCTGACCTGGCTTCGCTCAAAACACGCGCCGAGCGAAAAGGCGACAAATACATCGTCAACGGCCAGAAGACCTGGACCACCCTCGGCCAGTACGGCGACTGGATGTTCAACCTGGTCCGAACCTCGACCGAAGGCAAGCCGCAAACCGGCATCAGCTTTATCGTGCTGGACATGAAGTCACCCGGTGTGACGGTTCGCCCCATCAAGCTGCTGGACGGCGAGAGCGAGGTCAACGAAGTCTTCTTCGACAACGTCGAGGTACCGGCAGAAAACCTGATTGGTGAAGAGAACAAGGGCTGGACCTACGCCAAGCATCTGCTCAGCCACGAGCGCACCAACATCGCCGATGTGAACCGCGCCAAGCGCGAGCTGGAGCGCCTCAAACGCATCGCCAAAACCGAAGGTGTGTATGACGACCTCCGCTTCCGCGACGAGATCGCGAAGCTTGAAGTTGATGTCGTCGCGCTGGAGATGCTGGTGCTTCGCGTTCTGTCGGCTGAAAAGTCGGGCAAGAACTCGCTCGACATCGCGGGCCTCTTGAAGA
>JAZKHN010000237.1:0-1518 GCA_040385325.1 Pseudomonadota bacterium
CCATGATCGCGGTGGTTGCAGGCACCACGCTGGGAATGATGCTGGCCAACGCGCCAGTCGTCTGGCTGGGAGAGCGTGTGACGCGGCTGGTGCCGCTGCGCGTAGTGCATGTGGTGTCGGCCATCGTGTTTGCTGTTCTCGGCCTGCTCGCGCTGTTCATCCCGGCGCAGGGTTGAGCCTTGATATACTGGACAAAGCGCCGATTTGCCCAGCTTGCGGGCGCTTAAAAAGTACAGCTAAAGAAAGCCCATGAACCCGGACTCGCTTTAGCTTCTGCTTTTGCGACTTCGGGTTTTGTTTTTCTGCAGGTGAATTTTTGCCCCTGATTGCCACTCCGTCCAGCATGCACTTCGAAGCCGCCCTGGCTTTGCAGAGCGGCGCGTCCATACGTGCTTACGACATCAGTTACGAGACCTATGGTCAGCTCAATGCCGACAGATCCAACGCCGTCCTGATCTGCCATGCGCTCAATGCCTCGCACCATGTGGCCGGCGTGTATGCCGATGCAGGCGGCGAGGTTATCCCCAAGTCCGAAGGCTGGTGGGACACCATGATTGGCCCCGGCAAGCCGGTCGACACCGACCGCTTTTTTGTCATCGGCGTCAACAATCTCGGCTCATGTTTCGGCACCACCGGCCCGATGCAGGTCAACCCGGACACGGGTGAAATTTACGGCGCGGACTTCCCCGTTGTCACCGTGCAGGACTGGGTCAATGCACAGGCGCGCCTGCTCGATGCGCTGGGCATTGACACACTCGCCGCCGTCATGGGCGGCAGCCTGGGCGGCATGCAGGCGCTGAGCTGGACGCTGCAATACCCCGACCGCGTGCGTCACGCCGTGGTGGTGGCCAGCGCGCCCAACCTCACCGCTGAAAACATTGCCTTCAACGAAGTCGCGCGCCGCGCCATCGTCACCGACCCCGACTTCAACGGCGGCAACTACAGCCGCAAGGGCGTGCTGCCCAAACGCGGCCTGCGCATTGCCCGCATGATCGGCCACATCACGTATCTGAGTGACGACGTGATGAACGAAAAATTCGGTCGCCAGCTGCGCGAGATTTCCGCTATCCATGAGACTGGCTACAAATTCTCGACTCAGGATGTCGAGTTCGAGATCGAAAGCTACCTGCGTTACCAGGGCGACAAATTCAGCGAATACTTCGACGCCAACACTTACCTGCTGATCACGCGCGCGCTCGATTACTTTGACCCGGCATCGGCTTTCGGCGGTGACCTGAGCGCCGCGCTGGCGAAAGCAACGGCCAAATTCCTGCTGGTGAGTTTCACCACCGACTGGCGCTTCTCGCCGGCCCGCAGCCGCGAGATCGTCAAGGCCCTGCTCGACAACCAGCGCGATGTGAGCTACGCCGAGATTGACGCGCCGCACGGCCACGACGCCTTCCTGCTCGACGATGAGCGTTACATGGGCGTGGTGCGGTCCTACTTCAATGCGAGGGTGGCTGCATGAACGCCGCCCGGCCGCCCGAAGGCGTTTGCACCGCAGTGCGCAGCACGAAG
>JAZKHN010000238.1:0-2481 GCA_040385325.1 Pseudomonadota bacterium
CGGCGAATACAAGCTGGTCGAAGGTCTTGAGATCGACGCATTCAGCCGCGAACGCATCAACAAGACCCTGGATGAACTGAAGGGCGAACAGGACGGCGTCAAGCACCTGCTCTGATTTGTTCCTGAACTGACGACAGAGCCAAGAACTTGACCCCACTGTGCTCATGAGCGGCTGGAACCCATCGCTCTACAGCCGTTTTTGCTGCCTTTGCCGAAAGGGCCTGACGCCATGAACCCGCGTCAGGTACTTCTGGGTGCGCAGGCCGGTGCCATCACGCTGCCCGTTTGCGACCACTACAGTGGCGTCGAGGCGCGCATGCGCAAGAGCCTGCAACTGCAGGCCGAGATGATGGATGAGTTCGGTGCCTGCGTTTTTGACGTCACGCTCGACTGCGAAGACGGTGCACCCGTCGGTGGTGAGGCCGACCATGCCGCCATGGTGGTGGCGCTGGCTGCACTGGCCAAAGACAAGGCGCGTGTTGCAGTGCGCGTGCATGCGGCAGACCATCCTGCGTTTGACTCTGACATGGCCGTCATCGCTGGCAAGCTCTCGCGCCACCTGTGTCACATCATGGTGCCCAAGGTCGAGTCGGTGGAAGACGTCATCAAGGCTGAGAAGGCACTCATCGCTGCCTCGGCACAAGACCTTCCACTTCATGTGCTGGTCGAGTCCCCTCTGGCTGTTCGCAATGTGTTTGACATTGCCGCGCATCCGCGTGTGCAGTCCATCAGCTTTGGCCTGATGGATTTTGTCTCCAGTCACGGCGGCGCGATTCCTGCAGATGGCATGAGTGGGCAGGGCCAGTTCACGCATCCGCTGGTCGTGCGCGCCAAGCTTGAGATTGCGTCTGCCTGCCATGCGTACGGCAAGGTGCCCTCACATTGTGTTGTCACGGAGTTCAAGGACACTGCAGCCATGGCCCAGGCCGCACGCCGTGCTTCGCATGAACTGGGCTACACCCGCATGTGGAGCATTCACCCCAACCAGATCCGACCGATTCTCGAAGCCTTTGCCCCTGGCGAAGGCGAGATTGATACCGCTACAAAAATAATAGCCGCTGCTGCCCGTGCCGATTGGGCCCCCACCAGTTTTGACGGAACGCTGCACGACCGTGCCAGCTACCGTTTTTTCTGGCAGGTGCTTGAGCGTGCACACCAGACGGGCCGGGCCTTACCGGAGGAGGCTCAGGCATATTTCGCCTGAGGCATTCACCCATCCATCCACCTGTGCCGACTGTTCCAAGGACACCCATGAAAATTTCCCTCACCATTGCAGCGATGATTCTTGCTGCCCCTGCTGCAGTTCTGGCGCAAACGGCGGCGCCAGCCGCTCCGGCCAAAGCGGCGGCCAAACCAGCCGCAACCCCCGCTGCCACTGCAGCCGCCAAACCGGCGGCCAAACCCGCCGCGAAGAAGAGCCCTGCAGAAGTCAGGCGCTCCGCCCTCAAAGCGGTTGAAGAGGTCACGCCGATTGATGAAGACCCGAACGTCAAGTTGACGGACGCCGATATGGAAATTGCCAAAAGGGTGTACGTCGGTGTCATTCCCTGTGAACTGGGTGCCAGCGTTACCATCACGCCGAGCGAGAGGCGTCCCGGCTTTTTCTCGGTCAAGACCAAGGGGGCCAGCTTCAGCATGCACCCGGTTGAAGCCCGCACTGGCGCCATTCGTCTTGAAGACCCCCGTCGGGGCGCCCTCTGGATCCAGCTGGGCAACAAATCCATGCTGATGAGCCAGAAACTCGGCACGCGTCTTGCTGACGAATGCATGAGCCCGGCCCAGATGACCATGGCTGAAGACATCAAGAAAAACCCGGTTCCGGGCCTGCTCGATGCGCCGGTCAAGCCAGCCTCTGCCGCAACCGCCTCAGCACCCGCAGCATCCGCCGCCAAATAAAAAAACCATTGCCTCACGATTTTTGATTACAGGAGAAGCCCGCATGTCAGCCGAAACAACCAGCAGTTTTCTGCAAACCTACCGTAACCATGTCGCCGAACGTTCGGTGCTCGGCATTCCGCCGTTGCCGCTGTCCGCAAAGCAGACCGGCGAAGTCATCGAACTGCTGAAGAACCCGCCCAAGGGTGAAGAAGCCTTCCTGGTTGACCTGATCACGCACCGCGTGCCGGCCGGCGTTGATGCGGCTGCGAAGGTCAAGGCCAGCTACCTGGCTGCCGTGGCGCACGGCACCGAGAAGTGCGCGTTGATCTCGCGTGAAAAGGCCACGCAGCTGCTGGGCACCATGCTGGGCGGCTACAACATCAGCCCCATGATCGAGCTGCTCGACGACGCTGAAGACAGCGTTGCGACGCAAGCGGCCAGTGGCCTGAAGAACACGCTTCTGATGTTCGACCAGTTTCATGACGTTCACGACAAAGCCATCAAGGGTGGCAATAAATACGCAAAAGCCGTGCTGCAAAGCTGGGCCGACGCAGAGTGGTTTACCAGCCGCCCTGAAGTTCCTGAATCCATCAAGCTGACGGT
>JAZKHN010000239.1:0-2395 GCA_040385325.1 Pseudomonadota bacterium
TGTCGGTCCAGTGGTGGACGCTCAGCACGCGTTCTTCGTTGAAAGCACTCATGGTCTGTTGGCGGGTAAAAAGAAGGAAAGTTTTGCGGATAAACCAGTGCCGGCGGCGTTGCGGGCTTGCCGCGCGAGGCACCGAACCCTGGTGGCTGTGGGCTGGCGGCAGGCTGGCTTGATCTGAGGCGGTTATCTTAGCTTCCGGTGCCACCCCTGTTTTGCATAAGCTTATTCGGGGGTTTGGTGATGCGGGGATGGATTGCGGATCGGGTCCGCAATGACAGGCGGGGATGGTAGAAGTCAGGCGAAATGGTCAAAAGAGCGGAAGGTGCCCGCGACAGGTCGGCCTTGTGCATCGGCCAGGCGCAGGCCGGGCTGCTGCTCGATCCTGCCAATGCGGGTGACCGGCGTGCCCGCCTGCGCTGCGGCGGCTTCAACCGCCTGACGGGCACTCAGCGCGGCGGTAAACGACAGTTCATAGTCATCGCCGCCTGACAGCACATATTCAAGTTGCCGGTTGCCCGAAGCCATCAGGCCCAGCGCTGCATCGGTATTCAAGGCGGCACCCACTCCGGACGCCTTGAGGATGTGCCCCAGATCACCGGCCAGACCATCGCTGATATCTATGGCCGAACTCGCGATGCCGCGCAGCGCCTGCCCGAGGGCGACGCGGGGTTCCGGGCGTTCCAGCCGGGTTCTGGCACGCGCCATCTCTTCCGGCGGCAGATGCAGCTTGCCGCGCAACACTTCGAGCGCCAGCCGGGCATCGCCCAGTGTGCCGCTGACATAAATATCGTCGCCGACATGCGCACCCGAGCGCAGCAGCGCCTGGCCGCGAGGCACCTCGCCAAACACCGTAATACATATATTGAGCGGGCCCTGGGTGGTGTCGCCGCCCACCAGTTCGCAGCCATGGGCGTCAGCCAGCGCCAAAAGACCGGCTGAAAACCCCGCCAGCCAGGCTTCATCCACACGCGGCAGCGCCAGCGCCAGCGTGAAGGCCAGCGGTGTCGCGCCGCAGGCGGCCAGGTCGCTGAGGTTGACGGCCAGCGCTTTGTGGCCAAGCGCAGCCGGATCCACGTCCGGGAAGAAATGCCGGCCCTCGACCAGCATGTCGCTGGAAATCGCCAGCTGCATGCCGGCCGCCGGCTGCAGCAGCGCGCAGTCGTCGCCCACGCCCAGCACCGCGCGCCGCGCGGGGCGCTTGAAATAACGTTCGATCAGGTCAAATTCACCCATGCGCTGAGGATACAGGTGGCCAGCGCGGCTTTCAGAATCTGCGCTTGGCTGTAAACACTATTGTTTTGATAGCTGCTCACGCACGTATCTATTGGCTCGCAGCCGATTTGATGCTCTAAAACAGGCCTTTTCAGGTGTTTTTAAGCCATTTTTGGGGCGTCGCAGGGCTTCAATCCGCCTGAGCCCTCAAAATGTTAATACCCATATTAACTTTCGACCATTTTTTAACGTACACGTTAAAAAATGGCTTTGAAAGCCTCCTGCAACGGGTTGCGCTACTGCTGGCTATGCGCCAGCGTCCCGCGAAAGCGCATGGCCGCCTGGCGAATGACCTCGGGCAGCAGTTCTTCACGCGCCTGCTTCTCGCGCAGCCAGCGCGCGTCGTTTTCAGACCGCTCGACGCTGCTTTGAAGCATGTGAAGAAAAGCACCGGAGTTGAAGCCGGCGGCGTGCTTCTCGATCTGACGCAGCGTCAGCTGTATGTGTTCGCGCAGCGGCATGTGCTGGCCTGTGCCCGGGTCCACGTAAACCGCGTCCATGCCGAAGCGGCAGGCCTGGAAGCGGTTGTAGGTGTACACAAGGTAGTCGTCTTCGGTTGGCATGAAGGGCTGGTCTTCCATGAACCAGGCTGCCAGCCCCTGCACAAAAGCCGAGAGGGCCGCCGCCTTTTCAACCGTCAGCGGCGTGTCGAACACGCGGATTTCAATCGTGCCGAACTCCGGCTTGGGGCGTATGTCCCAGTAGAAATCCTTCATGCTCTTGACCACGCCGGTGGCCGTCATCTTGTTGAAGTAGGTGGTGAAGTCGTCCCAGGTCAGTGCAAACGGGGCGCGGCCCGAGAGCGGAAAAGCAAACACCGAGTTAAGGCGGGCCGAATCAAAGGCGGTGTCCTGCCCCTGCACATAGGGCGACGAGGCCGACAGCGCAATGAAATGCGGGATGTAGCGCGACATGCGGTGCAGCGTCAGCAGCGCAACGTCGGCGCTGGGGCAGCCCACATGCACGTGCTGGCCGAAGATGGTGAACTGCTTGGTCAGGTAGCCGTAGAGCTCGGTGAGTTCGCGAAAGCGCGGCTTGTCGTAAATGCGCTGCTCATGCCACTTCTGGAAGGGGTGGGTGCCGCCGCCGACCACGGCAATGTTGAGCTTGTCGGCGCTTTTGA
>JAZKHN010000240.1:0-4514 GCA_040385325.1 Pseudomonadota bacterium
TTCTGCTCTTCAAAAAACCAGATCGACATGAAGGCGGAAAAATCGCTGTCGTCCTTGTTGTCGCGCAAAAACATTTCGGTGGCCGGCAAGGCCGACCACTCGGTGATGGCATTCATCTTGATGGTCTGCGCCTGCTCGTCCGACAGCTTGGATGCGTCGAACTTGGCCCATGGAATGTCCTTGTCCATGTCCCAGCGGACAGACTCAAGCTGTTTAAACAATTCAGGATAAAGCATGTCAACTCCTTGGCGTTTCTGCGACGCGTCATGGTGATACGGTAATACGCAACATGATCTGCCTCGGATGCGATCCTTTCGCATCTGGCTACCGATCTGATTTTAGGCCGTTAATATGACAATTCGTCATTTAGGCCACTTTTGCGGGGGATTTTCAGGTGTTTGCCTTACAAACAGGCATGAACTGAATCTGTGAGCGCAGCCTGCACGTATCACCCACAGGTTGTAAGCTGCCCTGTAACCCTGCAATACGACGCAACTGAAAGCACACCCAACATGCCTGTCACGCCCCTCACACGCCTTGCGCTCCTGACCTGCCTCGCTTTCGCCTTGGCAGCGGGCGCTGCAGACCTGAAACCCGGCGCAACTGCCGCCGGTGCCAGCAATTCATGCCAGGGCCTGCTGCAGCAGAATTTTCTCCGCCTGCAGGATGAAAAACCGCAATCGCTTTGCCAGTACAGCGGCAAGGTGGTGGTGGTGGTCAATACCGCCAGCTTTTGCGGATTTACCTCACAGTACGAGGGGCTGGAAGCACTCCATACCAAATACAGGGACAAAGGTCTGGTAGTTCTGGGCTTTCCGTCCAACGATTTTTCCCAGGAAACCGGCAGCAACAAGGAAATCGCCGATTTCTGCGAGAACACCTTTGGCGTGAAATTCCCCATGTTTGCCAAAACCAGCGTGACCGGCAAGGATGCCAATCCACTGTTCAAACAGCTGGCCGCCAAAACCGGCACCTCACCCAAGTGGAACTTCTACAAGTATGTGATTGCGCGCGACGGCCAGAGCGTGGTGAGCTTTAACTCCATGGCCGACCCGAAAAGCGGCAGCTTCGTAAGGGAAGTTGAGAAGCAGCTGGCCGTGCGCTGAAGTTCTGCCGGGAGAAGGTAATTACCGATTGGTCATTATTTGACTGATTGGTAATTTCGGGTTTATCATTTTGATATTCGCAGACGGCAATCCATTAATTGTTCGCGCGCTGATCAACGCTGAAATGAGTTCACCCTTGCCGCAATTAACAAAACTTTACCTTGCAGTTTTTTCGAAAGACGGGAACTCCACAAACTGCGGCGTACTCCTACACAGGCCAATATGCAATGGAATTACATTGAGTAATACCTTGAATAAAGGCAAGAAAACAGTTTCATTGTTGCGAAGACTTTTGGGCTCTGGTCCAACTGCAATCCCGGGGCGCTTCTCCTCCTCCTCCCTCCCTCCCTCGTTCGCGCCGGGGCGCTTCGCAGCATTTTTATATTCGGCTGGCTGATCATGATCAGCCAGCCCCCCTCCCCTCAACGCCTGCCCACCATTGCCATCGTCGGCTCCGGTATTTCCGGGCTGGCCGTGGCGCACACACTCAAGGGACTGGCCGAGATCACGCTCTTCGAAGCTGATGATTATTTCGGCGGCCATACCCACACCGTAGACATCACACTGCCGGGCGCGCAGGGGGCCGTCAAACACGGCGTGGACACCGGCTTTCTCGTCTTCAACGAGCGCACATACCCCAACCTGATCAACCTGTTTGCCGAGCTCGGCGTCGAGACTGCAAAGTCCGACATGTCGTTCTCCGTGAATGTGCCCGGTGCAGGCTCTGGCGGTCAGGCCCTCGAATGGAGCGGGTCCAGCCTGAGCAGCGTGTTCGCCCAGCGTGGCAACCTGGTGAACTGGAAGTTCCTGCGCATGCTGCGCGACATCATGCGTTTCAACCGCATCACCACTGGCATTGCTGCGGCCAATGCCGAGGCAGAGATGATGCAGCCACTGGGCGACTTCCTGAAAGCCAGGAAATTCTCTGACGAATTCCGCGACTGGTACTTTTTGCCCATGATGGGGTGCATCTGGTCATGCCCGACCGACCAGATGCTGGCCTTCCCCGTCGCCACCATGATCCGCTTTTGCTACAACCACGGCCTCATACAGGTCGCCAACCGCCCGCAGTGGTGGACGGTGACGGGCGGCGCGCGCAACTATGTTGAAAAAATCATTGCCGGCATACCCGACAAGCGCCTCAATACACCTGTCGAGCTGATCGAGCGTGACGAGCAGGGCGTGCGCATCATCACCGACGGCCGGGCCGAGCGTTTTGACAAGGTGGTGCTCGCCACCCATTCCGACCAGTCGCTTGAGCTGCTGCGCGATGCCACAGAAGCCGAGCAGCAGGTGCTGGGCGCCATCCGTTACCAGCCCAATCGCGCAGTACTTCACACAGACACCTCGGTTCTGCCGAAGAAAAAACTCGCATGGGCTGCATGGAACTACGAACGCGCCCGGCACACAGACCGCGAGTCTGCCCAGGTGTGCCTTCACTATCTTCTGAACATGCTGCAGCCGCTGCCCTTTACCCAGCCGGTGGTGGTGTCGCTGAATCCGGTGCGGGAAATTGAGCGTAATCACATCATGGGTGAATTTGACTACGCACATCCGGTTTTCGACCTTGCCGCCATTCGCGCGCAGGCCGATTTGCCCCAGTTGCAGGGCAAGCAGCACAGCTACTTTTGCGGTGCGTGGACAGGTTACGGTTTTCATGAGGACGGTCTTAAATCCGGCCTGCAGGTGGCCCGGCAATTGCTCATCGATACCGGGGCTCAGGCATGAACCCGAAACCGATGATTGGTTTTGGTCAAGTGCGCCACCGGCGGCTGAAACCTGCCGGAAACGCCTTCGCCTACCCCACTTATTTCCTCATGCTGCCCATGCGCGCCATGCAAAAGGAAGGCAGCGGCACCCTCGCGCACAACCGGCGCGGCCTGCTCAGTTTTTTTGACAAGGACCACGGCGACGGCCGCAGCAACGCCCTGAGCTGGATAGACGAGATGCTGCTGCGCGAAGGCGTTGAAGACGCCAAAGGCGAGATCTGGCTGCACACCTACCCGCGCGTCTTCGGCTACACCTTCAAGCCTGTGAGCTTCTGGTACTGCCACACCACTGAAGGCCAGCTGCGCGCCATCGTTGTCGAGGTCAACAACACCTTTGGCGAGCGCCATTGCTACCTGCTGGATGAACCCCGCTACGGCCAGGAACTCACCGCAGACAAGGTGTTTCACGTCTCGCCGTTTTGCACACTTGAAGGCGGCTACCGTTTCCGTTTCATGCGCACTGACCATGACGGTGTTGAAAAAACCGTGGCCCGCATCGACTACGACGATAGCGCCGGGCCGCTGCTGGAAACCAGCGTCAGCGGCACGCTGGAACCCTTTACCTCCACCAGCATGCGCAAGGCGCTCTGGCGCTACCCGGCCATGACCTTGGCGCTGATTGCCCGCATTCACTGGCAGGCCCTCAAGCTCTGGCGCAAGCGAGTGCGCTTTATCCGCAAGCCCCGGCCACCCGAAATTTTTGTGACGCGATGAACAGAACATGAACACACTCAACACCTCTTCCTCCAGCACGGCGTTTTCGGTTCCCGTTGATGCGCCTTCTGCGGCACGCGCCGCCCTGAAGATGCTGCTGCGCCTGAAACACGGAACGCTCACCGTCAAGCTGCCTGACGGGTCGGTACAACGTTTCGGCAATGGTGAAGCACCCATGGCCAGCCTGCACCTTATCAACTGGAATGTCTGCGGCGCGGCACTCCGATCCGGCGACATCGGCTTTGCAGAAAGCTTCATCGCGGGCGACTGGACAACCCCCCACCTGACCGAACTGCTGCGCGTCTTCATCGTCAACCGCAAGGAAGTCGAGGACGTGTTCTACGGCACATGGCTGGGCCGCTTTGCCTACCGCATCAAGCACCTGCTGAACCGCAACACCAAGGCCAACAGCCAGAAAAACATTCACGCGCACTACGACCTCGGCAATGCGTTCTACGAGCTCTGGCTGGACGGCACGATGAACTATTCGTCGGCCATTTTTGAAACGCCCGAGACCTCGATGAAGGAAGCCCAGCACGCCAAGGTGCGGCGCGCCCTGCGCATGGCGCAAGTCAAGCCGGGTGACCGCGTGCTGGAGATCGGCTGCGGCTGGGGTGCGCTGGCCGAGAAGGCGACAACAGAATTTGATGCCTCCGTCGTCGGCGTGACGCTGAGCACAGAGCAACTCGCCTGGGCACAAAAACGCATGGCGCGTGAAGGCGTGGCTGAACGTGCTGACCTGCGTCTGCAGGACTACCGCGATATCGGCAAGACCACCACCGATGCGCCTTTCGACGCTGTCTGCTCCATCGAAATGGTCGAGGCCGTGGGCCGTGAATACTGGCCCGAATATTTCGCCACCGTGGCGCGCCTGCTCAAGCCCGGCGGCCATGCCTGCATACAGAGCATAGTCATTGCCGACGAG
>JAZKHN010000241.1:0-6857 GCA_040385325.1 Pseudomonadota bacterium
AGCAGTGCTTACGAACTTTCGGCACTGATCAAATCCGGCGCCTGCGACTACCTGCAGCCCAGCGCCATCAAATGCGGCGGTTTGTCGACGCTTTGGGCCATGTCGCAGCAGTGTGCAGGCACGGCGGTGACCTGCTCACCGCAATCCGCTTTCTTTGGTCCGGGTTTCCTGGCCACCCTGCACGTGCTTGCCGCGCAGTCAAAGGACGCAGTTCTGGAACGCCTTTACTGCACCCTGGGCTACATGCCTTACGCAAGCAGCATTCCCTTGCGCGACGGCATGTTCGAGCTGACCGACCGCCCCGGGCTGGGCGCGGATCCTGAAAGTGATTTGCTCAACAGCGCATTTGTTCAATAAACCACCGACCTGAACGGCAGTAAACAGCAGTCAACAACGGAGACAACCATGACATCAATTAACCGCAGGGATTTTTCGCTCAGGATGGCTGGGGTTGCCGCACTGGCTGCGGGGGCCTTGCCCTTGCGGGCACTGGCGCAAAGTTATCCCGCAGGCCCTGTAAAAATCATCGTGCCCTATCCGCCGGGCGCTGCCACCGATACGCTGGCGCGCGTCATGGCGCAGGCGTTGCAGCAGGGCGTGGGAAGCAACTTCATCGTCGAGAACCGTGGTGGCGGCGGCACGCAGATCGGTACCAAAGCGATTGCTGCCGCGCCCGCTGACGGGCTGACGCTGGGCTTCATCGACACCGCCTTTGTGATAAACCCCGGGCTGTTCGGCAGCAACCTGCCCTACGACACGCAAAAAGACTTCACCCCCGTATCGCTGATGGCCACCGCGCCTCTGGTGCTGATCGTCCACAGCTCGGTGCCAGCGGCCGACATGAAGCAATTTTTGGCACTGGCAAAGGCGCAGGCCGGCAAGCTCAATTACGGCTCGGCAGGCGTCGGCAGCGCGCCCCACCTGGCGGGTGAACAACTGCGCCATGCCGCCGCCATCGACATCAACCATGTTCCCTACCGCGGCGGTTCTACCGTGCTCAACGACCTTATCGCCGGGCACATACAGTTCGGCTTTACCACCGTGCCTACGATGATCGAGCACATCAGGAGCGGTGCAGTAAAAGCGCTTGCAGTGACCGGTTCCACGCGTGCAGCGCAGTTGCCGCAGGTGCCCACCATGGCCGAATCAGGCCTCGCGGCAGTAGATGCCTCTCCCCTGTTTGGTTTGATAGCGCCGTCAAAACTGCCCCAGGCACTTCTGGACAGGCTGGCGGCAGTTGCGGGACCGTCGGTGAGCAGCGGGGCGCTCAACGCGCGCCTGAAAGAGATGGGCTTTATTCCCGCAGGCAGCTCGCCTGACGAATTCAGGGTGCGCATCGACAGCGAGATCAAGAAGTGGTCTGCCGTGATCAAGGCCGGAAACATCAAGCCCAATGCTTGATGCAGCATCAAACATGCAGGTCGTGGACCGCTTTCCGCCGCGCGACAGGGCCAGCCTGAGTGCCGGCCAGCAAGCGCTGTATGCCGATATAGAAGCCAGGCGCGGCAAGATGCCCGCGCCCTATGAAGCCCTCGCCGGAAGCCCTGAAGTTGCGGCGCTGTTTGAAGGCCTGTCTTCGCGCCTCTGGAAAGGCGCCCTGCCCGCCCACGTGCTCGAGGCCGTGTTCCTTATCACTGCGCGTCACCACCGCTGCGTTTACCAGTGGCAAACCCACCGGGTCAAGGCGCTGGAATCGGGCATCGACCTGGACGTCATCAAGGCAATAGGCAGCGACTCAGACCTGGAAGGCATCGCGATGCGCCACAGGGAAGTCGCAGACATCTACATATTTCTGCGGGCGCTGTATGGCCGACACACCGTGTCAGACCAGGATTTCAAAACGCTTGCAGCCCATTTCGATGAAGCGGGGCTATCCGAGCTGCTGGCCTTCTGCGGCCTTGCGACGTCGGTCGCCATGCTTTTGAACGTGCGCCAGATCATGCCCCCACCCGGCGCGGATGAAATCTTCAGCTAGATCGCACGCCAGGGCCGGCCCCCCGGTCTACGGCAGCACCCTACAACCTCATAACGGAGACATCATGAAACTTACCCGTCAACAGTTTGCGCACGCCATCATTGCCGCGTCTGCGGTGCTCGCTTTCGGCGCAGTCGCACAGACCAGCTATCCCGTCAAACCCGTGAAGCTGGTGGTGGGCTCGCCGCCAGGCGGTGGCCCGGACAACGTCGCGCGCATCATCGCCCAGCACATGCAACTGGGGCAACCCCTCGTCATCGAAAACCGCAACGGCGCAGCCTCTGCCATCGCTGCTGAAGCCGTGGCCCGCTCCCCGGCTGACGGCTACACCTTGCTGATCACAAGCCAGACGGGCATTGCCGTCTCACCCATCATCAACAAGATCAAATCGTTTGACCCACAAAAATCCTTTACCGCAGTAGGCTATATCGGAAGTGCGCCGCTGGTCCTTGTGGCCGGGCCGTCACTGCAGGCCAATACCGTGCCCGAGATTGTTGCGATGGCGAAGGCCAAGCCCGGGTCCATCGACTATGGCAACGGCGGGGTCGGCACCAGCCCTTACATGGCCGGAGCGCTTTTCTCAATCATGACCGGCGGCAAGCTGACCAGCATTCCCTATCCCGGTGAACAGGCCGCCATGACAGACATCATGGGTGGCCGGGTTACCATGATGTTTGCGAATGCATCGGCGGCCATGCCGCATGTGAAGTCCGGGCGCCTACGCGGCCTCGCCGTCACGAGCAATGCGCGCGTGGACGTTGCCCAGGGCTTGCCGACCGTGGCCGAATCAGGCGTACCTGGTTTCGAGATCGGTACATGGCTTGGCATCGTTGCACCGGCACAAACACCTGCAGCTATCGTGGACAAGATTCATGTCGAGATGATGCGGGTTCTCGCTTTGCCCGAAGTGAAGGAAAAGCTCGCCAGCCAGGGCTTTGTCCTGTCCAGCATGACGGTTGATGGCTTCAACAAATACATGGTCAGCGAGTACGCCAAGTGGAGCAAGCTGATCAGGGATGCCGACATCAAGGCCGAGTGACGTGCACAAGCCCTACACCTATGAAGCAAGTGCCCCCGTAGACGGGCAGGAGCCGTCCCTTGGTTTCTGGCACAGCAAACCGTCGGTCCAGCTGCCGCCCGGCGCCTGCGATTGCCATGTCCATGTCTTCTGGCCGCGAGCCTTGTATCCCGTGGCAGAAGACCGTGTCTTTGCGCCCGGCGTGGCCTCGGTGGAGGACCTGGTGCACATGCACACGGCCATTGGCATCGATCGGGTGGTCCTGGTGCAGGCCAGCACGCACGGCGATGACAACCGCGGCGTGCTGCATGCCGCCAAAGCACTCAATGACATGGGGCGGCCAGCACGGGTCGTCGCGGTGCTTCCTTCCGGCACCACTGTCCGTGAGCTTGAACAACTGCATGCCGCAGGCGTGCGGGGCCTGCGCGTCAACCTTCAGTCGTACGGAGAAACAGACAGGTCGGTCGCCGCAAGCCGCCTGCAGACAGCCGCAGCCATGGCCGCAGAAGTTGGATGGCATGTGCAGACGTACACCAACCTCGGTGTTATTGCAGAGTTGAAGGACGTCATCGCCAGCTTGCCGGTACCGCTGGTCGTCGATCACTTTGCTTTGGCAGATCCTGCAGCTGGGAGCACGCAGCCGGGATGGTCGGCGCTTCTCGATCTGGTCGCGGATGGCAATGTCTGGGTCAAGTTGTCCGCACCGTACAGGCTTGTACGCGATCTGGACGGCAAGGACGGCAGGGCCATGGCACGCTCGTTCATCGACGCCAACGCCGATAGGATGCTTTGGGGAACCGACTGGCCGCACACGGGCCCCTGGCCGGGCTTGCCCCGCGACCGTGATGGCGAAGAGCCGTTCCATCCGATCGACGACGGCGCCATGCTGTCCATGTTTGAGCGCTGGACGAGCTCAGAAGAACGCCAAAAAATATTTGTCAGCAATCCAGCTCGTCTCTACGGGTTTAAGTAAATCGCATCGATCCGCCAGAAAATTCATGTTTGTTCGCAGCAGCTCAATGATGGTTTCCGTTGGTGGAAATTTGGCGCTGTCTGGCTGACGTCAGACAGCGTTTTTTTGCAGCATAACGGGTTCCGAGCCAGAAAGCATCCAGGTCGTTCCGCCGAAGCTCAAACTTGTCGATCAGGCCTCCCGATGAAAAGCGCAGCAAGCGTGGTTAGCCAGCGGTCACCGTAGCCGGCAATTTGCGGCGCATATTTGCATCAATATCGACAAATAGACAGATAGACACAGCGAGATCATTATTTACTGAAGTAGCCCTCGATAAATAGCCTGGTGGCATGCAGCCCCGCTGGGGCCCAGTGGAGATCGGGCGTCATGGCGTGGATCAGAAGAGCAGCTTGCGCATCCCCATCAAGCAAGGGCAATTGTTGGGTCAGCGCCTGAAGGTCACTGTCGAGGAGATTTTCGACAGCCGGCGGCGCATGCGCGCAAATTGACAAGTTACGCGTGGCCTCAAGGCGCGCAGCAACACGAAAGCTCATCCTGCGCGGCTGGCCATCTTTAGCCGGGATGTCTGTGTACGCCATTCCATCGCTGCTGGCTCCACCGCGAATCCAGTCATGGATGACCTGAAGCTCGTAGCTGCTGAAGACACCAAACATCTCGGAATGGTCGCCCTGCAGCAGGCTCCAGAAGCGGCTTTGAGCTACCGGGACGTTGCGCTTGATCCAGCCTGCTTTTTCCAGTGCAGCGAGAAATTCCGGGACGTCTTCTTTGCGCGAAAGCCAGTCGTTTACATTCCGGCCGCCAACCCTGCAGTAATCAGAGTGGGCACCCTGGCCAGCAGTGCTCTTGTGCGTGAAGATGCGGATGACCTCCTGCTCAATATCGAAGTCCTGAATGACCTGGGTGGTTCCGACTCCGGCATTACTCAGCCCGAACCCAACCCTTACACGGCGCCAGAAATCGTCTGCGCCACCCAACCTGGGTATGTTGTCCAGCACAGCCTGTACCGCACGCCTGGCGTGTCCGGTATCTGCATTGTCAACCGTAACGTGCAAGGTGAAATAGTACGGATCGATGCCAAGTTCGTTCAGCTCATAGGCCGTGATGAGCAGGTGCAAAGGCAACTGCTCGTATCCAAGATTGAAACCGATGACCTCGGGGAGCATGGTCCCGGCATCGGCTGCAAGCGCCAGCTGGATCAGGCCTTGAACATAAAGCTCTTCGGGCAAATCATCTATCGGATCAAGATTGTGGCGCGACAGCAATTGTTTGTACAAAACAACGTGGTTCTTTTGGGCGTCACCCTCGCCCAATTCTTCGATGTAGGTGCGGATCAGGTCAGAAAACCTGGGATTGCGCCAATGCGGCAACAGGCCATAAAGCCATGAACCATCTACCAGCTTGGTGGGTGCCACTGAACGCAGAAAATACAAAGCGTGGGCCCGATTGCTGAAGAATCGGCGTGGGCTGCCGGCCTTTCGTTCGTCGAGGTAATGCACATATTGGGCGGTTGCCGCCTGTGCCCCCTGATGCATCCAGGCTTCGAGCTTGTCGGGCCGGTCAGGAAGATCGTCCTGCACGTTGTCAAGCTGGGCGATTTGCTGCTTTAGAAATTCCTTTGCATACCCATGGGCTTTGCGGTCAAAAAAACTTGCTGCCAACCGCTGATACAGGTCTGCGAGGGGCTGGTGGACGGCAGGATCAGTGAAGTGAGCAGGCTGGTCATGCAGGGCAGACCATTCATGGGGAGCTATGTACATCTTGGTGTTATCTGTCGGTTGTGCATTTACTGCCGTCATGAATGAATAGCAGGTCGCCTGTAGATGCTGGTTGGGTGCAAAGGTTTGACTCTTCGTCGCCCCCGATATGACCGGCAGCTTTTCGGACAGGCGCGCGCGATGCGTTGATTTGGGGTTTATCGCTGATCTCTTTTTATTGATCCATCTTTTGCGTAGGGTGCACATTTATCGCCGATGGCGCTACAGGGTCGTGTCGCAGAGGGATAGGGCATGGATGCAGGATGCGCCGTTGTGGAAACGTTGGACTCTCTGACCGTCCGCGTTCTGTCCTTGATGGCGTCGTTGATGGAACCTTGCAGCGTGAACTCCTGCTTTGACATGTTGTCTCCTTGATGCACCCAGTTTTCAGCATTCACCATGCCCGACATATAGGTGGTGCACATCGGTCAGGGTGGGATAGCTCCTACTCCCTCATTTGGCACCCCGCAGTTGCCATCAGGACCTTGACGGATCAACACTTCAAGCAAGGTGAGGCGTTCGCGCGGTCGCCAATTTTTAACGCTGATGACCAATAATTCAATCGATAAGGACGCATTCGTGCATCGCCACAAAAATTTTTCAGTGACGGCGAAGTCGCAGAAGGCGCATTTGCTCTTCAAGCGTCGTCAACTGGGCATTCACCTGGTGGACGGCTAACAGGTCGGGTTCGTACTCAGCCAGCAAGGTGCGGAGCTGCCGCCGCAAATAAACATATTGTTCATTCAGACCTTCGGCGCCGTTGACTGACGCAGTCTGTCTGGTTGCCGGTAGCGCCGTTGTTGACTGAAGGTCGATGCCCTTAAACGGCCGGGACTGCTGTTCGCGCGGCGCGTAGTGCCAGGATAAAACTGCCGACATCATTTGAGCCCTCCTTGGTTTGATGTCACAGGTTAAGATTAGCGCCGCACAGGGCTTGTAGGCGCACTCCTCACCGTCACGCCAATCACCAACGCGTTTTGGTGCCAACCAATGCGCCAGCGCGTCTAAAGAGCGGCTATCGACAACGACATATTGCCGTTTGGCCATCCTTAAACCTACATCAAACCGTCACACCCCCATGCCAGGATAGGACATGCCCCTTGCCGCGCACGTCCTGCCTGAACACCTCACACCCAC
>JAZKHN010000242.1:0-12545 GCA_040385325.1 Pseudomonadota bacterium
ACCGGTGGCCATGTCCAGAGTCGACAAACCCTGAATCTCGATTCCGGGATCACCGATTAAACGAGCATTGAACTCGCCAGCCAGCGACTCCACGATTGCGGCGAGTTGAAGCGTCACGCTTCACCCGCCCGGCAACGCCTGTAGCTACTGCGCAGCTTACCTGCCGCCCGCGGCATTCAATGCCCTGAGCACTTTGTCGGTGATGTCGTGCTTGGGGTTGACATAAACGGCTTCCTGAATGATCAGGTCGTACTTTTCAGCCTCAGCAAGGGTTTTGACGACACGATTGGCACGTTCGATAACCTGCTGAAGTTCTTCGTTCTTGCGTGCGTTCAGGTCTTCCTGAAATTCCCTGCGCTTGCGCTGAAAGTCCCGGTCCTGATCAACAAGCTGTTTTTGCCTCGTGTTTCGCTGGGTTTCAGACAATGTCGGCGCCTCGCGTTCAAACTTGTCAGACAGGGTTTTCAGTTGAGTCGCAACGTCGTTCAATTCTTTTTCGCGCTTGCCGAATTCAGCTTCAAGTTTGGTTTGCGCAGCTTTTGCAGAATTGGCTTCCCGAAAAATCCTGTCCAGATTGACAATCCCGACCTTGAATTCCTGGGCAGAAGCTGAAAATCCAGCCACCGCAATCAAGGAGCCCAAGAGTAGTTTGCGTGAGATATTCATCATTAGAAAGATGTACCAATCTGGAATTGAAAACGTTCTATTCTATCGCCAACTTTTTTCCTGATGGGGTTGGCAATGCCCAGGCGCAGGGGCCCAACCGGGGAAATCCAGCTGATGCCCACACCGATGGAAGCGCGGAGTTCGGTGACGCTGTATTTCTGGTTTTCACCAAAAACATTACCGGCATCCACAAAAGCAAACATGCGCAAGGTCCGGTCATTGCCAGTACCCGGGAATGGCGCAATCAGCTCGCCATTGAGTGTGATCTTTTTGGGTCCGCCAACAGCCAGATCAGAGGCGTCGCGAGGACCCAGGGAGCCCTGTTGAAAGCCACGTACGGAACCGAGACCGCCAGACGAAAAGTTCTTGAAAATCGAGAATGGCCGGTTATCAAGGCCCTTGCCCCATCCCACTTCGGCATTCAATGCGACCGTATATTGCTTGTTCAACGGGATGTACTGCTGGAACTGGTAGTTTCCACGCACGTACCTTGCATCGCCAGCGACACCCCATTCACCGAAAGCGCGCTGGTAACGTCCCTTGGTAGGTACCAGTGCACTGTCGCGGTCATCCCTTGTCCAGCCGACAGTCAAGGGAACAGAAGAGCTGGTAAATCCGAACTGGTTCGCGTAAGCAAGATACGTCGTGGGCAAAGGATTGATGCCGCGCTCAATCGTCAGACGCTCATAGCCACCGCCGAAATAAACAGTGTCCGTTTCGCTGAAAGGCACACCAAAGCGCAGACTGGCGCCAGTAGTTTTCAAACCATAATCACCGCCCTGACCATCCAGTGGACGGTTGGTGCGGAAATACAAATCAAGCGAACGCGAAATGCCGTCGGCAGTGAAATAAGGGTCAACCGTTGTCAAGACAAGGGTACGGTACAACTTGCTGGTGTTGACCTCGACGCCAAGATAGTTGCCGGAACCGAAAATATTCTCCTGCTTGACGCCAAAGCTGAGCGAAAGCTTCTCGCCACTTGAAAACCCGGCACCCAATTGCAGATTACCGGTCGGTTTCTCGACAACCGTTACCGCAACATCGACCTGGTCCTGTGTTCCGGTCACATCCTGCGTATCCACGCTCACGTCAGTGAAGAAGCCCAGGCGGTCAACACGATCACGCGACAGGCGAATCTTGTCGCCGTCATACCACGATGACTCGAACTGCCTGAACTCGCGGCGAATCACTTCATCGCGTGTGCGATTATTGCCGGACACATTGATGCGGCGCACGTAGGCGCGCCTCGAGGGCTCACCCTGCAACACCAGCGAAACGCGGTTATTGACGCGGTCAATTTCAGGCACAGCCTCCACCCGGGCAAACGCAAAACCGAAGGTACCAAAATAATCGGTAAATGCCTTGGTAGTTGCCGCAACAGTGTCCGCGTTGTAGGCCTCACCGGGTTTGATGGTCACAAGAGACTTGAACTCATCGTCCTTGTTGATGAAGTTGCCCTCAAGCTTGACGCCAGAAACAATAAACCGCTCACCTTCGCTGACATTGAGGGTGATGCTGACGTCCTGCTTGTCGGGAGAGATCGCGACCTGGGTCGACTCAATCCGGAACTCCAGATAGCCACGCGACAGGTAATAGGAGCGCAGCGTTTCGATATCTGCATTGAGCTTGGCGCGCGAGTACCGGTCTGATTTGGTATACCAGCTCATCCAGCCACCGGTGTCGAGATCAAACAGGTCGCGCAGGGTGCCTTCGGTGAAAGCCTTGTTGCCGACGATACGGATCTCCTTGATCTTGGCGACATCACCCTCCACCACATTGAAGGTGAGGTTGACACGGTTGCGCTCAATCGGAGTTACCGTGGTAATCACTTCGGCGCTGTACATGCTCTTGTTGATGTACTGACGCTTGAGTTCCTGCTCCGCCTTGTCTGCGAGGGCCTTGTCAAACGGCTGGCCGTCGTTCAGGCCGATCTCGCGAAGTGCTTTTTTCAGTACATCCTTGTCAAATTCTTTCGCACCGACAAAATTCACGTCAGCAATGGTCGGACGCTCCTCTACGATCACAACCAGAACATCACCACTCACCTCAAGTCGCACATCCTTGAACAGGCCAAGTGCAAAAAGCGCCCGGATGGCTGTTGAACCCTTGTCATCACTGTAAGTCTCGCCTACGCGAAACGGAAGGGAAGCAAAGATGGTTCCCGGTTCAACCCTCTGAAGGCCCTCCACCCGAATATCACGTACGGTGAAAGGATCTACTGCCCAGGCCGAATGTGCAATCAGCAGGCTGGCAGCGATGGCAGACACCGTTCGAAGTTTGAATCGATTGAATTGTTTTTGCATGAACTTTAGGTGTTGGCCGGATGGAAATCTGGATGCTAGCCAAACAGCCGGGTGACATCGTTAAACAGGGCTACAGACATCATGCACAGTAGCACGGCAACGCCACCGCGTTGCAGTCTGCCCATCCAGGCGTCCGACACGCCCCGCCCGGTGACGGCTTCCCAAAGATAATACATCAGGTGCCCGCCGTCCAGAACCGGCAGGGGCAGTAAATTAAGCACCCCAAGACTGACGCTTATAAGAGCCAAAAACAGCAGATAGGCACTCCAGCCAAGGCTGGCGGATTTGCCGGCATAGTCTGCAATCGTGAGGGGTCCGCTGAGATTTTTCAGGGACGCCTGCCCCGTTATCATCTTGCCCATCATTTTCAGGGTCAGGACCGACACCTGCCATGTTCGCACTGTTCCCTGCCAAAGACCCTCGAAAAGGCCATAGCGTACAGTCACAAACACAGGCGGCGCGCCCACATAAGCGCCAATGCGTCCCACATTCATCACCCCATCCTGGCGAATGTCAGGTGTCACATCAACGGTAAGCGCCTGTCCCGCCCGCGAGAGCTGCCAGCTCTGCGTGGTGACAACGGGTGAATTGCCGCCTTGAGATACAGAAGATCGAATGGCTTCACGCAATTGCTGACCATCCACGATGGCCGTGTTGCCGATGCGCCGTACCACATCTCCCGCACGCAACCCAGCCGTGGCAGCCGCGCCGCCTGCCATGACTTCGCCGATAACCGGGCTTGTCCATGGCCCCAGAATACCGACCTTGCGAAACAGCTGTGCATCTGCATCGCTGGCGTTTAGTTCCGCCATTTTCAGGACAACTTCCTTGACTGGAAACACGCCAGGGTCTTCCGGGCTGCCGTTGGCACTGATGGCCAGCCGCACATCACGGCCGTTCAGTGCACCTTGAGTCAAACGCCACCTCAGGTCCTCAAAGGAGCGCACATCTTCAAGTGCATCGCCATCAAATGCGGCCTGGCGAACAACGTCCTCGCCACGAAGGCCTGCGCGTTCGGCGATAGAGCCGGTGACGGGACTGGCCAATACTGCTTTGGGCTCCTGCAGGCCAATCCAGTTGACCAGGCTATACAGAAGTATGGCGAGCAGCAAATTGGCAATCGGTCCTGCCGCGACAACGGCAGCCCGTGACCTGAGCGGCTGTGTATTGAAAGCAAGATGCCGCTCGGCAGGATCAACCGGGCCCTCGCGCTCGTCCAGCATCTTCACATAACCGCCCAAGGGCAGCATGGCTATGGAAAATTCGGTGGGTTTGCCCTTGAGTCGCCAGGTGTAGATTGGTTTACCGAAACCAATCGAATACTTCAGTACCTTGATTCCACAGGCAACGGCAACCCGGTAGTGACCGTATTCATGCACAGCAATCAACAAGCCCAAAGCGACAAGAAAAGCGACAACAGTCAACATCTCAAAACTCCAGTTGCCCGGCGATATCACCGGCCACAGAACGCGCCTCGGCGTCAAGCGCGAGCAGGTCATCAATTCCGTGGATGTCAGACACGGAAAGCTTCTCCAAAGTTGCAAGGTTTACCGAGTGAATCTGGTCAAACCGTATGCGCCTCTCAAGAAATGCTGCGACAGCGATCTCGTTTGCAGCATTAAGTATTGCTGTCGTACCCACCGGTGCCGCGAGCACATCCCACGCCAGTTGCAGACCGGGAAACCGTGCGTGGTCAGGCACTTCAAACGTCATGTTGGCCATGGCCCTGAAGTCAAGCGCCTGCGCACCGGAAGCAATACGGCCAGGCCAGGCCAGGCCATAGGCAATGGGCACGCGCATGTCTGGGCATCCCAGTTGAGCAACGACGGAGGTATCCAGGTACTGCACCATGGAGTGGATGACGCTTTGCGGATGTATCACCACTTCAATCTGCGAAGGGGCGAGCCCAAAAAGGTACTTGGCCTCAATGACTTCCAGCGCCTTGTTCATCATCGTCGCGGAGTCGACCGAGATTTTCCGGCCCATGACCCAGTTCGGATGGGCGCAAGCCTGCTCAGGCGTCACGTCACGCAAAGTGACCGGGTCGCGTGTACGGAACGGTCCGCCCGATGCGGTGAGGATGATTTTCTCTACGCGGTCGGGCCAGGTAGAAGAATCTTCGGGAAGCGACTGAAACACAGCCGAATGTTCGCTGTCGATAGGCAGCAACTGGGCACCACCCATGCGAACAGCTTCAAGGAAAATTTCGCCGCCAACAACCAGCGCCTCCTTGTTTGCCAGCAAGAGGCGCTTGCCCGACCTGGCGGCTGCCATGCACGGTTCAAGACCTGCCGCACCAACAATCGCGGCCATCACAGCATCCACATTATCGTGAGAGGCAATTTGAGACAGGGCGCCCTTCCCTTGCACAACTTCGGTTTGAAGTCCGTGTTGTTTCAGCTTTTCGGCAAGCAATGCTGCGTGTTGCGCACTGGCCATGACTGCGTACCGCGGCCTGAACTGCCGGCATTGCGCCAGCATCAATTCGACCTGGGTTGAAGCGCTCAGCGCGAAGACCTCAAATCGATCCGGATGGGCGGCCATCACATCCAGCGTATTGACACCCACCGACCCTGTGGAGCCCAGCACCGTGACGCGCTGCTTGCGACAACTCATAAAACGGGAAGGTTGATCAACATCATGGCCAGAGGCAGAGTAGGTAACAGTGCGTCGACACGATCAAGGACGCCTCCATGGCCGGGCAGGAGGTTGCTGGAGTCCTTGGCCCCAGCACTGCGTTTGATCAGGGATTCCACAAGGTCACCAACGACACTCATGGCCGCCATGAAAATAACGGCGACCAGCAGGATCAGGATGCCGTGGCGAGACCACAGGCGGCCATACAGGCTGGCTGTTCCATCAATGCCAGATTGGCGCTCTATCAACGCCCACACGATGGCCAGCACAATCACACCGGCCATGCCGCCCCAGACACCTTCCCAGCTTTTGCCTGGACTGATGGCTGGCGCGAGCTTGCCTTTGCTGAACCGCCCGCCAAAGGCACGGCCTGCAAAGTAGGCAAATATGTCAGCGACCCAGACGAGCAGCAGCACTGACAGCAGGAATGGGATGCCCGTCACGCGGGCCTGCGCAATCGCAAGCCATGCCAGCCAGAGCGCAAAAATGCCCGCCGGAATGCGCACCGAGCGTGGAATTCGAGACCATCCTGCCACACCCCGGCGCAAAAGCCATGCACCGACCAGTACCCAGGCAGCGCCAGACAGAATCCAGAGCACGGGCAAGGGCCTGGTGAGCAGGCCCGCATACCAGGCGGCACCGCACAAGACCACGGAAACTACGCCAAGCACCAGCGACTGACTCTGGCTGCAACCGTTGAGCTTGCCCCACTCCCAGGCCCCACCGGCGATCAATACCAGGGCGACAAGGCAAAACGGTGCAGGAGAAGGATAAAAGAGCGCAGGCAGCAGTATGGCCAGCAACACGATCGCAGTTATCACACGCTGCTTGAGCATCAGGTCACCTTTTCTTTCGGAGTCGGGGCGCTCGCGGATTTGCTGCCCTCAAGCTGGGCAGATGTTTGTCCAAATCGCCGTTCCCGGCTTCTGAAAACGGTGATGGCCTCGTCAAGCGCTGCCTCGTCGAAATCGGGCCACAGGCATCTGGAAAAATGAAGCTCGGAATACGCAGCCTGCCACAGCAGGAAGTTGCTGATGCGCAACTCACCGCCGGTACGTATCAAAAGATCAGGATCCGGCACGTGCGCCAGGGCCATGGCCCTGTCCAGCGACATCTCCGTAATTTCCTGCCCGGCTTTCATCAGTTTTTGGGCCGCCTGTGCGATATCCCAACGCCCACCGTAATTAAAGCAAACGTTGAAAATAAGCCGCTTGTTTTCGGACGTGGCAAGCTCTGCCTGCGAGAGACCTGCCTGTACTTTTTCAGACAGCCGTGCCCGGTCACCCACAAAATAAATGCGTACGCCATTGGCCTTGAGGCGTGGAACTTCCCGCGAGAGCGAAAAAGCCATCAACTCCATCAAGCCGGAAACCTCTTCCGTCGGGCGATTCCAGTTTTCGGACGAAAAGGCAAAGACAGTAAGGACACCGATTCCGCGGTCTATGCATGCCTGCACACAGCGGCTCAATGAATCAACACCCTGTTTGTGGCCGGCCACGCGCGGCAGGAATCGTTTCGTCGCCCAACGCCCATTGCCATCCATCACGATGGCGACATGGTGCGGAACGGCTGTGGACTTGGGCTGGGCCATGGTTTTGATCAGGTTGTTTAACCTTGATCAAACTGCCATGATGTCTTGTTCCTTGCCCGCGACGAGTTTGTCGACTTCGGCAATAAAACGGTCCGTGAATTTCTGGACTTCATCCTGCGAGCGGCGCTCGTCGTCTTCCGAAATTTCCTTGTCCTTCAGCAGGCGTTTGACGTGGTCGTTGGCGTCACGGCGCAGGTTGCGCACGGCCACCTTGGCGTGTTCTCCCTCGCTGCGTACAACCTTGGTGAGCTCCCTGCGGCGCTCTTCCGTCATGGCGGGCATGGGCACGCGAATCAGGTCGCCCTGCGCTGCGGGATTCAGGCCCAGGTCTGAATCACGAATCGCCTTTTCAATCTTGGGGCCCATGCCTTTTTCCCAGGGCGCAACGCTGACAGTGCGGGCATCAAGCAGTGACACATTGGCCACCTGGCTGATGGGCACCATGGAGCCGTAGTAATCGACCTGCACGGTATCCAGGATGCCAGGGTTGGCGCGACCTGTACGGATTTTGGACAGGCTGTTCTTGAACGCCTCCATCGACTGCTGCATCTTCTGCTCTGCGTTTTGCTTGATCTCGGCAATACTCATGATTTCGGACTCCGGATGTCTATGAGATGGAAAGTCTGATGCTCTCTGCTTAAGTCGGCTTTAAACGTGGACCAGCGTGCCCTCGTCTTCACCCATCACGACGCGCTTGAGTGCACCGTGCTTGAAAATACTGAAAACCTTGATGGGCAGCTTCTGGTCACGGCACAGCGCAAATGCGGTGGCATCCATGACTTCGAGATTCTTGCCCATGGCCTCATCAAAAGTGATATTCGCATAACGCGTTGCGGTCGGGTCTTTTTTCGGATCAGCCGTGTAGACGCCATCGACCTTGGTGGCTTTCAGCACGATTTCCGCACCGATTTCTGCGCCGCGCAAGGCAGCGGCGGTATCGGTGGTGAAAAACGGGTTGCCAGTACCTGCGGCGAAGATGACAACCTTGCCCTCTTCAAGATATTGAAGCGCCTTGGGACGAACATAGGGTTCAACCACACGTTCAATGCCGATGGCGGACATCACGCGGGCGATCAGCCCGGCCTTGTCCATGGTGTCGCCCAGTGCGAGCGCATTCATGACGGTTGCCAGCATGCCCATGTAATCGGCGGTGGCGCGGTCCATGCCGACCGAGCCGCCTGCGACACCACGAAAAATGTTGCCTCCGCCTATGACGACGGCCACTTCAACACCCATGCGGGTGACTTCGGCAATTTCTTCAACCATGCGCACGATGGTGGCGCGGTTGATGCCGAAGGCATCGTCCCCCATCAAGGCCTCACCTGACAGTTTTAACAAGATTCGCTTGTAGGCTGGCATGTAGGCGCTTTCTGGAGGTTGGGTTATTTGAAGTTTAGCGGCCTTCCGGCTGGTATGAAGACTCAGGCTGCCTTGGCAGCTGCGACCTGTGCCGCAACTTCGGCTGCGAAGTCGTCAACCTTCTTCTCGATGCCTTCGCCGACCACGTAGAGCGTGAAGGCTTTGACTGCGGTACCTTTTTCCTTGAGCATCTGCTCGACGGTCTGCTTGTCGTTCTTGACGAAAGCCTGGTTGTGCAGGCTGACTTCCTTCAGGTACTTCTGGACGCCGCCTTCGATGCGCTTGGCAACGATTTCAGCCGACTGAACGGGCTTGCCCGCTGCGGTTGCCACAGCGGCATCTTCAGCAGCCTTGGCTGCGGCGACTGAACGCTCTTTGGCGACCAGTTCGGCAGGCACATCGGCGCTGGACAGCGACACCGGCTTCATGGCGGCGACGTGCATGGCGACGTCCTTGGCAGCGGTTTCGTCGCCGTCAAATTCAACGACCACGCCGATGCGGGTGCCGTGCAGGTAAGAGGCGAGCTTGTTGTCGGCAAAACGCTTGAAGCGGCGCACGCTCATGTTCTCGCCGATCTTGCCGATCAGGCCCTTGCGCACGTCTTCAACCGTCGGGCCGAAGCCGTCCAGGCTCAGGGGCATGGCGCCCACAGCGGCCACGTCAGCCGGGTTGTTCTTGACGATGCCCTTGGCCACCGCGTCAGTGAACGCCAGGAAACTGTCGTTCTTGGTGACGAAGTCGGTTTCGCAATTGATTTCAACCAGCGCACCGATACCGCCTTCAGCGTGATAGGCGATCACGCCTTCAGCCGTGACGCGCGATGCTGCCTTGCCGGCCTTGTTGCCGAGCTTGACGCGCAGGATTTCTTCCGCTTTTTCGAAATCACCCTCGGCTTCGGTCAAAGCCTTTTTGCATTCCATCATGGGGGCGTCGGTCTTGGCGCGCAGTTCGGCGACCATGCTTGCGGTAATAGCCATTTTTAAATCTCCAGTTTCCGTTTGTCGTTACGGCGGGATTGAAGCACACGCCCAACCCGCCATCCAAAATCATTCACTTGTGAAAAAGGGGCTACGCGAGCCCCTTTTTCGCGTCTTGCGCAGTGCCGGAACAATCAGGCAGCAGCGTTCACTTCCACGAATTCGTCGGCGCTTTCAGGCTGGGCCATCTTCACGACGTCGTTGACGGCGTTGGCACGGCCTTCAATGATGGCGTCGGCGATGCCGCGTGCGTACAGGGCCACAGCCTTGGACGAGTCATCATTGCCGGGGATCACGTAGTCGATGCCGATAGGCGAGTGGTTGGAGTCAACCACGCCGATCAGCGGGATGCCCAGCTTCTTGGCTTCGAGCACGGCGATCTTGTGGAAGCCCACGTCGATCACGAAGATGGCGTCCGGCAGTGCAGCCATGTCCTGGATGCCGCCTATGTCTTTTTCAAGCTTTTCGATTTCGCGCTTGAAAGTCAATTGTTCTTTTTTGCTGATGGTGTCGAGGCCGGCTTCCTGCTGGGCCTTCATTTCCTTCAGGCGCTTGATGGAGGTTTTGACCGTCTTGAAGTTGGTCAGCATGCCGCCCAGCCAGCGCTGGTCAACAAAAGGTACGCCGGCGCGCTTGGCTTCGGTGGCGACGATTTCGCGGGCCTGGCGCTTGGTGCCGACCATCAGGATGGTGCCGCGGTTGGCGGACAGCTGTTTCGCGAACTTCATCGCGTCCTGGTACATCGGGAGCGATTTTTCCAGGTTGATGATGTGGATGCGGTTGCGATGACCGAAGATGTACGGAGCCATCTTGGGGTCCCAGAAGCGGGTCTGGTGTCCGAAATGGACGCCGGCTTCCAGCATTTCGCGCATGGTGGTTGACATATGAATACTCCAAAGGTTGTGTCTAAAATCAGCGCTTATCGCAGGGGCCCATATGAAGGAACCTGCAACACCTTGAGTGGCTGATTTGCGATTTGCCGCAGACAACACAGCGTCATCCGCAAAGCCAGTCGAGTATAACACCTTCCCGCCCAATGAGCCACCCACCCACACCTGCCGATATTCACAGCACCCTGAAGCTGGTCAAGGCCGGTAAAACCAGCCCGGCGCAGGTGCTGGAAGATGCCCTGAAAAAGTCTGCAAGCCCGGCCTGCCGGCAGGTTTACATGCCAGGTTTTGAGCCGCAACCGGCTCCTGCAGCCCCTCCAGGCGATATTCAGGGGCCACTTTCCGGCATCCCCTTCTCGGTCAAGGACCTGTTTGACATCGCCGGTCAGCCCACAAAGGCCGGCTCCACCGTTCTGGCCGACGCGGCGGCTGCCGGCGCGAATTGCCCTGCAGTTGCACGCCTGCTGGCCGCTGGCGGCGTGCTGGCCGGGCGCACCAACATGGTTGAATTCGCGTTTTCGGGTGTCGGCATCAACCCCCACTACGGCACGCCGGTCAATCCGGCCGATACGGCTGTAGACCGTATCCCCGGCGGTTCATCCTCGGGCGCGGCTGTGTCCGTGGCGACAGGCGCGGCGCTGATCGGCCTGGGCTCCGATACCGGCGGCTCCATCCGCATACCGGCGGCGCTGTGCGGCATCGTGGGCTTTAAAAGCACGGCCAGGCTGGTGCCGACCGAAGGTGGCCTGCCGCTCTCGACCACGCTGGACACCGTCAGCGCCCTCACCCGCTCGGTACGCGACGCCATCACCGTGCATGAAGTGCTGGCCGCGCGCAGTGTCCACCTGGCCGGCAAGCCGCTTGCATCCTGCCGTTTTGGCGTGCCGCGCACCTGGATGCTGGACGGCGTCGATGCCACTGTGGCCGCAGCCTTCGAGCGCACGCTTGCACAGTTGCAGCAGGCAGGCGCAGAGATTGAGTACATCACGCTTGAAGACATCGGCGAGTTGGCAGCCATTAATGCAACAGGCGGACTGTCTGCCGCCGAAAGCTACGCCTGGCACCGCGAACTGATTGCGGCGCACGAGGCGCAATACGACCCGCGCGTGGCGGTCCGCATCCTCAAGGGTGCAGGCATGAGTGCCGCCGACTACATCACCCTGGTAGCCGCCCGCAAGGCCTGGATCATCCGGATGGAAGCGCAACTGGAAGGCTATGACGCCATGCTGTCGCCCACTGTGCCCATCGTCGCGCCCCCGATTGCCAGCCTTGCCGACGACACCGAGTTTTTCCGCGTCAACGGCCTGCTGTTGCGCAACCCCGCAGTGGTTAACATGCTCGACGGTTGCGCGATCTCGCTGCCCTGCCATGTGGCGGGTGAACTTCCCGTCGGCCTGATGATCTGGCACTCTGCCATGAAGGACGATGCAGTGCTGGACCTGGCCCTGCAGGTCGAAGCCTTGCTGCAGGCGCAACCTCGATAAACACCTGTGTCGAGCACCTATATCCGCCATGCGGGCTGCAGGTTTTCAAATCCCGGAAACACCCATAACAATGACCCCCCGTATTTTTTGCCTTGCCCTCCCGATATTGAAGAGGACGGAGCGCGCATGAAAGTTGCCGTTATCGGCGCCGGCATCATCGGCATCACCACCGCTTACGAGCTGGCTGCAGACGGCCATGAGGTCACGGTTTTTGAGAGGCGTGGCGCTGCCGCCGAAGAAACCAGTTTTGCCAATGCCGGCGTGGTCGCACCCGGCTACGTCACGCCCTGGGCCGCACCCGGCATGCCAGGCAAGGTGTTCAGCCACCTCTTCAGCCGCCATGCACCGGTCAAGATAGGCCTGCCGCTGTCGGGCAGCGACATCGCCTGGATGTGGAAATGGTGGCGTGCCTGCAAGCTCGATACCTACCTGGCCAACCGCGCACGCCTGCAGCGCCTGGCTTTTTACAGCCGCGAACGTTTGCACCACCTGACGGCAGAGTTGCAGCTTGAATACGACCGCAGCCCCGGCTACATGGTGCTGCTGCGCAGTGAAAAAGACAGCAAGCTGGTGCAACCCGGCTTGCAGGTATTGCGCGACGCCGGTGTGAGCTTCAAGGAAATGCCGGCCGATGAAGT
>JAZKHN010000243.1:0-2624 GCA_040385325.1 Pseudomonadota bacterium
TCAAGCAGCACATCGGACGGTGCCAGCTTGGCCAGCGCCACGGCCAGCTTCTTGTTGAATGAATCCTTGCGAATGCTGCCGACGACAACGGCGATCTTGATCTGGGCCAATGAATGCTCCTGGAAGAAAGTTAGGTTGGAATGCGGGCCTGAAAACCCGACGGGCCATTTTGCAGCAGCACGGGCAATCGTGCTGAAAGCAGGTGAAACACTTTCAGCCTCTAGTTGCCACGTCCAGTCGCTTCTCTGGATATAGCCTGCGTCACGTTGCCGCCGGCCGGCACATCGTGCGTCACCCAGACATTGCCGCCTATGGTCGCGCCTTTGCCCAGGGTAACGCGGCCCAGCACGGTTGCCCCTGCATAGATGACCACATCGTCTTCCACCACCGGGTGCCGCGGCAAACCTTTTTGCAGGTTGCCTTCCTGGTCGGTCGGGAAGCGCTTGGCACCCAGGGTCACCGCCTGGTAGAGCCGCACACGTTTGCCGATCACGGCGGTCTCACCAATCACCACGCCAGTGCCGTGGTCCATGAAAAAGCCCTCGCCGATCTGCGCGCCGGGGTGAATGTCTATGCCCGTCTGGCTGTGCGCCAGTTCGGCCACAATGCGCGCGAGGAGCGGCAGGCCCAGGCCGTACAACTGGTGCGCCAGCCGGTGGTGAATCAGCGCGAGCACCCCGGGGTAGCAGAGCAACACTTCATCAACACTGCGCGCCGCCGGGTCACCGTGGTAGGCCGCCAGCACATCCTTGTCGAGCAGGCTGCGGATGCCCGGCAGTGCCGATGCAAAACTGCGCGCGGCTCCTACCGCATCGGCCTCTATGTCTGCCTCACTGCGCGATTGCTGACGTGCGCTGTAGGCCAGTTCCAGCCGCATCTGCACCAGCAAGGCATGAAGCGCTGAGTCAAGCGTGTAGCCCACATAAAAGTCTTCGCTCTCATGGCGCAGGTCGGTGGGGCCCAGCCGCATGGGAAAGAGCGCGCCCTTGAGCTGCTCGACGATGGCCGCCAGCGCATCCCGCGAGGGGAACTCACGCCCGCCCGGCTCCTGCGAGCGCTTTTGCGATTCGCGCCAGTCGGCCCGCAAGCCATTCAGGGCGGAAACAATCTCGCGGGTATCAAAAACGGCCATCACCTGTCCTTGTTATTTCTGGGTTACGTGCATTCAACGGCACAGCCAGCGATTACAACCCAAAAGAAAAGCCTGCGTGAGGCAGGCTTTTTCAGGCAGGTGACGGGAAGGTTCAGAAACCGGCCAGCACTGCGCCCTTGAATTCAGTCTGGATGAACTTGCGGACTTCCTCCGAGTGATACGCCTTGACCAGCTTGGCAACCCAGGGCTTGTCCTTGTCCTGGTCACGCACGGCGAGCAGGTTGACGTAGGGCGACTTGGCAGCTTCCTGGGCAATTGCATCTTTCGGGTTCAGCCCTGCAGACAGCGCAAAGTTGGTGTTGACGGCCGAGGCGTCAAGGTCGTCAAGCGAGCGTGGCAGTTGGGCTGCATCAAGCTCAACAAATTTGATCTTCTTCGGGTTGTCGATGACGTCCAGCGGCGTGGCCTTCAGGCCGACTTCAGGCCTGAGCTTGATCAGGCCCTTGTCCTGCAGCACCAGCAGCACTCGGCCGCCATTGGTCGGGTCGTTCGGGATGCCGAAACGTGCGCCCTCTTTCAGCTCGGCCAGGCTCTTGACCTTTTTGGAGTACAGCCCGATAGGGAAGTTGACGGTGTAGGCCACGTTGGTGATCTTGTACCCACGGTCTTTCACCTGCTGGTCCAGGTAAGGCTTGTGCTGGTAGCTGTTGGCATCGAGGTCGCCTGCAGCCAGTGCGGCGTTGGGCTGCACGTAGTCGGTGAACTCGACGATCTGGATCTTCAGCCCGTCTTTTTCGGCAATCTTTTTGACCTGCTCAAAAATCTGCGCATGCGGGCCGGCGGTAACGCCAATCTTCAGCGGCTTGTCCTGCGCCAGGGCTGCGCCGGCGAAGGTGATGGAGAGCGCGAGTGCGGCGGCTGACTGGATAAAGGTGCGTTTTTTCATGATAACTTTCTCTGGATGGGTAACTTGATTTCGAAACATTTTTGTTGAAGGCAAGGCATCAACATCGGTGATGGGTTTGATATGTCACGGTGGCTTTCATTTGTGGCTCAGCTTTCGCACGGCCCAGTCGCCCAGGCTTTGCACGGCCTGTACAAAGAGGATGAGCACCAGCACCACGGCGAGCATGATCTCGGGCAAAAAGCGCTGATAGCCGTAACGGATGCCCAGGTCACCCAGGCCGCCGCCGCCAATGGCGCCTGCCATGGCGGAGTAGCCGGTCAGGCTGACAAAGGTGATGGTCAGGCCCGCCACGATGCCGGGCAAGGCTTCAGGCAGCAGCACTTTCAGCACGATCTGCCGGGTCGTCGCGCCCATGGCCAGCGCCGCCTCGATCAGGCCGTGATCGACCTCGCGCAGTGACGCCTCCACCAGCCGGGCCACAAAAGGCGCGGCAGCAATCGTCAGCGGCACCACGGCGGCGGCTGTGCCAATCGATGAGCCCGTGATGAAACGCGTCATCGGGATGATGGCCACCAGCAAAATGATGAAAGGCGTGGAGCGCACGGCGTTGACGATGCCGCCCAC
>JAZKHN010000244.1:0-4607 GCA_040385325.1 Pseudomonadota bacterium
AGCACCGCAGGTTGCCCGCAGCGAAGCGAAGGGACCCAGACGGCGGGTCGCCTTTTCTTTGGTTACTTTTCTTTTGGCGAAGCAAAAGAAAGTGACTAGCTGCCGGGCTACCCCCGGCTTCTACGTGAAGGGCACAGAACCATGAAGAACGGGGATGGATCCCGGATCAAGTCCGGGATGACAGGCCAGTGACCTGCAGCCTAGGCAGCCGCAGTCTCAACCTGCGGCCGGTCTTCCTTGCCATCCGGGTGTTTCGCAAACCGCGCCGGGTCGCGCCCGTGCGTGGGTGCGTAGTCGTCCCAGGGCCAGCCGCCGAACCGGGTGCGCTGGTACTCCTGCATGGTCTGCACGATCTCGGCCTGGCTGTTCATGACAAACGGGCCGTACTGCACCACGGGCTCGCCAATTGGCTTGCCCTGCAGCACCAGGAATTCACTGACCGTGTCGCCGTTGACCAGCTCCACCGCTGCATCAGCCTGCAGCTGGATGGCGCCGCTGCTGTTGACGGACTGTCCGGCCACCGTGACCGACTTGCCCTTGAAGAAATACAGCACGCGGTTCGTGCCTTTCAAGGCGGCAGGCAATGTCCATTTGGCACCGGGCTCCATGCGCAGCGTCCATATGGCGAGGTCGGCGTGTTCGCGCGCGGCCCACGAATCAGGCGGTGGCGCGAGCGGGTCTATCGCTTCATTGCCGGCCTTGAGTTTGCCCGCAACGACGGATACATGGGTGGCCCGGCCCTGCTCGTCCTTGGCGACGGTATCGGGAATTTCTTCGGCCCAGAACATCTTGAAGTGCGGCGGTGCCATCTTTGAGACAGCGGGCAGGTTCAGCCAGATCTGGAACATCTCCATGCGGTTGTCGGTGTCCTCTTTCAGCAAAGGGAACATCTCGGCGTGCACGATGCCGCGCCCTGCGGTGAGCCACTGCACATCGCCCTGGCCGAAGCGTGCAATCGCGCCCAGCGAATCCGAGTGGTCGATCAGCCCCTTGCGCACGATGCTGACGGTTTCAAAACCGCGGTGCGGGTGGCCGGGAAAGCCGGGCACGGTCTGGCCGTGGTACATGCTCCAGCCGTCCTTGCGGCTGAAATCCTGGCCGATGTCGCGGCCGGCCAGCGAGGCCTTGGGGCTCATGTCGGCGTTGGCTTCGGGGTAGGCGTCGTCGTGATAGACGCAAAACAGAAAAGGGTCCAGCGTCTCCCAGCGGGGGCCGAGCGGCTTGATGTTGAGGATGGGGCTGGCGGTGGACATGGTGGGCCTTTCTGGTCTTTATGCTGTTCCCGGCTGGATTTGGCCGGGCTTTCAAACAAAGCATATAAGGGTAACCGGATCGGCTTTCAAGCGCGCGGTGAAGGGGTTTGGCGGGTCGTGATCACGGCCGCCGTGGGATCTCAGGGCCTGCGAAAGGAGAAAGCCTGCCGCGACCAGTACACCGATGTCAGCCTGTCCAGCCGCACCTCGCCGCCGGTCGAGGGCGCATGTACAAAACGGTTCTCTCCGACATAGATGCCCGCGTGCGTGGCCACGCCGTTTTGCACAAACACCACCAGGTCGCCCGTGCGCACCGCAGGCGCAGGCACCTGCTGCCCCCAGTTCGTCAGTGCCGCCACGGTGCGGGGCGCGGCAATGTTGGCGTGCGTTTTATAGACATGGCCTATCAGGCCGCTGCAGTCAAAGCCCGATGCCGGTGTGTTGCCGCCGTAGCGGTAAGGCGTGCCGACCAGGCTGATGGCGTAGATGGTGACGTCGCTGGCCTCTTCGGCTGACAGGCGCGGGGCTGCTGGCGGCCAGGGCGAAAAACCGGGTGACGTGGCGCAGCCCTGAAGCATGAGCAGCGCGGCCAAAACAAATGTGGTGCAGCCGGACCATCGGGCACTGTAGAAGCCGCGGGTAGCCTGAGTGCGGGATGGCCGAAACGTCATGAGGCGCAGCATACCCGCATCGCTGCTTGCTGCGCACCCCTGTTTATTCGGAATTGTCTTTGGGGAAGAAGTGCGCGTAGGGCTCGGCCTCTTTCAGCACCCGCGCAAACGATGGCCGCTCGAGCAGGCGCCGGTGGTAGGTCTGCAGGCTGGGCAGGCTGTCCGGTATGGGCGCTACCCTGGCGGCGTAGTAGAGCGCGGGGGACGCGGCGCAATCGGCCATGGTGAAGCTGTCGTTCACGGCCCACAGCCTGCCGGTCATGTGGCGGTCGACGATGCCGTAGGCCGTGGCCAGCGACTTGCGGGCCTGTGCGACGCCGTAGGGGTCGTGTTCGCCAGGCGGCCGGATGCGGTCGGTCACGATCTTCTGCATCGGCTCGTGGATGTAGTGGTCGAAGAAGCGGTCCCAGAGCCGCACCTGCAGTGCAATGCCAGGGTCACGCGGCAGCAGGGCATTGCCGCCCTTAGCCTTGCCGGTGATGTACTCGATGATGATGCTCGACTCGGGAATCATCTGCCCGGCAGCGCGGTCGGCCAGCAGGGGGAACTTTCCGACCGGCCAGATGGCGTAAAAGTCATTGCGTGATTTCTCGTCGCCGAGATCGACCACCGTACTGCTGAAGGGCGTGCCGGTTTCGTACAGGGCGCTCAGTACCTTCTGGCAGTAGGAGGCAAAAGGGTGGCAGTAGAGGTGGAGGTTCATGGTTTATTTTTTAACGCGTTTGTAGGTCGCCGTCATGAAGCGCTGCCACGTGCCGTCGGGCAGCTGCATCTGTGAATGCAGGGTGCGCTCGTCGGGGCTGATGATGGTGACCACGTCCTGGAAGCGCGACATCGTTGCGCCGCCGTCACTGAAGCACGGCCCTTCGGTGTTGAGCGTCAGTATCTTCTTCGTGGCGTCGAGCTCGCCCTCGTAGAAGAACATGGTGGTCATCATCGAGCCGGCCCAGCTGCCGACAAACTTCTTCTTCGCGGTGTCGTAGCCCACCGTTATCAGCATGGTGCCGGTGCCGGCGCCTGGCATTTCGGTCGTGCCTTCGCCGATCACGAACAGCTCACCCAGCGGGCGTGCATGTTCGGTGCCGCTGGTTTTCTCCTTGGGCTGGCCAGGGCCCATGTCGCATTCGCCGGCCATCGTCCAGTCGCCCAGCAACTGCTTGAGCCATTCGTGTTCGGGGGTGGGTTTGACTGCTTCCATGTGTATCTCCTTGTATTGAGGTTAATGCGCTTCGACAAGCGCGGCAAGTTTGCCGAGCGACATCCGCCAGCCGGTGTCGTTGTCGGCGAGCGAGATGCCTGGGGGCACCTTGTCGTGTACTGCCAGCAGGTGGGTGCCGCCGCGTTCGGAAGTGAGTGTGTAGCTGACCGTCATCTCGCCGCGCATGGCGTCGTCGCTGGTTTCAAACGCCATGGTTTGCACCACCTGCGTATAGGGCACCAGCGTGACGAAACGCCCGTGATAGGTATCGGTGTGTGCGCTGGTCTTGCCGGCACTGCCCGGCTCTTCATAGGTGAGTGAGATGCGGAACTGCCCACCTTCGCGCACGTCGAACGCATGCACCTGGCTGCTCATGCCGTCCGGCACCATCCACGTTGCCACTGCGTTCGCATCAGTGATCGCCCTGTAGACGTCGGCACAGGGCGCGTCGATGTGGCGGCTGGTGCGGGTGCTGCGGTTGGACATGGGCGCTTTTTTTTAACGTGCTTATCTGGCGGGCATGTCGCCGGGCACAACAACCATCCACGATACGCCGAACTTGTCTGCCACCATGCCGAAGCATGGCGAGAAGAAGGTTTTTGTCATGGGCATCTGCACCTGGCCGCCCACACCCAGCGCTTCGAACAGCTTTTTGGCTTCTGCCTCGGTGGCCGGGTTAAGCGACAGCGTGATGCCCTTGAACTCGGTTTTGCCGGAAGCCATGCCATCAGAAGCCATGACTTCGGTGTCGCCGATTTTGAAGCTGGCGTGCATGACGCTGTCGGGCGGGATGTTGGCCGCGTTGGGGCCACAGCCGTCGCCGGTGGATTGCGGCTCGGGGTTGTCCTTGTAGCGCATCAGCATGGTGACTTCGGCCTTGAGCGCGGTCTTGTAGAAGTTGACGGCCTCTTCGCAACGGCCTTCAAAAAAAATGTAGGGCTGGACTTGCATGGTGGTTTCCTTTTCCGGTTTGAAATGTGAAGAAGCTCAGGCTTTGCCGTCGTGGGCATCCTGCAGTTTCTGGATGTCGAATTTCGTCATCTTCATCATGGCCTGCATGACGCGGTCGGCCGCTGCCGGGTCCTTGTCGTTTCTGGTCATGAGCTTGCCCAGGATGTCGGGCACGATCTGCCAGGTGACGCCAAATTTGTCCTGCAGCCACCCGCACTGCTTTTGCTGTCCGCCTTCAGACAGCGCGTTCCACAGATGGTCAATTTCATCCTGCGTCCTGCAGTCGACAAACAGCGAATGGCCGCCACCGCCAAAACCGAAGTCAGCACCCGCATTGAGCAGCATGAAGGTCTGGCCTTCGACCTCGAAGGTGCCGGTCATGAAGGTGCCTTCGGGCAAGTGGGCGCCCTTGAAATAGCGACGGGTGTGGCCGATTTTTGCGCCCTTGAAGACCGAGACATAAAAGTTCATCGCTTCTTCGGCCTGATCCTTGAAGGTCAGGAAGGTGGTGATTTTCTGCATCTTGGCTCCTTT
>JAZKHN010000245.1:0-11097 GCA_040385325.1 Pseudomonadota bacterium
AACAGCAGCGTCATGGGCACAGTGCTGTCCTTGGCCAGCGGTGCCTTCAGGTCCATCAGCATGACGTGGTAACCGCCGGGCTTGAGCTCTACGGTTTTACCCGCCGGAAGATCGAGCCCGCCAGACACCGCGCGCATCTTCATGACGTCGCCTTCCATCTTCATTTCATGCACCTCGGCGACGCCTGCCACCGGCGAGCTCAGGCCGACGAGTTTTGTGCCTTCGCGGGCCGTCAGGTTCATGAAGGCCCCGGTGCCGCTTTGACCCTGAACGGTGGGGCGTGCCCAGGCCTTGTCGATCTTGACGGGTGCGGATTGCGCGAAAGCGCTGCTGCCGACTGCAAGGGAAACGACCAGAGCGGCCAAAGAGCCGGACTTGAAGTATGTGGATGTTTTCATGATGGTTTGTCCTCGATGTGATGGGTAAGTTCAACGGATCTGACGATGCCGGGCATTTAATGTTTATGTTCGCCACCACCGCCTGTGGGCATGACTTCCAGAACCGCCGCCGGGCTTTTGAGGTCAGACATCTTTTGCCCGGCCTTGGGGGTCTCCACCCAGTCGGTGCGGCCCGACTCGCACACCTGGCTCACCGGCCAGTACATGGTGCCCGCCTTGCCCGGCAGCTTTGCCTGCAGCACAAATTCGTCGTACCACTCATTTAGCAGGTAGTCGGCCGGGGTCTTCGCCGTCCAGGTGATGCGGGAAACGTCCTCGGTCACGGTGCGGCCATGGTCCACCACGGGCTGGGCGAGCTTTTCGCGGGCTATCTCCATGGCCCAGCCGGCCTTGGGCATGGGCTTGGCGCCCTGCACGCCTGCGGGGATGGTGACAACCATCTGTTTTGTCGGCGATGTGCCGCAACCGTGGCCGACCTTGAAGGTGGCCTTGTAATAACTGCCGGCATTGGCGACCTGGTATTCAAGCACCACGTGGGCGGCAGCTGGCAGGCTGGCCGTGCACAGCAATGCCGAAACACAGGCAGCGAGGGATGTTTTATTGGGTTTGATTTTCATGATGTGTTCAGGGTTGATAAAGATGTTGAGACGGGTCACAGGTCAAAGCGCAGTTCGGCGGTGTAGGTGCGCTGGGTGTAGGGATGGAAGGCCCAGTATCTGGCGTTGTTGAGGTTGTCGATGCCGAAGCTTGCGCTCCACTGTTTTGCAAACTTGTACTTCACCCTGACGTCCGCCACCAGATAGCTGCTGTTGCCGGTATAGGTCAGGCTGTTGGTATCCGAATTGTCCAGATTGCCGAATTGCCGCCCGCTGTAGCGCACACCCAGACTGGTGGTCAGTTTGTCACTGGCCCGGTAACTGGCCAAAAATGTTGCGCGCCAGTCGGGCACGCGCGGCTGACGCTTGCCCACACTCGCGGGGTTGTTGGGGTTGGCCACGATGACTGAATTTGCATAGGTCACGCTGCCCGAAAGATCCAGCCCGCGAACCAACGCGTCGCTGGCACTGTAGGCCGTTTCAAGGCCCAGGGTACGAACGCGCTCAATGTTCTGAATATTGGTGATGTTGGGCGTCACGCTGAAGTTGGTTTGCGAATACAGCGCATCGCGCGTGTTCTCATGAAACAGCGTGGTGCGCCACAGGCCATTGCCAAGATCACGCTCGGCAGAGAACTCGGTAGACCAGGTTTTTTCTGGTTTGAGCAAGGGGTCGTTGTTGACCACCGTGTTGGCTGCGATGCTGCCCTGGTACAGCTCGGCCACCGTCGGCATGCGGACCGCCCTGCCCGTCGCAGCCTTGAGCGCCCACAGGGGTGTGAGCTGGTATGCAATGGCGGCCTTGGGTGAAAAATGGTTTTCATGGCGTTCGGCCAGCCCCAGCACACTTGCCGCGTTGCCAATCTGTCCACCAAAGGCGCGCCAGCTTTCATAGCGCCCGCCCAGCGTGGTGCTCCAGCCCGGGGCAAACTTCCAGCTGTCCTGGGCATAAAGGCTCTGCAGATTGGTATTGCCGTTGAATGCCGAGAACCGCGCACCCGCGCCGCCGGAAATCCAGTCAGTGGTGTCAGACACCAGCGTTCGCAACTGGTAGGCCTCGCGCTGGTAACCAAAATCAAGGATGTGGGTTGTGCCAGTCTCAACATCGGGCCGCCAGGTGCCCTTGAGCGCCAGGGTGTTCCAGCCCGAACCGCCCATGTCAGTGATGCGGCCCGCGCCACCCGTCAGGGCATTGGGCAAGGCGACCATGGGTGCGCGTGACTCGTCTTTGGCGTAGTTGTACAGGCTGCCCGCGACCTCCCAGTCAAACACGCCCTGCGTATTGCTTTTGACACTCAGGCCGTGAATGACGTGCTCGAGCACATTGCGGCTGGTTGAAATGTCGGTGGGGGCCAGGGTGTACTGGCGACCACCGATATTGACGTTGCCGCTGAAGACCTTGTCGCCCGCAGCATCATGCAAATATGAGTCGCCCGTGGCCGTGGCGTTGTTGTCCCAGAAGCCGAGGGTGTAGCTGGCCTTGACCGTGGGCGAAAAGTCATAGGCCAGCTTGACCTTGAGGTGGTTTTGCGTGGTGTCGTATTGCGTGGTACTGCCGATGAGCAACCAGTCGGCGTTCTGGGGGTTCCTTCCTGCAATCGCGCCGGTCACAGGCGTGCCCAGCGCGCTCACGGTGCCCTGCGTGATCAGTTTGTTGGCGAACACCAAGGGCTGGCTGCTGCTTTTGAGGCGGTCTGCATTGATAAACCACGACCACGCGCCCGACTGGTTGCCAAGTGATGCGCTGGCGTTGTTGCCGTTAAAAGTACCGCTGGTGCCGAACTGCTGGAAAGGCTGGCTGAAAAACCCGATCTTGGCGTGCGCCTCGAACTGCGTTGGCATGCGCGTCAGGTACTCCACCACCGCCCCCGCCGAGTTACCCGAATACGCGGCTGAATACGGGCCGTACAGCACATCGACACGCTCGATTTCTTCTGGCGTGACCAGCCCCCAGCGCGGTGTGTAGTTGGCACCGTTGCCGAGCAGGTTGCTGAGTGGAATGCCATCGGCAAATACCAGCGAACGGGCACTGCGGTCTGTGCCCGACGCGCGCGAAGCCAGCACCGCATGGTTGTAGTCGCCGTTGTAGCGCTTGCGTACATTGAGCGATGGCAAATACTTGAGCGCGTCTTCCGCATCGGTGGCGTTGATGGTCTGCTCAATCTGCGCGCCGGTGATGCCCTCAATGGTGGTGGGTATTCGGGTTGGCAGTGAAGAGGGCCGGCCGCTGTTGATGGTGACAACGCCCAGGGATTTGGCGGGTGCGACATCTGCGGTCGTCTGGGCAAAAGCCGGCAGGCCGGCCAGCACGCCGGCCGCCACGCAGCTCAGGCGAAACCCGGTTCGGGCACGGGAAGAATTCATGAATCGACACTTTGAAAAGAAAACAGGCAGCGCCGCAGCCGCAAGGCCGTGGGCGCAACAAAGCTCAGGCGCGAAGCTTGAGCGGTTTCAGTTCAAAGTGCCGGGGGGCCGCGGCTGAACGGCAGGCCGGGGATGGATTCGGCCAGATGGGCAGGTGCCGAAGCGTCAGCCACCTGTGTGCCCGGTGCGCAGGGAATGCTGGCAACTTCAAGCGGTGGCAGGGCCATGCCCAAAGAGCCGCACAACTCACAGTGCGTTCCGGCATTTGACGCATTGCCACCGCTGGCTTCAGTGCCATCGGGACTGCCTTGCGCGGCCATGTTGACCACACACACGCCGCCCAGCTTGCCGGTACGCACTTCCTCGGCCAGCATGGTCGCCGGCGCGACCAGCGCCGAGACAACGGCGAGGAAGCTGAGGAAGGCCGCGAACCTGGCCCAGAGGGATGGGCGGTTGCGCGATGACGGGGTGGAGAACACCGGGGAATTATAGGGAGGCGTTTAAAAGAGCCAGTTGTCGCACTTGCCTATGACGCATCATCAGTGGCAAACGATCAATTTTTACCGTAAACATTAAAAATTTAATGTACACGTTAAAAATTAATAAAAAGTTAACTTCCATATTAACTTTTTGAGCCTTCAGGTCCTTGAAGGCCGTTTTGGACCGTCAAAACACGCCAAAAACGGCAAAAAATGCCTCATTTCAAGCATTAAATCAGCTGCAGGCCAATAGATACGTACGTAAGCAGCTACTTTTTTTATAGCGAGCAAGAACGAAAACCGCAAAACATGTCGTCGCGCCCGGGCAGGTAGAAGTTGCGGTATTTCGGGTTCTTCATGCGGGCGCGGGTGGCGAACGAGGCGCCGCGCAGCACTTTGTGGGTGCCGAACCAGGGTTGTGAATACTCGGCGTAGGGATCGGGCGTAAAGCCGGGGTAGGCCCTGAAGGTGGTGCCCGTCCACTCCCAGACATCGCCCCAGCGAAAACCGCGCCGCGCTGCGGTGTGGGCAGCGACTTCCCATTCAACTTCTGACGGCAGGCGGCGGCCGGCCCAGCGGCACCAGGCGTCGGCCTCCCACCAGGTCATGTGCATGGCGCTCTGGTTGCCGGACATCCGTCTGGGCACGCCAAAACGCGTCTGCATCACCGCGCCGCTGGCCACGCCTATCTGGTCAACATACCGCGGGCCTCTTCTTCCTTCGCCTTCGGCCAGCTTCTGCAGCCACTGCCAGCCCTCGGGGTGCCACCACTCCGGACTGTCGTAGCCGCCGTCGTCCACAAATTCGACAAACTGCGCCCAGGTCACGGGCTGGGCGTCGATTTCAAACTCGGGCACCTGCACCGGGTGCTGGTTTTTTTCGTTGTCAAACATAAAACCGTTGTCAGCGGCGCTGCCCAGCTGCCAGACGGTGGCCGGCACCAGCACCGGCTCGCGCCCGGCCATGGCGGGCGGGGTGAAGACGGCCTGCAGGGCGGGGTCCAGCGCCAGGCCCAGTGTCTGCGCGGTGTACGCAAAAGCCTCGGCATGCATGTCTTCATGAAACAGGCAGAGGCGGTAGAAATAAAGCGCGTCATCGTCGTCACCGGCTTTTTCAAGCAGCTCAAGCGTCGTCTCCAGGGTGTCGAGCAGGTAGGCACGGATACTGTCAGCGCCCGGCAGCGGCAGCGCCCAGCGCGTGTCGTGCGGCACGTGGCTGGAATCCCACCACGCGTCGGCATGTGGCTCTATCGAGGCCAGGCGCGAATGGGGCGAGGTGGGGGAAGGCAGGCGCGCCCCTGTGGCGCGTTGAATGTTGCGGCCAATCCACCACTCCTGAAACCAGCCGACATGACCCAGTTCCCACAGCGGCGGGTTGATCTCGGGCATCAGGGGCACGCTGAAGTTCACGCCCTCCAGCGCCTGCTGGTACTGCGCAAAAAGGTGCAGCGTATGATTGCGCGCATCCATGAGCGCCAGAGACAAAACGTCCTTCCCCGCGCTGCGCATGAGCGGCGAATCGATCAGCGCGGAGGTCGTCCTGGCAGACGCGGCAGGTAGCGGGGGATGGGAATCTGAGGCCACAAATCTCGTCCTGAAAAATATCGTGCTGGTCAGCCCGGCGATGCAGGAAGCGAACAACGGGAACTGGCACACCGCGCACCGATGGGCAAAATTTCTCTCAGGCCATTGTGACATTGCCTTGACATCGCAATGGCCATCACGACAGCCCGCTTCGTCAACAGGCCGCGAGCCGCAACTCATGCTGGCGTTGCATGCCCGGCGCTCGGCCGAATCGATTCACGCCTGGGCCCGGGCCTGGCCCGCCAAACCCCTGATCGTGGTACTGACGGGCACCGACCTGTACCGCGACATCCACAGCGATGCGGATGCGCAGAAGTCGCTGGCGCTGGCCACACATCTGGTGGTGCTGCAGGATGCCGGGCTGGGCGCGGTACCTGAAGCCTGGCGCAGCAAGACCCATGTGATTTACCAGTCGGCTCCCCGGCTTGTCCCTGCCGTGAAGTCAACCCACAGCTTTTGCGCATTGATGGTCGGCCACCTTCGTCAGGAGAAAGGCCCCCTGACCTTCATGAAGGCCGCTGAACACGACTTTGCCGGTGGCGTGAGGTTTGTACAGATAGGCGATGCACTGGAACCCCCGCTTGCCGAATCCGCCGTCGCTACCGCAAGGAACACGACCCGCTACCGCTGGCTGGGCGGCTTGAGCCGCAGCGCCACGCGCCAGCACATCAAACGCGCCCACGTGCTGGTGAACTGCTCGGAGATGGAAGGCGGCGCGCAGGTCATTCTTGAAGCCGTGCAGGCCGGCACACCGGTGCTGGCCTCATGCATCAGCGGCAATATCGGCATGCTGGGCGAGGGCTACGCCGGCTATTTCGAGACGGGAGACCATGCGCAACTGGCCGCTCTTGTCAGGCGCTGCAGGGCAGAGCCCCCATTTTTGGCGCTGCTGCAGGACCAGTGCAGGCAGCGGGCACCACTTTTTGAACCTGCGCGCGAACGTGGGCTTGTCCTAAACTTGCTGCACAGCGCCTTACATACAAAGCCAAACATAACGCCAGGCGCAAGCCACCCGAAAGACAGCCATGAACGCACCTGAAGCCCCAACACGCACAGCCACACCGCGCCTGACCAGCCTGTCGCACGGTGGTGGCTGCGGCTGCAAGATTGCGCCCGGCGTGCTCAGCGAGATCCTCAAGAACTCCAGCAACCTGCCCATCCCGAAAGAGCTGCTGGTAGGCATAGAAACCGCTGACGACGCGGCCGTGTACCTGCTCAATGATGAGCAGGCGCTGATCGCCACCACCGATTTTTTCATGCCCATCGTCGACGACCCATATGACTTTGGCCGCATCGCCGCGACCAATGCCATCAGCGATGTCTATGCCATGGGCGGCACGCCCATCATGGCGCTGGGCCTGGTGGGCATGCCCATCAATGTGCTGCCGCTGGAAACCATCGGCGCCATCCTGCGCGGTGGGCAGGACGTCTGCCGCGACGCAGGCATACCGATTGCCGGCGGCCACACGATTGATTCGGTCGAGCCGATCTACGGCCTGGTGGTGCTGGGCCTGGTGCACCCGTCGCGTGTGAAGAAAAACTCGGGCGCCAAAGTTGGCGACATCCTGATTCTGGGCAAGCCGCTGGGCGTGGGTATTTTGTCGGCCGCGCTGAAGAAGGAAATTTTGCCGGCCGAGGGCTATGCGCAGATGATGGCCGTGACCACACAACTCAACAAGCCCGGCATTGAGCTGGCCAAACTCGACGGTGTGCATGCGCTGACCGACATCACCGGCTTTGGCCTGGCCGGCCACGGGCTGGAACTGGCACGCGGCGCACAACTGAAGATGCAGATCACGCTTGACCAGATCCCCCTGCTGCCCGGCGTGCTTGAACTTGCAGCTGCAGGCGTGGTGACAGGCGCCTCGGGCCGCAACTGGGCGAGCTATGGCGGCGAAGTATCGCTGCCCGCAGGCATCACTGCCGCACAACAGGCGCTGCTGAGTGACCCGCAAACCAGCGGCGGATTGCTGGTCGCATGCGCCCCCGAATGCGAGGCCGAGGTACTGGCCTGCTTCAAACGCGGCGGTTTCCTTGAGGCCGCCACGATAGGTCGCATGACCGAAGGCAGCGGGCTTGAAGTGGTCTGAACCAGGCTGTTCTGGACCGCCTTTGAGATGCCCCAAACGGGCAGCAGGAAAGCCCTGTTTTTAGGGGTAAACCCGGAATTTTTATGTCAGGCTTTCTTCAGTGCCCAGCAGGGCATTGGGCGTACCATTACCCGCTAGGCAGGCTGCCAGCCCCATAAGGGCACCCGGCCTGACCCGATCCATCCAACCAGACTTATTCCGGAGACATACCGTGTCTGCACTTCTCAAACTCGCACTGGCTTTTGACTGGTTTTCGACCAAACTCGGCAAGATCGCCGCATGGACGGTGCTGGCAGCAGCGCTTATTTCCGCAGGCAACGCCATGATCCGCTACGGGCTGAACATCAGCTCCAACGGCTGGCTTGAAATCCAGTGGTACCTGTTCGCCGCCACCGTGATGCTGGGCGCGCCCGTGGTGCTCAAGCTCAACGAACATGTGCGCGTGGACATCGTTTACGGCAGGCTGAAGGGCAACGGCCCGGTGTATGTGGACCTGTTCGGGCTGGTCTTCTTCCTGCTGCCGGCCATGGCCGTGCTGGGCTGGCTGAGCTGGCCGCTGTTTCTTGACAAATACGCCACCGGCGAAATGTCTCCCAGCGCCGGCGGTCTCATCCGCTGGCCCTTCATGCTGCTGCTGCCGCTGGGTTTCGGCCTGATGTTTGTGCAGGGCCTGTCAGAGATCGTCAAGCGCGTCTGCTACCTGAAGGGCATCTTCGAGATGGATACGCACTACGAAAAGCCGGTTCAGTAAACCGCGTTTTTTCGCACTTCCCGCTATCCAGAAAAATCTCTCAGGACAATAAAAATGCAAATGGAAAACTTCGCGCCCATCATGTTTGCGGGCCTGGTGCTCATCATGCTGATCGGCTTCCCGGTGGCGTTCTCGCTGTCGGCCCTCGGCATGGCTTCCGGGCTGATCGCCATCGAGATGGGCTGGTTCCCGCCCAGTTTCATGTCCAACCTGCCGCTCAACATGGTGGGCATTTTGTCGAACGAGTTGCTGCTGGCGATTCCGTTTTTCACCTTCATGGGCGCCATACTTGAAAAATGCGGGCTTGCCGAAGACATGCTGGACTCCATGGGCCAGCTCTTCGGCCCGGTGCGCGGCGGCCTCGGTTATTCGGTCATCATCGTTGGTTTCATTCTCGGCGCCATCACCGGCACGGTTGCCGGCCAGGTGATTGCAATGGCGCTGATCTCGCTGCCGGTGATGATCCGCTACGGCTACAACATGCGCTACGCCACCGGCGTGCTGGCGGCCTCGGGCACCATCACGCAGCTGGTGCCGCCATCGCTGGTGCTGATCGTCATGGCAGACCAGCTGGGCCGTTCGGTAGGCGACATGTACAAGGGTGCCTGGGGTCCTTCCATCCTGCAGGTGCTGATTTTTGCCGGCTACACCTTCATGCTCGGCGTTTTCAAGCCCAGCCACGTACCGGGCGTGCCAAAGACTGCGCGCACGCTCAATGGCTGGGCTCTGTGGGGCAAGTGCCTGCGCGGCATCATCCCGTCCGCCATCCTGATCTTCGCTGTGCTGGGCTCCATGGGCGGCCTGCCCGGCATAGATACCGCCATCGCCACGCCGACCGAAGCCGGCGCGATGGGTGTGGTGGGGGCACTGCTGCTGGCAGCGCTGCACAAGCGTCTGACCCGACCGCTTGTGTGGGACGCCATGGTCGGCACCATGCGCCTGACAGCCATGGTGGTGTTCATCCTGATCGGTGCACGCGTGTTCTCCATGGTGTTCCAGGGCGTGGACGGCGCACGCTGGGTCGAGCACCTGCTGACCGGCCTGCCCGGCGGCCAGATCGGCTTCCTGATCGTGGTCAACATCTTCATTTTCTTCCTGGCCTTCTTCCTCGACTTCTTCGAGATCGCCTTCATCATCCTGCCCATGCTGGCACCGGTGGCGAGCAAGCTGGGCATCGACCTGATCTGGTTCGGCGTACTGCTGTGCGTGAACATGCAAACGTCATTCATGCATCCGCCCTTTGGTTTTGCACTGTTTTATTTACGGGGCATTGCCGACACGCTGTTCAAGGAGAAACGAATACCGTTTGCCATCAAGTCCAATGACATCTACCTGGGTGCCATTCCGTGGGTGATCATGCAGCTGATCCTGGTGGCCATCGTGATTTTTGTGCCGCAGACGGTGACGGTGTTCCTCGACAAACCCCAGGTCGTGGATCTCGACAAGGTGCAGCTTGAGGCACCGCCAGACGAGAACGCATCGATGAACAACCCCCTGCCCGGTGCTTCAGACGCACTGCCACCACCGCCTGAGCCGGAAGCCCCGGCTGCAGACCCGGCCAAGAAATAAAGCCGCACGACAAGGACCTGCCAGCACCCACGCTGGCGGCCTGCGGCCACCTGAGCAAGCACCTATGCAGAACCTGCCCCTGGAGGCCATGGGCCCACCGCCCTTCCGCTTTGCGCCGGAGGCCAGCGGCAGCACCGGTCCGGCCTTCTCAAAGCCCTTCAAAGTCCTGGCGACCGTCATCGTCTTTGCGTGCGCCATCTCACTTTTTCGCGCCTGGCTCGCCACCCGGGCCAATGGCCTGGGCGTAGGCGGCGGCTGGTTCATGGCCGGCCTGGCACTGATGCTCTACACCTGGTGGCACATCCTGCGCAGCACCACGCGCATCGCAGCCGATGGGCTGTACCAGAGCTGGGTGTGGGACAAGCAGATGGACATGCGCGAGCTGGCCTACGGCAAGCTCATACGTGTTCGCGGTCTTGAATGGCTGATTGCGCCGCGGCTGTATGTGCGGACGTTGATGGGCAAGTTTGCGGTTTTTTATGCGGCTTCGCCGGCGATGGTCAGCGAGTTTGAGCGGCTGGTAAGGGAGCTGAAGGATTTTCGCAGTCAGCGGTGATGCGGCTCTGGGGTGATGCCGCGCCCTACATCAGGTAACAGCTATTCAGTATCCCGTTCATCCGAACGCCGCGCCTTCTCAGGCCGGGGAATCTTCTTGAACTTGATCAACCGACTGGTCTCGATCTTGTCCTTCTTCACCTGCCGCTCGGCATCAAGCAATTGCCCGGCAGCAAGCCAGCCGGCAAACTCGTCAGGCGTTTCCAGCGTGATGCGCCCCAAAGTGGATGCGCGAAATTCGTAAATCACAATTTCCGCCGCCTTCTGCAAATTCACACGGCCTTTGGTCAACACAGCCCCGCGCTTGCGGCCTATTTCTTCCAGCATCTGCTCATCGGTGATGCCAGGCGTGACCTCAACCTTGTAGCGGGCTTCCAGCGCCGAAGGGTAGGTCTTGATCAGGTAATCGAGCAGCTCGAGCGCGACTTCTTCCTCGTTGAAGGCATTGCGGCCGATCGCGCCGCTGGCGGCCAGGTTGTAGCCGCTCTTGGCGACGATGATGCGCGGCCACAGCATGCCCGGCGTGTCCCACAAATAAAAGCCGTCGGCCAGCACCAGCCGCTGCTCGACCTTGGTGATGCCGGCCTCGTCACCGGTTTTGGTGGCGCGCTTGCCGGTCAGCGTGTTGATGAGGGTGGACTTGCCGACGTTGGGAATGCCGCAGATCAGCACGCGCATGGGCTTGACCATGCTGCCGCGTGTGGGGGCAAGCG